>JBBTUG010000040.1:0-28384 GCA_038063895.1 Patescibacteria group bacterium | reverse complement strand
GTGTTTGTCCTTTAAGGACAGCCTAGGCGGGTTTGATGAAACGGTCAGATAGTCAGCTCAATAATTTGCGTCAATCCTGGGGCATTGTAGAATGGCTGTTTTGACCACTTTTTAGCCTTTCAGGGCGGGGTGCGGGAAAAGGGCCGATGATTTTCCCGCAGGGGGTAGAATGTAATTAACGCAACGTATTCGTACTCTTAAAGGGGTAGAAGCAGATGAATTGCTGAGCGCGGAAATATCCTCTTGGCCGGGGTTAATAGGAGCGTATAATTGACAAGAAGCCTCAAATGGCTTAAAATTGTCCTGTTAGTTCGTAAAATAATCATTGTGCGAACAAGGTGGTTTTTGTCATAACTCACTCCTCTACTAATAATGGCGACTGATAAATTAGAAGAATTAAAAAATAAATTTCTGGAATATCTTGAAGTCGAAAAAGGCCGCTCCCCTTACTCTGTCCGCAATTATGATTTTTACCTGAAGCGGTTCCTGGAAATCACAAAAATCGACTCCCCCGCCGAAATCACTCCCCCGCTTACCAGCCGCTATATTATGGCACTCGCCCGTTTAACTGACAGCCGCAACCGGCCGCTGAAAAAGGTAACGATAAATTACCACTTAATTGCACTGCGTGCTTTTTTAAGGTATCTCATCCGCCACCAAGCGCTAAAAGTGATGTCGCCTGACAACATTGAACTGCTCAAAGCCGATGAAGCCAAGGTCAAAGTGCTGGACGAGGCCAGCCTTGAGAAGCTGCTCCAGATTCCTGATTTACATACCCGCCAGGGTTTACGCGACCGGGCTATTCTCGAACTGCTTTTTAGCAGCGGTCTGCGGGTGGCGGAGCTGGTTTCGCTCAACGCCTCCGAGATCAATTTCAAGAGCAGTGAGATCTCCGTTTTAGGAAAGGGCAAAAGAGTGCGGGTGGTTTTCATCAGTAAAAAAGCGGAGTGGGCGCTGAAGGCCTACTTTGCCCGGCGGGCGGATGAATATAAACCGCTGTTTATCCGTTTTAAAGGTGGGCCGGCCAATGACCAAAAAGGTGAAGGTTTAAGGTTATCTACCCGCAGTGTCCAGAAGTTAGTCCATCTGTACGCCCGCAAAGCCGGGTTAGCGATTGAGCCGTCGCCGCACACGTTGCGTCATACCTTCGCGACCGATTTAATCCGGTCCGGGGCCGACCTGCGTTCCGTCCAGGAGATGCTGGGACATAAAAACGTCGCGACGACGCAACGCTATATCCACGTCACCAACCCGCAGCTGAGAGAGGTTCACCGGAAATACCACAGTGGTAATAAAGAGGAAGGAGCCGAACCTTTAGTTCCGTAAGCAGGCGCTGATAAAGCCGAGAAACAGCGGATGCGGTTTTAGCGGCTGGGATTGAAATTCCGGGTGGAATTGCGTCCCCAGAAAAAACGGGTGGTCTTTTAATTCCATTACCTCGACAAGCTGACCCTCAGGACTGGTTCCGGAGGCGGTAAACCCGCTTTTTTCGAACTCTTCTAAATATTTGTTGTTGAATTCAAAGCGGTGGCGGTGCCGTTCTTCAACGATCAGTACGCTATTTTCGCGGTTGATATAATAGTAGCCCTGGTCCGCTTTGACTAGATAGCACCTCTCCGCGAGGGTTCCGTTTTTAATTTGTGCTAACCAGCCACCCAGCCGCATTGTTCCGCCATAATCTTTTTGCAAAAGTTTCTTTTCCTGGTCCGGCATAATATGGATAATCGGGTCCGGCGTCGTGTCGTCAATTTCGGTGCTGTTGGCGCCGGGATGTTTGAGAATGTGGCGCGCGAACTCTACCGCCGCCATTTGCATTCCGTAACACAGTCCAAGGTATGGTACCTTTCGGGTCCGGGCGAACTCCACCGCGGCAACCATTCCTTCCGTGCCCCGCCGGCCAAAGCCTCCAGGAACAACAATTCCGGCGAAATTTTCTAAAACTCCCATTCCTTCTTTTTCGATCTTTTCGCTGTCGATCCAAGAAAGACTGGCCTTGGCTCCCAGCGCCCAGCCGGCGTGTTTTAACGCCTCCACGACGGAAACATAGGAATCACAGAGAGTGTAATCTCCCGTGGCGAAATATTTTCCGACAACAGCGATTTTCAGGGTCCGATTTGTGTTCTTAATGCTCTCCGTTAGCTTGTGCCAAGCCGTCAGATCAGGTTCGGTTGCTGGCAGACCTAGTTTCCGGGCGATTTTTTGGGAAAAATGCTGCTTCGCGAAAACCCCAGGCTCGTCGTAGATGCTTTCGAGATCCGGCGCGTTAATAATATCTTCCGGATGGACGTTGCAAAAAACAGCCAGCCGTTCCAGCCGCCGCTGGTCAATATTCTTTTCGGCCCGGGCTACGAGAAAATCCGGCTGAATGCCCATGGAATTTAAGATTCGAACACTAGTCTGGGCTGGCTTTGATTTCAGTTCCCCAAGAGACTGAATAAACGGGACGTAAACGACGTGGATATGGACGACACTGTCGGGTTTTCTCAGTTTCAGAATCCGATTAGCTTCGAAAAAAAGGCCATTTTGCAGTTCCCCGGCGGTGCCGCCCAATTCGACGATGACGACCTCGGCTTTATTTTTCGCCGCCGCAAGATTCACCCGCCGGATAATTTCGTCCGTCACGTGGGGAATCGCTTCAACGTCCTCTCCGTCATACTCGAAAGACCTTTCCTTGCGGATAACTTCCTGATAAATCTGGCCGGTGGTGATGTAATTTTCCTGGCACAGTTTTTCCCCGAGGAATCTTTCGTAATGTCCAATATCCTGATCCGTTTCTTCCCCGTCCGTGGTGACAAAAACTTCCCCGTGTTCCTGGGGACGAATAGTTCCGGCATCGATATTCAGGTACATATCCACTTTAACGGAAGTGACCTTAAGGCCGTGGTTTTTTAGCAGCATTGCCAAAGAAGCGGCGGCAATTCCCTTGCCGAGTCCGGAGATTACTCCGCCGGAAACGAAGACGTATTTTAGGTTCTCATTTTCAAAAACGGGCTTTACCCGAGAGATGCTGGTTATCCGCTCGTTGGGTTGGTTTTCTTCAAAAGATTGGAAAGAGAGGGTCTTTTTCGGGGGCACGATTTATTCTAAAGAAGGCTTACCTGACTGTCAACTACCCGGAGTTTCTTCGAGACAGGTGAAGGCGGCAACTTTATCGTTTTTATCCAGGCGCATTAAACGGACGCCCTGGGTGGCCCGGCCGACGGAAGGCACATCTTTCAAAGCCATGCGGATAACTTGGCCTTCATTCGAGGTCAGGAGCAAATCGCTGACTTCTTTTCCGATAATCCGTGAGGCAACCAGGTTGCCGGTTTTTTTCGTGACCTTGGTGCAGATAATTCCCGACCCGCCCCGACTCTGTTTCCGGAAAGCCGAGATTTTAGTCCGCTTCCCGAAGCCGTTTTCGCTGACGGTTAAGAGCGATTGGTTGTCTTCTTTTGAGGCACTGACCACGTCCATCCCTAAAACAAAGTCGTCTTTGCGGAGTTTAATTCCCCGGACCCCGGCGGCGTTGCGTCCCATTGAGCGGACGTCTTTTTCGTGGAAACGGATTGATTTTCCCTGCGAGGTTGTAATGATAATATCTTCTTTGCCGGAAGTTGTTTTAACCCAGCACAACGAGTCTTCCGCCGGAATTTTTATGGCGATGATTCCCGTCCGGCGGATATTGCCGAACTCATCCAGCGAGGTTTTCTTCACCGTTCCCAGCTTCGTTGTCATAAAAAGATGAGCAACTTCGGTGTTTTTACTGATCGGCACCATGGTCAAAATACGCTCCGACTGATTGATGTCGATAAGATTAACGATGGCGGTTCCCTTCGCCTGACGGGAAGCTTCCGGAACGTCCCAGCTCCGCAGCGAAAAGACTTTGCCCTTGTCCGTAAAGACAAACAGGGTATCGTGCGTGTTAGTGATCCAAAGCCGCTCGATCGTATCCCCTTCTTTCAGCGTGGCGCCCATTACGCCTTTGCCGCCCCGGCCCTGCGTCCGGTAGGTGGAAAGCGGCATCCGTTTAATATAGCCGCTCTCGGTCAACGTGAGAATAACGTCTTCTTCCGTGATTAAATCTTCATCCGAAAACTCGCCGATTTTGCCCTTAATAACCTTGGTTTTTCGCTCATCCGCGTACTTGGCCTTAATGTCGACCAGTTCCTTTTTCACTTCGGCCAGAACCTTGACCGGACTGGCGAGCAGCATTTCGTGATTTTTAATTGAGGCAATAATCTCTTTCAACTCGTCCTCAATCTTTTTCCGTTCCAGCGCGGCGAGTCTTTTTAAAGGCATTTCCAAAATGGCCAGCGCCTGGATCTCCGAGAGCTTAAATTTTTTGATTAAATTAATTTTGGCTTCTTCGGTGTCTTTACTCGCCCGGATAGTTTTAATGACCTCGTCCAGGTGATCAAGGGCGATTTTAAGCCCCAAGAGGATATGTTCGCGCTCTTTGGCTCTCCGAAGAAGGTAGATTGTCCGGCGGATAATTATTTCCTGACGGTGGCGGAGAAACTCTTCCAACGCGTTTTTTAAAGTCATCGTCCGGGGCTCGCTGTTAACAAGGGCGACGAAGTTGACGTGGAACGATCTTTGCATCTCCGTGTGTTTATAGAGAAGGTTTAAGATTTGCTGCGGACGGGCGTCGCGTTTTAATTCCACCACCACCCGGAGACCCTGGCGGTCGGATTCATCGCGCAAATCGGAAATGCCCTCAATCCGGTGTTCCCTAACCAAATCCGCGATCCGGGCGACAAGTTCGGCTTTGTTGACCTGGTACGGCAACTCGGTGACGATAATCGCCGATTTTCCGCCCCGAATCTCTTCAATTTTGGCTTTGGCCCGCATAATAATCGAGCCGCGGCCGGTGGAATAGGAGGCTAAAATTTCGTTTTTATCGTAGATAGTTCCGCCGGTCGGAAAATCCGGCCCCTGGACGAATTGCATCAGCTCCTCAACCGTGACCGTGGCATCAAACTTGGCTCGGACGACGCCGTTGTTCGGTTTTTCCGGGGTCAATTTTCCTTTCTCGACCATAAAACTTAAAGCATCAACCAGTTCGCCTAAGTTGTGCGGCGGGATACTGGTGGCCATTCCGACTGCGATGCCGGAAGCGCCGTTTAGGAGAAGGTTAGGAATTGAGGAAGGCATCACATCAGGTTCGGAATCGGTGCCGGAATAATTAAGAATGAGGTTTACGGTTTCTTTTTCGATATCGGAAATTATTTCACGGGCGATTGGTGAGAGACGGCACTCGGTATAACGCATCGCGGCCGGGGAATCGCCGTCGACCGAACCGAAGTTACCCTGCCCCGTTACCAGCTGGTAGCGCATCGTAAAGTCCTGCGCCATCCTAACTAGCGCATCGTAAATCGCCATATCCCCGTGCGGGTGGTAGCGCTTCATTGTTTCACCGACGACCGCGGCGCTCTTGCTAAATCTTGCCCCTGAATCCAGACCCGTCTGGTGCATGGCGTAGATAATCCGCCGCTGGACGGGCTTTAAACCGTCGCGGACGTCAGGCAACGCGCGGGAAACGATTACGCTCATCGCGTAATCAAGGTAGGACTTTTCCATCTCCGCGGTAATGGAAGCAACTTCCGTCCGGGCGGTTCTAACTATTTCTTCCGGCTCAATTGGGGTTGGATTTTTAGCCATAGGCAACGGATAATTTTAACTTATTTCGGCTGAAGTTTCAAGGGTTTTGTACTCTATTCTGGGCTACAGTTTAGCGGTTTCGAGACTTAGAATCCGTGCTGCGTGGTTATCCAACTGGTCCTGATTCCATTGATACTTATCTAATCTTGGTAAAATATTGTTTCGGATAGCTTGTCTGACACACTCAGTCAAAGTGATTTTGAACCACTTTTTATCTTCCTCAGTTAGCATGTTTAAATCGTACAGTCGCGGTACCAGCCCCGTCAATAAACCCGTAAAGGAGTAATATTTATCGTGCCTTTTTTTAACGTCCGATCGGTCATCAAAAAAAGACAACGGTTTTTGCGGAGATTCTTAGATACGATGGTTAGATGAGAAAACCGGCGAGGAGAAGGGCAACGATGTTGACGACTTTAATCATTGGGTTGATGGCCGGACCGGCGGTGTCCTTATACGGATCCCCGACAGTGTCCCCGGTCACGGCCGCTTGGTGGGCGAAACTTCCTTTGCCGCCGTAGTTTCCGGCCTCAATATATTTCTTGGCATTGTCCCACGCCGCGCCGCCGGTGGTCATCGAAATGGCCAGGAAAAGTCCGGTCAGGATAACTCCGAGAAGCAAGCCGCCAAGGGCAATCGGTCCGAGAAGTACCGCGATAACAATCGGAGAAACTACCGGTAACAAGGCCGGGATAATCATTTGTTTGAGAGCGGCTTGGGTGACGATGGTGACCGCCTGGCCGTATTGAGGTCGCCCAGTTCCGTCCATTAATCCCGGAATTTCCCGGAACTGGCGCCGGACCTCTTCAACAATGGATCCCGCCGCCTTTCCGACGGCTTCCATACAAAAAGCGGCAAATAGGTAAGGTAGTGAGGCGCCTAAAAATAAGCCGATGATAACTTTCGGGTCATTAAGTGAAAAGTCCAGCCGGAGTCCCCGGGTCGCAAATTCCTGCGTATACGCGGCGAAAAGAACCATCGCCGCCAAGGCGGCTGAGCCGATGGCGTAAGACTTTGTAATCGCCTTAGTGGTATTGCCGACGGCGTCAAGGGCATCGGTCACTTTCCGGACGTCTTCCGGCAGACCGCTCATCTCCGCAATCCCACCGGCATTATCCGTAATCGGGCCGAAAGAATCGACGGCGACAACAACACCGGTTAAGGACAGCATGGCGGTGGCGGCGAGCGCGATGCCGTAAAGACCCGCGAGAGCGTACGCGATCCAGATAGTGAGGCTGATTAGGATAACCGGGGCGAAAGTTGATTTCAGCGAAACCGCTAGGCCGGCGATGATGTTTGTCCCGTGACCACGCTGCGAAGCGTCAGCGATGGAGCTGACGGACGGAAAGCCTTTCGAGGTGTAGTACTCGGTCAGAAGAACTAAGCCGGCCGTGAGCAGAACGCCTAAAACGACAGACAGGTAAAGGTTAGCGGTGGAATAAAGTCCATTGCCATTCATAACCCAGGCGATAAGAGGATACGCCAAGATCAGCGTGATAGCGGCGGCGGCAATTAATCCTTTGTAAAGAGCGCCCATTATATAGCCCGATTTAGGCAACCGGACAAAAAATGTGCCCAATATTGAGCTGAGAATAGAAATAGCGCCAATAGCCAGCGGAAGAAGCATTGCCGGTTCGAATTGGGGGATAATCAGTTTGGTTAACAGCATTGCGGCTACTAAAGTGGCAACGTAAGTTTCGAAAAGGTCAGCGGCCATTCCGGCGCAATCCCCGACATTATCTCCGACGAGATCGGCAATTACCGCCGGGTTGCGGGGGTCATCTTCCGGAATCCCCTTCTCCACTTTTCCGACGAGATCAGCCCCGACGTCCGCGGCTTTAGTGTAAATTCCCCCTCCGAGCCGGGCGAAAACGGAAATCAGACTGCCGCCGAAGCCCAGCGCAATCAGCGCGTTCATGTTTTTCGTTAACAGGTAGAAGGCGGCAACAATTAAAATTCCGAAGCCGGCGACCAGGAGTCCCGTTACCGAACCGCCTTTGAAGGCGAAACGCAGGGCGCTGTTTAAACCTTCACGGGCTTTTTCCGCGGTCCGGGCGTTGGATCTGACGGCGACCATCATTCCCAAAAAACTGGCCAGTGCCGAAGCAGTTCCGCCAAGAAGAAAAGCGGTCGCGGTTAGGGCGCCAAATAATTTAAAAAGAATTAAAAAGATGACAGCGGCGACGACGGCCACGACAATGTATTGAGACTTCAGGTATGAGACCGCGCCTTCAGAGATAGCGGCCGCAATGGACTTCATTTTTTCATTACCTTCCGACTGGTTAAGGATTAAGCGGGAATTAAGTAAAGCGTAAATCAGAGCGCTCAATCCGCTGGCGATAATCAGAACCTGCAAAATGTTATTTTGAATGAAATTTACCATACCGATAAATTGACTATATAACTATTACTATCATCCCTCGAAGAAGTCAAGTAATTTATATATCGAGATTTGCCTGCTTCGCGTGGGTTTGGATAAATCTTTTCCGCGGCGGAACCTCGTCACCCATTAGAGTCGTAAAAACTTCGTCGGCTTTTTGGGCGTCGTCAATATTAACCTGTTTGAGAAAGCGGGTTTTTTGGTCCATCGTCGTATCCCACAATTGTTCGGGATTCATCTCGCCCAAACCCTTAAATCTTTGGACGTTGACGGATCCTATTCCCCACTGTCTAACGTATTTTTCTCTTTCTTCATCGGTATAAACGTAGATTATTTCTTTGCCGCGTTGCAGCCGGAATAGGGGCGGTTGGGCAATATAAAGGTAGCCGCCGTTGATGATCTCAATCAGATGCCGAAAGAAGAAAGTCAGTAAGAGTGTTTTAATGTGCTCTCCGTCGACATCGGCATCCGCCATAATAATGACTTTGTGGTAACGGAGTTTCTCGGGATTTTTTACGTCTCCGATTCCCATTCCGAGCGCGATCGTTAAGTTTTTTAATTCCTCAAACTTAAGAATCCTGTCGAGCCGGTTCCGTTCGGTATTGAGCAATTTTCCGCGCAGCGGAAAAATTGCCTGCGTCCGCCGATCCCGTCCCTGCTTGGCCGAACCGCCGGCGGAATCTCCCTCGACGATAAAGATTTCCGAGAGCGCGGCTTCGCGTTCCTGGCAGTCAGCTAATTTTCCGGGCAGCGACGCGCCTTCCAAAGCGCCTTTCCGAACCACCGCTTCCCGAGCCGCCCTAGCGGCTTTCCGGGCTTTGGCGGCCAAAATTATTTTTTCCAGAATTTTTCGGGCAGCATTGGGGTTTTCCTCGAAGAAAGCTTCCAAACCCTTTTTAGTGACTTCGTAAACGACGGGCTGGACTTCATTGTTATTCAACTTCGCTTTAGTTTGCGATTCGAATTGCAAAGCGGAAGAGGGCATCTTAATAAAAACGACGGCGGTCAAACCTTCGTGCATATCCTCGCCTGTCAGCTCAATGTCTTTTAAAGCCTCAATTTTTTTTGCGTAATCCAAAACGGCCCGGGTTAGAGCGGTCCGGAAACCGGTGAGATGTGTTCCCCCGTCGACGGTATTAACGCCGTTAACAAAGCTCTCGATGTTATCCGAAAAACTGTCGTTGTACTGCATCGCAACTTCAACACCGATGTCCGAACTTTCTCCCTGGGTATAGAAAGAATCGTGCAGAGTAATTTTGTGCCGGTTTAGGGATTCGACTAACGCGCGGATTCCGCCCTCGAAATAAAAATGGGCTTCCTGCTCCGAGCGTTTATCGTAAAGGTGGAAAGCTTTGCCGGCGATTAGGTATGCCCGGTCGCGGATGTTTTTCTCAACCCGGTCCCAAACAAAAGTCATGTTCTTAAAAAATTCGGAGCTGGGGTAGAAAGTGGTCAGGGTGCCGTGGGGGAAATTAGTTTTTTCATCTGGTTTCATCGCTCTGGAGACGACTTTAGTGGTTGGGTCGCCGAAGTGGTATTCCTGGGAGTAAACCTTGCCGTCGCGGAAAACTTCAACTTTTAATTTCTCGGACAGGGCATTAACCACGGAGATGCCGACGCCGTGGAGCCCGCCGGATATTTTATAGACTTTACCGTCAAATTTTCCGCCGGCGTGGAGTTTCGTCATTACGATTTCCAGTGCGGATTTTCCGTATTTCGGCATTAAATCTACCGGAATCCCCCGGCCGTCGTCCCTAACGGTTGCTGAGCCGTCGGTGTTGAGTGTAACGGTTACGCTTTTGGCGAATCCGGCAAGTGCCTCATCCGCGCTGTTATCAAAAACTTCGGTCAAAAGACGGTGCAGTCCCCCCTCATCGGTAGCGCCGATGTACATCCCCGGCCGTTTCCGGACCGGTTCTAATCCTTCAAGGACCTGAATATCTTTGGCGGTGTAAGCGGAAGTATTTTCTTTTGGCATCTTTAGACCTGACAAAGGATTATAGAAAAATAGCACACTTTTTTCAAGGGGTTATTGTGAGTTAAACTGCAACATTATTTTTCAGTGTTTCCCAAAGTATAAAATCCAATTGTCACCTTTTAGTGTACGATCGTACAGTAAAAGTTGACATTTCCGAACTGGACAATATTATAGGTTTATGGTATAATTATAGATAGTACCGGTTATCAAGGGGGAGGACTTGGGAACAGTTTGGCGGGGCCTGCGGGAAAAACAGGCAGACTGCCGAACGAGGAAACAAGTAACTCAAATGACCGGTAGAAAAGGAGCACTGTGAACTCAATCTTGAGATGGTTTTTAGAACGAACCGGATGGGATAGGGAAATCAGAACGGACGAACGTGAGAAGCATGTCCAAAACCTGATTCACCTGACTGAGTTGTTCATGAAAAGTGAGCATGTGAGTCGCTACGTGGACGATAAGGTCTATTACCCGAAGGAGCTTGTGAACGACGCCCGTTTTTGGGCGGTTATAACACATCTGGCTTTCATTGTTGCGGTCTTCGAAGAACTCGGGATCAGTTGGTTGGCTCAGATTTACCGACTGGATCTCGGAAAGATTCTCACGAAAGGAGACGCGACTGCACTACGTGCTCAAGAACGGGCGCAAAAGAAAGTGGATGGTGAACTCGCGGCGCCGATGTCTCCAGCCGAGTGGTACGAGTACCGCACCTGGATTTGGGAAGCGCTAACTAATATCAAAAAAGTTAGTGACATTCCCTCAGAGTGGATGAAACACTCTGGACTTGAGTACATTATTTGGAAGATCAGGTAAGTATTACAAAAAAGGCGACGGATATCCTCCCCCATCCGTCGCTTCTCTTTTCCATAATGTGACAACGAAAGGATAATAAAGGATTCTCCTTACCAAGGACTATCCTTGTGAAGGACTATCCTTTTGGGGATGGGGGTGTATTTATAGGACGTATTTTAGGGATATTATTTTAGGACCAGGCGGCGGGTGAACTTTTTGCTGGGTTTCTTAACGGGTTTGACCGGTTCGACTGGGGTTGGTTCCGCCGCTGGAGATAGAGTTTTATCCACTTCCCTACCCTCTTGATCTTTTTCACCTGAAAGGTCGGAGGACTTTGACCTTTCAGGTGCCTCCACTTCTTGCGTGCCTTTGTCTTTGCCGGTTTTATCGGTCGGATCGCAGGTACAATCCCAAAGATGTCCGCACGCGCCCGTTACCCAGCTAATCCTGGTTCCGCACGGGCCATAGCCGGGAATTAGGGCGGCGGCTTCCTGATCCGTTAACTCCCGAAAATTAATTTTTACTTTAAACTGGCGGTTTAAGTCCCGTGAGAGCGGCCGGAGATCGCTTCTTTCCGGGGTCAGATAAAAAAAGGTTAAACCCTGTTCGTTCTGCTCGCATTTAAGAACCTTCACGCGGATTTTATTTTTCTCAATAAGGGTTCTACAGATTTTGACTGCTTCCTCGGTGTTGACTTTAGTTTCCATAGGTGTATTTTAGCACGAAATGGCTATAGACGAGATTGCTTCACCTCCGAATCCGAGGTTCGCAATGACGGTATGGTAGGGTAATGAGAAGGGTTTCAAGGGCGAGACGGACGTTAACGTTTACCGTGGCTAGGGTTTCTTTCATTACTAAGCATTCTTTTCCCACCTTCAGATAAGTAGCGTTCTCCGGTTCCGCGACGAGTCCTTGGTGAGCTTCGGAAAGCCACGAGTCAATATGTTCAATGGCTGTTTCCCGCTCGTTTAGTTCCGTTTTATTATTATCGACAAAACTAAGTCTTTCGCCCTTACTCATTTTTAATATGGTCTCTAAAGAGGCCAGGGTATTTCCGGTTCCTTCTTTCCCGCGCCCTCCGAGGTCAATCAGCCGGCAACGGGAAACGATGGTTGGCAGGAGGCTGTCTTTTTCCGGCGCGGTGAGAATTATTAACGAATGTCTCGGCGGTTCTTCCAGGGTTTTCAGCAGACAATTTTGCGCTTCAGGAGAGGCTTTTTGGGCCTCGTAAATTATGGCCGCTTTTACTTTTGACTGATACGGCCTTAGGGAAAGCCGGGACTGTAAATTCCTGATTTCCTCGATGCTGATAGTGGTTTTGTCTTCCGGGGTTTCTAATTCCAAAAAATCCACCCCGGGAATAATTTTAATCCCCTCCCCCATTTCCTTTTTAGCTAAAGAAGAAGCGGTTTCGCGCCGTTTCCGGTCAGTTCCGCCGATAATCAAATTGCTGTGGAAGAAGGTAGGGTTATTGATCTTGCTTCCCATTTACTTAATATTGTATCATGGTACTGGTTTACGCCTGCCGACCATGGTTAAAGTTGAAAGCCGCAAAGGAATCGAAGACATTTTAGCCGACCAGGGGCTGCTCACCCCTGACCAGCTTTCTGCCGTAAAGTTCGAACACGTTAATACCGGTAAAAGTACCGAGGCGATTTTGGTTGAACGCCGTTATATATCCCCGAAAGACTTGGCCCGGGCCAGAGCCGAACTGCTCGGTGTTCCCTTTGTTGAGCTTGGCCAACGCTACATTTCCACCCAAATCCTTGATTTAATCCCGGAACCGGTTGCGAATAAGTATAAATTAATCCCCTTCCACGAAGAAAACGGCGTTCTGCACGTGGCAATGGCCGACCCGCTCGACTTGCAGGTAATTGAATTTTTGGAAAAAAGAGCGGGGCTAAAAGTTACGCCCTTCTTGGCTGAAGAGGATGACATCCGGACGACCATCGAGGAGCAGTACAGTAAAAGTTTGGGATCTGAGGTTTCTGCGGCTCTTAAAGAAGCGGCGGGGTCAACAACGAAAATTGAAGAGCACATTAAGGATTTGGAAAAAGCTGAAGAGACACTGCGGGATGCGCCGGTGGCCCGGATAGTGGCAACCCTTTTAGAATACGCGGTTAAGGCCAGGGCTTCGGACGTGCATATTGAACCGATGGAGGATAAGACCCGCGTCCGCTACCGGATTGACGGAATTCTCCAGGAACGCTTAACGCTCCCGAAAAAAGTTCACGCCAGTGTAATCTCCCGGATCAAGATTTTAGCGGATATGAAAATCGATGAACGTAGGATTCCCCAGGACGGGCGGTTTAAAGTTTCGGTGGGCAGCGCCGAAGTTGACCTGCGTGTTTCCACTCTGCCAACAGTGTTTGGTGAAAAAGTCGTTATCCGTTTATTGAAAGAGGAAGGCAAGTTATTAAACCTTCCGGAACTTGGCCTCCGGGGAACGGCTCTAAAAAGGATGGAAGAGGGTTTACTTAAACCAACCGGAGTTATTTTCGTCACGGGGCCGACCGGAAGCGGAAAAACGGTCACCCTGGCTTCTTGCCTTTCCAAAGTTTCCAGTGTCCGGGTGAACATTATTACGGTTGAGGACCCGGTTGAGATTAGGATTGCGGGGGCGTCGCAAGTTCAGATTAATCCCCAGGCCGGTCTGACATTCGCGTCGGGGCTCCGGTCAATTCTCCGCCAAGATCCCGATATTATAATGGTGGGTGAGGTGCGGGATAGCGAAACTGCCCAATTAGCGATTCAAGCCGCGTTGACCGGACATCTGGTTCTTTCCACGTTGCACACCAACAGCGCCGTCTGGGCCTTACCCCGGCTTTTGGATATGGGAGTGGAGGCTTATCTTCTGATTTCCTCGGTAAATACCGTCCTGGCCCAGCGACTCGTCCGGCGGATCTGTCCGAAGTGCGTTGAGCAGTATGAAGCCCCGCGTGAGGTGACGGCTGATTTCCAAAAAATCCTGGGTCCGCTTTACGACCAAAAAATGAAAGCCTTAGGTCGGGATAAGTTGCTCCTTTCCCGCGGCCACGGTTGCGACGAATGCGAGCGCCTCGGTTATTCGGGCCGGACAGGAATCTTTGAAGTTTTCAATGTTTCGGAGAAAGTTGCCCGCTTGGTTTTGGAGCACCGGACCTCTGATGATCTGCAAAAGATTGCGGTTGAGGAAGGAATGGTAACTTTGATCCAGGATGGTTATCTAAAAGCGATGGAAGGGCTGACGACTTTGGAAGAAGTTCTCAGAGTGGCGAGGGATTAATATGGAAATCAGTGAGATTTTGCAGAAGGTTATCGATAACGGCGCGTCCGATTTGCATCTGACCGTCGGCTCCCCCCCGATCCTGCGGGTTAACGGGCACCTCACGCCTTTACCCGGGTCGGATGTTCTTTCTCCCGAACAGGTCGAGGCTCTTATTCATTCGCTTCTGACGGAGGAACAAAAAGGACTTTTAACTAATCAGCTCGAACTGGATTTCTCTTTTTCCCTCCGGGGACAGGCCCGTTTCCGGGTTAATGCTTATCATCAGCGTGGCTACCTTTCCGCGGCTCTGCGCCTAATTCCTCTCCGTGTACCGACTTTAGAAGAACTTAATCTTCCGCGGATTCTTTACGATTTTTGCAATCTTCGCCAAGGCTTTGTCTTGGTGACCGGGCCGACCGGTCAGGGAAAGTCAACGACCATCGCCGCGATGCTGGACTACATTAACGAGAACCGGCGGGTACATATTATCACTATTGAAGATCCGATCGAATACATCTATCCGCATAAGCAATCGCTGATTGAGCAGCGGGAGATGCACCTCGACACGGGTTCTTGGGGAATTGCCCTCCGGTCGGTTTTGCGTGAAGATCCTGATGTTGTTCTCGTGGGCGAGATGCGGGACTTGGAAACAATTTCGGCCGCCATTACTATTGCCGAAACTGGACACCTTGTTTTCGCGACCCTCCACACCAACTCTGCCGCTCAGACAATTGACCGAATTATTGATGTGTTTCCGGAAAATCAGCAACCGCAAATCCGGATTCAACTCGCTTCGATTATCGAAGGCGTTGTTTCCCAACGTTTAGTTCCGGCCTTAAGCGGCGGCCGGGTTCCGGCTGTCGAGGTTCTTTTAGCGACCGGCGCCGTTCGAAATGTTATCCGGGAAGGAAAGACTCACCAGATCGATAACATTATCAGCACTTCCGGAGAGAGCGGAATGTTTTCGATGGATCAGTCTCTGTCCCAACTGGTTAAAGGCGGGAGGATTTCGATGGAAACCGGCCGGAGTTATTCGCTGCATCCCGAGGAGTTTTTAAGATTAGTAAAGACGACAGGTTAATTACTTATGGCACTTTATTCATATATTGCTAAAGACCGCGAAGGAAAAACTTTTACGGGGTTAGTGGATGCGCCGGGGACGGAACAGGCGATAACTATTCTCCATGACCGGGGTTGGGTGGTCACGTCGTTGGATGTGAAAGAAAGTCCGAAGCAAATTTCGTTTTGGCTGAAGAAGTTCCAGCGGGTCTCCGAGGGGGAGAAAACAATTTTTACCCGCCAGTTGGCGACAATGATTGAGGCCGGGTTGCCGATTGACCAAGCCTTAGGAATCCTTACGAAGCAATTGAAAAATGATCGGATGCGGGAAATCCTTGAAACCGCTTCGCATGATGTTGAGGGTGGCCTATCTTTATCTGCAAGCCTTTCGAAATATCCGGAAGTTTTTGACCGGATCTATGTCAACCTGATTAAAGCCGGTGAAGCCTCCGGAGCGCTTGATAAAGTCCTCTCCCGTCTGGCCGACGTTGGCGAACGCAATCGTGAATTCACCTCTTCAATTAAGCAGGCAATGATATATCCGATTATCGTCTTCACGGCAATGGGTGGGGTTTTTACTATTATGATTGTCTTTGTTTTGCCGAAGCTGACTGACATGTATAAAGACATGGGAGTCGCTCTTCCCCTGCCGACCCAGATAATGCTTGGGATTTCCCAGTTTGTTACTAATCAGTGGTGGCTTCTCCTCGCGATCCTCGCGACGGCCGGGGCCGGTTTTTATTACTATTCGAAGACGGCTTACGGGCAGTATCAGTTGGCTTATTTATCTCTTAAGACGCCGATATTAGGAAGTATCATCGTGAAAACCAATTTAGCTCAATTTTCTCGGACTTTAAGTTGGCTGGTTTCGGCGGGCCTCCCTTTTTTGGAATGTTTGGAGATTGTCAGCCAGGGATTAAGCAATCTTCTTTTCCGTAATGCGTTAAAAGACGCTGCCAAACAGGTGGAGCGGGGCATTAATCTTTCCGTGCCTTTAAGGAATAACCCTTTGTTTCCGCCGATCCTTTCCCAGATGCTGGTCGTTGGCGAGGAAACCGGTCGGATTGATGAGGTGATGCTTAAAATTTCCAATTTTTTCGAATCGGATGTTGAGAGGTCTTTAAAGAATATTACCGTCGCTCTTGAACCTTTAATAATGATTTTGCTAGGATTGGTTGTTGGCGTATTAGTTTTTTCAATCGTAACGCCGATATATAAGTTGACCAGCGCTTTTTAATATGTCTGACCTGCCTGTGTTTAGGAATTTATTGTTGAAGGGAGGTGAAAAAGAGTAAACGGAATTTATGAATAAACGTGGATTTACCCTCGTTGAGTTATTGGTGGTTATTGCTATTCTTGGTGTTTTGGTCGGTGTTGCCTACATCGCGATTAATCCGGCAGAGATGATGAAAAAGAGCCGCGATTCCAAAAGGCTTTCCGACTTAGCCACGATTCGCAAGGCCGTTGACCTCGCCTTAGCGAATGGGAGGACTCTCACCGCTTCGACCTGTACGGCGACAGTACCCTGTTCGAGTACTGGGACCAGAGGCGTTGACGGAACCGGTTGGGTTAATGTCATTCTCAGTGATTATCTCTCGACTCTTCCAATCGATCCGAAGGCCGCCGACAGTAGCTTTACCGATGCCGCTGGAGCTTCCGTTACCCCGGAGTACCAGTTTGCAAACGACGGCAGTACCTACGAATTACGCGGACATCTCGAGTCGACAGCGAACGCCAGTTTCTACACGACAGACGGCGGAGATGATGCCGGTTGGTATGAAGTCGGTACAAAATTATCCCTCCTTTAAGGCGGGGTAATCTAGGACGCTTCCGGCTCACGAAACTCGCACGGGTTTCGTTTGGGCCAGTCTCGCCGAAGATGGCGAGTCCGGGCGGGCCGGATGCTGTCTTGGAGTAAGTTGAAGACTGTTTAGGTATTTTTTGAGCTAGGAGGTGGAATAATTTGGAAAGAAAAACAACAGGCTTTACACTTGTGGAGTTGCTTGTAGTAGTTGCAATCTTGGCCGTTTTGGTCGGTATTTCTGTGATCGCCTTAAATCCTTTGGAGCTGATGAGAAAGAGCAGGGACGCCGCCAGGCTGACTGATATCGCTTCGGTCCGAAAGGCGATTGATTTAGTTACCACCGGCGGGTCAACTTTAAGCAGTTCATCCTGCACAGTACTGACTCCTTGCAGCAGTCTTAGCGGAACACGGAATCCGGACGGAACCGGGTGGCTGAATGTGGATTTGTCCAAGTACCTGCCGACGCTGCCGGTCGATCCGAAGGCGGCCGACGGCAGTTTTATCGATGCGGTCGGGACTTCGGTTCCGGCGGAATATCAGTTCACCAACGACGGCAGTTATTACCTGCTGCGGATTCGTCTCGAGTCGGGTGCGAATTCTCTTCTTTATTCGACTGATGGAGGCCGGAGCGATAGCTGGTATGAGGTTGGGACGAAACTGACGCTGTTGGACTAGTCGGGAATTACGAATAACGAATTAGGAATTAGGAATTAGGGATTATGACCCGTAATTCGTGATTCCAACTTCGTAATTCCTCCGGATTACTATTTTCATATGGTTTACCTTTTATTATTTCTACTCGGCTTGTGCGTCGGGTCATTTCTCAACGTCGTCATCGACCGTCTCTCCCGCGAAGAGAGTTTAGGGGGCAGGTCTTATTGCGAGAATTGCCAAAAAAGTTTGGCATGGTTCGAGTTGCTTCCCGTTCTTTCCTGGTTTTGGCTTAGGGGAAAATGCCGCCGCTGCAAAAGTAATATCAGCTTCTACTATCCTTTAGTTGAACTTCTAACCGGCCTGCTCTTTTCTGTCGGAATATTTCTTTCATTCCCCCGCGGCTTTTCACTATCTTTCCCCAGCGTAATTACCGTACTTTATCTGCTCGTAATTATTTCGGTTCTCACGGCGGTTTTTTTCACCGATCTAAAGTATGGGGTGATCCCGGATCAGTTAATATTAATCGGTGTTTTCTCGACCGTTGCTTACCGGTTGCTTTTGATAATAGAACGTATCGGTGGAACTTATTTAAAATTGAAGAATGATGTTAACGGCTTGGGCCCGTATTTATTGAGGACGGATTATCTTGCGCTGCATCTCCGCTCCGAGCTGGTCGATCTGCTCGTTTTCTTTTTATCCGGCCTTATTCTCGCTTTTATTTTTTGGCTAATTGTAAAACTGACGAGGGAAAAAGGGATGGGGACCGGTGACGTTACTCTTGGTTTCCTAATTGGTCTAATCAGTGGTTTTCCCGGAGTGGTGGTCAGTGTTTTCCTCGGTTTTTTATTCGGCTCTATAGTAAGCATCCTCCTGATAATTCTCCGCCGGAAGCGTTTCGGACAGACCGTCCCCCTTGGGCCTTTCTTAATTATTGCCCTATTGATTACACTTTTTTTTGGTGATAGTCTGATTAAGTGGTATATAAACCTGCTCTAGGAAGGGGGTGGATCTGCAAGATAATGAAAAAAACTTCTCCAATAAATAAACATTTGGGGTTCACCCTTATTGAGGTTCTGGTGGTTATTACTCTGCTTGGGATCTTAATGGGTGTTGTTTTGGTAGTTATCGATGTCCCCTCTCAGCGTATCCGGGCGAAGCAAGGGGTGGCTAAGGCAAGTATTTCCAAGTCCTGTAGCGCGTTTACCGCATGTTTGTCCTCATCTCTAACCGGGGCGACAACGGATTGTGATACGTGGGCAAAAATCGGGGCGATTACGCCGACCCAGCCGACCGGCTACACTTACACGACAACGGTAACCGGTCCTTCTGTTTCCGGGGATACCTGTACGATTGCCTGTGACGTTAATGGTAATGTATCGGTTACCGGGGCTGGCTGTAAAGTTCAGTAAATACTAGTCAAGCTATGAGAGGTAATCACCGGCGCCGGGCCTTTACTCTAATAGAGATACTGATTGTGGTTGTTCTTTTAGGGATATTGGTTGGTATTGTTGTCCTCGTAATTGACGTCCCTATGCAACGGAAAAGAGCCCGTCAGGCGGTTGGCCGGGAGAATATTGGGAAAGCCTGTTCGGCTTTTACCGGTTGTTTGGTTACGTCCCAGACCGGAGACTTGGAAGAATGTTCCAGTTGGATCCAAATCGGGGTTGCTGAGCCGCTTGATCCTGCAGGTGCCATTTATACAATGGATAGCAACGGGCCGTCAATATCTATTGATGGCTGCCTAATAAGCTGTAATAATCAGGGGATGCTTTCTCTCGCGGATGAAGTTGGGGGGATTTGCCTAATTCGTTAATTTCGGCAAAACCTGCTTCTTATGAAAAAAGGATTTACCTTAGTTGAGCTTCTCGTAACTATTTCTATCTTAGGGATTTTAATGGGCTTGGTGGTTACGGTTTTAAATCCGGCCTCCTTCCGGGCGAAAGCCCGAGACGGCCGCCGGCAAAGCGATTTGCAGGTGGTTCAGAGCGCGATTGAGATGTATTACGCGCAAAACTCCGTTTATCCTTCCGGAACCAGTGCAGACGCTTTAAATATTGTATTGGGTGCCAGCGGCGGGGGTGCATGGGCAGTCGGCGGTGTGACATATCTTTCCAGGACACCAAAGGATCCGCAAACTCCTCCGCAACCGTCCTATTGTTATGCGCCTGCCGGCAGCGGCTATTTTATTTGTGCCCAGATGGAAGGCAGTTCAACTCTTTGGGTTTCCGGTTCCTGCAGTTCCCGAACCTACAACTTCTGTCTCCAAAATACCTACTAGCGTGATAGACTTCATTAGGATGCTGCCCGAACGGAATGGTTTTAAAAAAGGCTTTAGTCTTTTGGAATTAATCGTTTCTTTGGCTATTCTCACTTTGATTTCAAGTGTCCTGATTCTTATCATTAATCCTCTTCAAATTAAGAAAAAAGGCCGGGATGTCGTCCGCCTGATGGATTTGGGGACAATTGCCCAGGCAGTTGAAAGCTACGCGGTTGACAACGGGTCGCCTCCGGAAACCGAAGGCGTATTACGGCGGAGTGATACCTCTCTAACCCCGGGCCAGCCGCCGCAACTTTCCAATGGGCAGGGCTGGATCGGAACTGATCTTTCGGCCTACCTGGAAAAATTACCGGCAGATCCGCTTAACACCTGGCCCTTCATTTATCGGTATGAAAAGGCGGGAAAAAGATTTGAAATTGACGCCGCGCTTGAGGATTATACTAATCTGCTAACCGAAGACCGAGGGAGTGATCCTTCTCGGTATGAACGGGGAACGGACCTGACTATCCTATGAAACCAGCAAGCAGCTTTACCTTGGTGGAACTGATGTTAGTCGTTTCGATTATTACAATCCTGGCGGCGGTTTCGCTTCCCACTTTTACCGGCTTTCAAAAGAGCCAAACCCTAAACGATTCGGCGAAAAAACTTAAATCGGACTTACGTTATATTCAAAATAAATCTCTTTCTTCCGTTAATGGCAAAGCATGGGGAGTTCACCTGACTAACAATTCATCGAGTTACCAATTTTTTTACTGCACCCCCAACAGTTTAAGTTATGAGGAGTACCTTTTTAGCGTGACGAGCCGTTGTACCGGCTCGACTGTCATTTCGTTTACCTCGCCGGCAGTGGTTATCAGGACGTCAACTTTTTCGGATATTGTTTTCGACAATCTCAACGGGACCTTAGTGGCCGACGGGTCGTTACCGGTTGGTGATTTGACTATTAATGTCGCGTACGCCGATGGGTCGGCTTCGAAAACGGTAACCCTGGGGCGCGGAGGGAGGATTGAAGAATGAGCGGGAAGCATCGAGCGGGCCAAACACTGGTCGAAACAAGTATTGCGATCGGGGTTATTACTATAGTTGTTGCTGCTTTAATTGCCATGGGTATTTCCGCGATGCGGTCTTCCTCTTTTTCAAAAAATAGAATTATTGCAGAAAAAGTCGCTAACGAAGCTCTTGAAGCCATGCGGGGTCTTAAAAACGCAACCGCTCCGGCAGATTTTAATTCTGTTTTTAACCCGTCATCCTGCTATCAACTCAGCTCCGGAACCCCGCGCTATATTCTTCCGATTACTGTCTCCTGCGCCAGTTACCAAAATTACACTACGACGCCGTATCAATATAAAATTTCCGTGGCCGACACGACGCAAAACGGGGTGACAGGTAAAACAATTTCGGTTGGCGTAACCTTTCTGGATTCCGGCGGGATGCACGAAACTTCAATGCAGACTTTTTTTACAAATTGGTGATGAAAAAGGAAATTGTATCACATGTCATTGCGAGGAGGCCGCCGACGCGGCAACCTCAATGGGATTGCTTCGGATGCTCTCGCAATGACGGGATACTTAGAGGAGGCTTTACTTTAGTTGAACTTTTGGTCGTTATCAGCCTGTTTTCAATTCTGGCGGCGGCGGGAACGGAAATATTTATTCCGATGGTAAGATCTTACAACAAAGCCAACATCCAAAATGAGGTAAATCAGAACGGTAATTATATCTTAACCCTAGTGGCAGACCAGATTCGAAATGCGAAAAGGGTTGTTGCCTACAGCTCCGATTCGCGGTCCAGCAGTATCCAAATTGAAGACTACGACGGCAATTTAACCACTTTTAACCGTGTTGGCGATAATACGGGCTGTACGTCCTCCGATCCTAAAAATGGCTATTTGCAGATGAGCAGAGTCGGCCGAAATTCTTTAACCGATGTCCCTCTAAATAATCTTGATAAGAAAAACGGGGTCAACGTGGAAAATTTCGTTATTGATGTTGATAACAGTGTGAGTCCGTATTCCGTGAGTATTACCCTAATTTTGTCCCAAGGCTGTGCGACTTCTTCAACGGTTGATTATCTTGCCCGCTCCGTTTTTTCGACGACGGTAACCTTGCGGAATTACTAATACTAAGGTTGCGTTGACGTAAATGAAAACGGTTCTTATACTTAAAATGATGCTGCCCACTTTTACTGCGCGTCGATCCGGTCAAACGTTGGTCCTTGTCATCCTGGCGATGGCTGTTTCTCTCGCTGCCGGTTTGGCCATTTCCAGCCGTTCCCTGTCTTCCCTGAAAAGCAGCAGCTTCTCGACGCAATCTTCCGCCGCCTATCACGCCGCTGAGGCCGGGGCGGAAGAAGCTTTAATGTGGTTGGCAGACGGCGCTCATACCAACGGCTTAATTTCCGGTTCAATTCCGCGTCCCTACACGGGTGCCGGTACTTTAACCGGGGCCCGCTACGACTACTCAATTGACGTCGGTGGCGGTGGCAGCGCTAATTACGCTCTTCACCTCGATAAGGATAAGACCCAGGAGATAAAGCTTAACGGTATCACGGGGCCTAAAAATGTCGATATCTGTTGGGGCCTTTCCGGGGATAGCGGAGACGACGCTTCGATCGAGATGTTGCTAGTTACCGGAGATGCCGGCTCGGGTTATACTCTTTCGCAAAAGATTGGAGTTAACGGCAGTAGCACTTTTGGGGGTCTGCCGCTCAATAACGGTTTCGATGTTCCTCCTTCCGGAGACGGTACCTACCGCCATTGCCGGAACGTTTCCTGGCCGGGCAGCGAAAAGGCCCAACTCCTTCGTATTAAAGCGCTCTACAATAATACTTCGGCGGTCGTTAAACCGACAACGATTACGCTTCCTGCCCAGGCTTTTATCGTCAATTCCACCGGCGCTGCCGGGGAGTCAATCCGGAAATTGGAAGTGACGAAAACCCTCCCGGCCCTACCGGAGATTTTTGATTTTGCTATCTTTACCCCTGCTGATTTAATCAAGTAACTTCCCGTTCCCCTCGTTTTGGTAATTAAAGGAGCATTATTATAAACTGCTTTTGTGCGTATTGCGGTTAACGGTTATTTTTATTCGCAGCCTTTTTGCGGGCAGGGGGTTTATCTGCAAAATGTCCTGCGGGTTTTGTCTTTGCTAAAAGATGGAAATGAGTATTTACTTTTCCGGCCACTGGTTTCCGGTCGGCTTCGGCGGTGGTATAAGCTTCTTTGGGAAAACTTCGAATTCCCCCTGCGCTGTTTTCTGGCTCGTGCCGATTTGGCCTTTATCCCTTATTTCGGTCCGCCGCTATTTTCCCCGGTTCCGTTTGTCCTGACCATCCACGATCTCGTTCCCTATCTCTTTGCCCAATACCGGTTGCCGGTAATCGGCAATCTCTATAATCTTCTCCGCCGGTTCGGGGCTTCCCGGGCCCTGTGGGTTATCGCGGACTCTATTTCTACCCGTGACGATATCCTGAATCTACTCCGCCTGCCCGAGAAAAAAGTTAAGGTGGTTTACCTAGGGGTTGAACCGGAGTTTCGCAAAATTGATACCCCCTTTAAATTGGATGAAGCCCGCCTGCGGCTAAACTTGCCCGAAAAATTCATTTTATATGTTGGGGGGATGGATTACCGGAAAAATCTGAAAAGGCTTGTCAAAGCAGTGGGTTTGCTTTCAAAGGATGACTCTGCTCTTTCTCTGGTCATTGTTGGTCAGCCAAAAGTTCAGCATCTGAAGTATTTAGATTATCCTTATATTAAAATTATTAATAAAGCTGACCGAAAGGACCTGCCGGCTATTTATAATTTGGCCAAAGTTTTTGTTTACCCATCTCTTTATGAAGGTTTTGGCTTGCCCCCGTTGGAGGCTTTGGCGTGCGGGATTCCGGTTGTTGTCAGCCGAAACTCTTCCTTGGGGGAAATATTTAACGAAGCCGGGTATTACATTGAGGACGAAAGAAACGTGGAAAGTATTGCCTTAGCTCTTGATAAGGCTCTTCATCCCGATCCTTCAGAATTCCGGACGAAACAGGAAAAAGGTTTTGAGTTGGCAAAAAGGTATAATTGGGAAGAAACTGCCCGGTGTCTAGCCGAAGTATTTAACTATGAAAATTGCTGTTGTTCACGATGACTTTATCCAAAAAGGCGGGGCGGAGAAGTTGGTTTTGGCGCTTCTTGAAGTTTGTCCAGAGGCCGATCTTTATACTTCAATTATCAGTCGGTCTTGGGGAGAGTTTTTTGCCGCCAGGAAAATCAGATTCAGTGCAAGTTTTATGCAAAAATTGCCTTGGGTGGAGAAACTTTTCCGGTTTTATTTTCCCCTCTATCCCCTGGCGTTCGAGAGCTTTAATTTCGACGGTTATGACTTAGTGATTTCTTCCTCAGCCCGTTTTGCTCACGGGATTATCACCAAGCCGGGAACGGTCCATATCGCTTATATCAACTCCCCGGGGCGAATGTTTTGGGAACCGGACAAGTACTTTGAAAGACTCGGCCGATTGCGGAAGATTATCCTCACTCCCCTACTTTCTTATTTGAGAATTTGGGATTTCACTTCAGCCCGGCGGCCGGATTACCTGGTTGCTAATTCCCGCTCCGCTTCCGGAAAAATTGAAAAGTATTGGGGGATGTCCCCCGCTGCGGTTATTTACCCGTTTAGCGAAAGCAACGAGGCCGCCTCGATGGGATCTCCGAGGCAGCCTCGAACTTCTGCACAAGTGGGCGATGGGTATTACCTGGTTATTTCCCGGCTTAACCGCTGGAAAAGAATTGATTTAGCCATTGAGGCCTGCAACGAGCTCCACCAATCTTTAGTAATAATCGGCGAAGGTCCAGAGAGAAAGTTCTTAGAAAAAATGTCCGGCCCGTTGACGGAATTTAAGGGCTATATTAGGGATCAGGAAAAGTGGGAGTACATTCGGGGCTGCAAAGCGCTGATTCAGACCCAAAAAGAAGATTTTGGGATAACGGCTTTGGAAGCGCAGTTGGTCGGGAAACCGGTGATTGCTTATGGCCAGGGGGGAAGCCTTGAAACCGTGATTGAGGGAAAAACCGGAATGTTTTTTTCCGCGCAGACTAAGGAGTCTTTAATCGAGGCCTTGGGGATTTTCAACGAATCCTCGTATTTGTCTTCCGACTGCGTAAAACAGGCGGATAATTTCAGCAAGGAACGGTTTCTTTCCGCGTTTAATGATTTAGTTTATAAATCTGCGTTTGACCGGAGGAATAAACAACCTCTCCCAAATCCCTAAACTTCGCCTCGCTTAAGGGATATTTTTTTCTTTCAAGTTCACCGACAAAGATGTAGGACACTTTGTATTTATTCAGGAGTTTTTGGGCCTCACCCGTACTTACGGTGGAATATATTTGTTGAATGTCAGGAGCGCGCTCGGTTGAATACCGGTTGCTCTTCCGCCACAGCCACTCGTGGACCGACCAGCCGAAAATAGTCGGCAGACCTGTATTGGCCGAAACACGGGCGTACTCGGAATAACTTTCCCCGGCGGCCTCAAGAATAACCGGAGTACCGGGAACATTTTTATTTAGCCACGCGACGGCCGCGTAATCATCAGGATGATCTCTCTTCAGAAAAGATAAACCGTTGAGTTCAGTGGGGTTTCCTAAATTGCCGTAGTAGCCGCGAATGGCGTAAAAAGGGAAAGTGCCACTAATAATAATGGCGAGCGAAAATAATATAAAACACACGAACCTTTTGACCGGTCGGGTTTTTAAGAAAATCATTAGCCGGAAAAATACGTAAGGGGTTGCGAGGGCGAAAATAATAAAGGCTTGGTAAGTAAATTTAAACATCGTGTTCGCACGGGGTTGGGTGGTATAGATGTCCTTAAAATAGAAAAGCTCGGGGAAGATTATTAATAGAATCGCGGTAAGCCCGGCCGCGGCGATAAAAATATCGGCCGGCGTCCTAGTTGATGAATCACGGCGGAAATAATACAGGAAGGCAGCGATAAACGGTAAAAAGCTTCCCCAAAGTATAAGCAGTTGCCACAAGGGGCTTTGTTCGGGGGCGAGGGCGATACCGCTGATGAAAGGATTAAAAGTGAGCAGAAAGGGCAGAGAGGCAACAAGAAAGCTTACTCCGGCAATGGAAATAACTTTGCTCCAGTTGACGAGAGTTTTAAAGAGGGATATTTGTTTGTTAGTCAGGATTTCGTACAAAACAAGAAAGCCGAAAAGCAAGAGATAAATAACCGCGTCGAGGCTGTTGGTCATATATAGGATTCCCAGAAGAACGCCAAGGAGGATGAACGGTAAGAATTCCCCCGTCATTGCGAGCTGAACCCCTCGAATGGAAGGGTCGGTGAGGCGCGGCAATCTGACCGCTTCGGTCATCCTGAGTGCAATCGAAGGATCTCGTGATTGCTTCGTCCCCTCCGAATCGGAGGTTCCTCGCAATGACGGTTTGTATAAGTCCTGTGAATGTGTAAGATGCTGCCATATTTGAAAAATAAGGGCGATGGCTAGGAGAACAAACGGAATATCCAAAACGTGGCCGTGCAAATCCGCAACGACAAAACTGTAAAGAGGAAACTCGTGGATGGTTCGCGGGATGAACCGGGTGGCGTCGGGGTACCAGTAACCGGCAGAGCCTTTAAGGTAGGCGAAGATAGGATGGAGGTTGCCGAAAAGGGTGACAAAGGCGGCGGTTAGGAGTCCTGAAAATAGCGGGACACTAATATGCAATTTTAGTTGACGGAGGAAGTTTAGGCCTAATGAAAAGGCGGTGGTAAAAGTTAGGGCGAACAGAGTGGCTAGCATCAGGTTGTAGCCGATTTCGGGAAGAACTCCGGAAATTTTTATTAACAGCGCCACGACGAAATGGCCGTAATAATAATAATTGAGGGAAAAGCCGGAAAGCCACATATCCTTAGGGGGAAAGAAGTCTGTCCGCAAAACCGAGTTAATAATTCCGAAATCCATCGGTTTTTCGAGGCTGGCTAAGGATGGTTCCTGCGAACGGACGAAAAGCCAAAACAGAAAAGCGAGACTGAAGAGAAGTTCTTCGAGGAGGATTAGTGGCAGGGCCTGGTAACGGGTGGTAATGTTTGGTAACGGATTGTTAAGAAGGAGGAAAGTAAGGATAAGTAGAAAGAGCCCGGGAATAATAAGAAGTGTAATCGGCGAAGCCGCGAAAGGCAGGATACGAAAACTGGAGAGGTACCAGATTGGCAGGCTAAAAAACGCCAGAGCGATAATTTTAGAATATACGTAGCCGCGGTCAGCGCAGTTGGGAAATAAGCGGAAAGACAGCGGAAACGCAAGAAGTCCACCCAGAAAGATAACTAACCACCAATTTAATATTGAAGTTGCCACCGGCATCTTCTAATAATATCAGTATTTATTGGTGATTTGTAACATTGACACGAGTTTCGCGCTTTAACCCAAAATCGTCTTGTTCGTTCCGTGCCGTCATTCTGGGGACCCTGAGCGGAGTCGAAGGGGACTCCAGAATCGATTCTGGATGCTCCGCCAGTTGGCGGATTACCAGAATGACGTTAGGCGATTAACAAGTACGAAACCCGTGATTGAGCCGGAAAACATCGAGGTCGGTGTTGTTGGTTGACAACAACCGACCTCGTTAGTAGTTTTCCACGATTGTTCGTTGAGTCAATGGCACGAACAATAACTGACCGGCCTGAATCTTGTTCGGGTCAGGTAAATTGTTGGCTTCGGCTAAAACTGGAGCAGAGATACCAAAATTTTTTGCGATACTCGAAATGGTATCCCCCACCCTAGCCGTATACCAAACCCCATAATTTGTCCGTTCGTCAATTGTCGCCCGGATAAAAATCCGATTTTTGGGATTCTCGGGCAGACCCGGTTCGATCGAACAGGTAATCAATGTTAATACCCAACCGTCGGTCGGATTTTGAAAATCGGACTCGACCTCACGGGGTAATAATCCCATCCACCGTACCGTAAACTCCACGGCGTAGTATTCTCCATTCCGGTCTTGTATCCAGACGTGGACCGGATCACCGAGTTTCAGCAAAGCCAAATCAACAATATTGTTACCGACCCTGGCTTGCCGATGACACCAAAGAGTAATGTTGTCTCCATTAACTTCCTCGTATTCACCTCGGTAAACCCCCCAGCAGCCGCGCGAATCCCGTTCACTAGGATCGTCTCGCCAAACGTAAGCGGCTTGAAAATCGTTCCAACCAAAAGTTACGTAATACGGTTGGATCTCCTGGAGGCCTTGCGACGGGATTTCCAGTCGGGTAACCCTTAGGCCGGATATACCTTCTGTCGACGGAGCAACCGGCTGTGGCGCGAGAATGGCAATTTTCTCGGCTGTGACTGGTCCTTCCGCCCGGGCAGTGCCAACCGTAAGCCAAAATAAGACGCAAATAATAGAAAGAGCTAATCTTTTCATCGGGGCAACCCTCCTTTCTTTTTTCTCTTTTTAAACCCGATTTAATACCTGTTATTATAGGTTTAAACCCAATTTTGTTTTTTGTCAAATCCGGTAATAGGTTGTAAATCATATCTCAGTTTTCGCTAAATCGTGCGTCTCAGTTTTCGCGTCCATGGCCAAAAC
>JBBTUG010000039.1:0-3809 GCA_038063895.1 Patescibacteria group bacterium | reverse complement strand
GATTGCCGCGCTCCGCTCGCAATGACAAATTAGTTTGGACAATTAATCTCAAATGCTAACTTACTTAGGTTTGACTTTAAACTTTGGTCGTAAACCCGCTCCCCTGTATTAATAATTAATCCCCCGATGATGTCAGGATTAACGTCGAAAGTGATTTCTCTTTCCTGCTCTGTCAGTCCCTCCACGACCTCCGCTATTTTCAGTCTTTCTTCCTCGCTTATTTCAACGGCCGTGGTCACGGCAACCGGACCAGTTCCGAGTTTCAGTTTATCGCTTAAGTGGCCCAAAATTTCGCTCACCGTCGTTTCCGGGTAATTTTCTTTTAAAAGACGGTAAAGGCTTTCCGCTACGGGAGCAGTTGCGGCTGTCCCGGACGAATTATTTTTTCTGCTCATACTTCTCCAGTCTTTCGATATCTTTGGCAATGAGATTGTGCTGTGCTGTTTGGTCTGCCGTATCCTTAAGGAGTTTCTCCGTCATCGCTACCGCCAATTGCGCGATCCGTTCTTTGGCTTTTTCAACAACCTGATTTTCTTCCTCCGCCAATTTTTTCCGGGTCCGCTCCAGTGCCACTCTAGCTTCGTCTTGAGCTTGGCTCAGGATTTGTTCCCGTTCTTTTTCAGCCATTGTCCGGCTGTCCTCAAGGATTTTAAAGCCTTCCCTTCGGGTCGATTTTAATAAATCCTCCCGTTCTTTTTCGATGTTGGCCAACGCGGCCTTAACCTTATCTGCGTCCGAAAGGCCTTCAGCGATTTTCTTCCGGCGGTCCTCAAGCATCTTCAGCAGCGGTTTATACAGCAGCTTATTAAGGACAAAAACCAGAATGCCAAAATTCAATATTTGGGCCAGTAGAAATTTTAGGTCAATTCCAAAGCTTTCCATTTTTAGACGAACTTGATAATTAACGCGACGACTAAAGCGTAAATGGCGATTGCTTCCGCGAATGCCATAGCGACGAACATGTTCGTTCTAATAATCGGCTCTGCCTCCGGGTTCCGACCGATCGCTTCCAATGCTTTTCCGGCGACCAGTCCGATGCCAATTCCCGGGCCGATTGCGCCTAGTCCGATGGCGAGTCCCATCGCAAGTGTTTTTAAGTCCATTTAGTGAGTTGCCACCTCCTCTGCTGTGTGACTAATTGTCGCAATTTGAATAAATACAAGCGTCAATAGAGCGAAAACAAGGGCCTGGATAAACCCGACAAAGACCTCCAAACCGAGGAATGGGAGTGGAATTAATATCGGGATTAGCGACGTGATAACGGTAATGAGGACCTCGCCGGCGAAAACGTTACCGAAAAGCCGGAAAGCAAAGGAAATAATTTTTGCGAATTCCAAAACAAGTTCAAGGATTCCGACAAAAGCCTCAATCGGTTTTTTTAGCGGATTAACGAAAAACTTTCCTAAGTGGGCTTTAATCCCGATTTCTTTTATTCCGAAATATTGAATCGCGACAACCGCGATTAAAGCTAAGGCCAGAGTGGTGTTTAGGTCGGAGGTGGCGGCGCGGAAAACCGGAACAAGAATTCTGTGACCATCGTGTTCTTCAAAAACCCCAAAACTGCCGAAACCCGGGAGAAGCCCGATCCAGTTGGAAAAAAGGATAAAGAAGAAAAAGGTAGCTACCAAAGGAAAAAACTTCTTCGCTTTTTCCTTAGAAACGCTTTCCACAAGGTTGTAAAACATTTCGACCAGAACTTCGAGAAAGTTTTGCACCTTTCCGGGAAATAGGCTGACACGGCGGGTACCGAGGTAGGCGCCAACCAGCATTAAGGCGCTGACCAGCCAGCTGGTAAAGATGGCGTTTGTAACGTGAAAATCGCCGATTTTAATAATGTTTTCTGCCGCTAAGCTGATGTTCATACTTTTACGATTTCGCCGGAAAGATTGGCGAAGTACGCTTCGAATTCCAAACCGGGAAATTTCTCTTTAAGAAGTTCGATGTTTGCTTGCATATCGCCTTTGTGTTTTTCCAGTTCCTCGATGGATCCGGAAATAAGCCTCTCTCCGTAAGCCCCGCAGTTCTGGTGATGGATAACCATAACCTTTTTAATTCCGTGTAGCCGAAGCGATAAAGCAATATTGCCGATTAAAGCTTGGTCAGCGTCTTTACTGCTCCCCGGGCGGGATAGCAGATCATATTCATTTTCGAGCCCACTCCCGACTAGGAAATTCCGGATTGAGGACTGAAACCGGAAGTCAATACAGGACAAAACTAGAGCCGAACAAGTATGTTTCACCGACACACAACTATACAGCATCCACGGATATTTTCAAGGGTCTAATCGCCCCTTGACTGGTTTGGTTGGTTATCAAAGTTGTATTATTGCAACCTATAATTACTTTACACCTTTAAGGTGTAAAGTTATTACGTTGCGTATCCGCCATAAACACCGTGACGTCATTCTGGGGAGCGGAAGCGACTCCAGAATCGATTCTGGATGCTCCGCCAGTTGGCGGATTACCAGAATGACGTTAGGTGACTAACGAAGTGTGAAATTCGAGCTTACTATGCTAAACTTCAACCAATGAAGATACTACTAATTGGCGGCACACGCTTCGTCGGACCCTACGTTATCGATCTTTTGCTGGAAAGCAATCACGACCTTACGGTTTTTAATCGGGGTAACTTTGCCCTTTCCCGTCAGGACGATGTAAAGTTCGTCAAAGGAGACCGAGGCGAGGGATTTTCCGGTATAAACGATCGATTTGATGTCGTTATCGATATGTGTGCATATCGTGGAGAGCAGACAGTTAGAGTTTTAAAAGAATTAAAGTTTGATTTTCTTGTCCATTTCAGTACCGTTGCCGCGTATCAAAAGGCGGAAATATTCCCGATAGCTGAGAACTCCCCTTTGGGAGAGTGGGAAGTTTGTGGAGAATACGGTCGTGGTAAAAGGGAATGCGAAGAGGTTCTGCAAAAAAGCCGGATTCCGTACGCGGCCCTTCGTCCAACTTATATCCTTGGACCGAAAAACTATGTTGATCGCGAGAATTTTATCTATTCGCGATTATCCAATAAACAGCCGGTGATCCTTCCCGGAAACGGGTTAGCGGTTAATCAGTTCGTCTTTGCCGAAGAAGTAGCCCGATCTTTAGTGCTTTTAGCTGAAAACCAAGTTGTCGGAGCATATAACTGTTGCGGCGACGACTTAATAACTCTCAAAGGTCTTGTCGAATCTATGGCTAATCTTATCGGTGTTGATCCCGTTATTAAAAATAACCCTAGAACGGACGGAGTGGATCACAATGAGTCCGAGTTTCCTTTTGCGAATGATAACTCCATCTTTAGTAATGAAAAAATTAAAAAGCTGGGTATTAGATTTACCCCTCTTTTGGAAGGACTAAGAAGAGATTACCAAAGCTTCTATCGTAACAATATGACATCTTGATTGGATGTCATTTTGAACTTATTTTGTGGGCGATATTTTCCAGTTCTTTATCGTCAGCTCTTTGACCGTCGTGGGACGAGATATAGCCTTCGTATTTCGTAAAATACTTATTAACTTTGGATTCAATCGGCTGCCAGTTTTCCATATCTTTAGTTCCGTGCATCGGAAATAGCTTGGCATGGACGTGGTCGACGCCGAAGCCCTCGAAAATTAAACCCGTCCGTCCGACGTCGTTCAGCTTACTATCAAGGAGTTTCGCGACATTCCTGGCGGCGACAATCAAATCTGAAAGCACTTCATCAGGGAGGTCAAAGGCGTAACTCGGGTAGTGTTCCTTGGTGATTACGACGCTAAAGCCTTCAGTGTTTGGAAAAATTGACAGGAAAGCCAAGTGTCTACTGTCTTCGTAGATTCGGTG
>JBBTUG010000038.1:17212-33074 GCA_038063895.1 Patescibacteria group bacterium | reverse complement strand
TCTTAACTGTTCGGTGGTGCGTTTCCGCTGCGGATTCAGGACTCTATTATTATACCACCAAAACGGCCTACTGTCAAATACTCTAGGGTTTATGTTGGTTAGAGTGGTTAGTACTACCGTAGGAATGAAGTTAAAGCTTTTACTCCCGATCGGATGAAAAAGCTTTAACTTGAAATAAGAAAAAGGTGGAGGGAATCTAGACTAATATTGATCCCGGCTGGGAGGAAGGAGTGTAGGACAGAACAGTTAGGAGGGTGTTTCCGACTAAAACTGACCAATATCGTTTAGTATCTGGGTTATAGTTTGATTGGCCGCGCCGGAAGCTATAAATTGAGCGGCCCACACCGCAAGCACCGCGAAAATAATTCCTCCCAGCAGAGAGACCACCCCCAGCCAGAAAAGGCGCCTTTCTTTATCCGGCTCGCTGGCTGCGCGGACCTGCTTATAAAGGGTCAGCATATAAGCAATTCCGTACCAGCTCAGTCCGATGCTCAAGATAAAGGAAACAATATCCCCTTCCGCGGCTCAATCCGGCGAAGTAAATTGGGAAGTAAAACATCCACAACAAAATAAGGCAGCCAAAAAATAAAGAGGCGCAATAGGATACTCCGATAATGCGTACTCACCAGATAAAAACTCCGCCGGAGAGCCGCGCCGTAGCGCCGGCCCCCTAAGACCACTTCGTAAGTGGTGAATAAGAAAAAGAACTGAAAAATAATCGCCGGCAAAATAAAAACGAAGAAACCGCCGAAGGCCAAAACGCCGCCTAAAAGCAACGAGAAAGAGAGCGGAACCAGGAGTCGGAAACTGCGACGGAGAGTGTCCTTCAAATCAGACGGGGAACTGGGCTGATCGAGAACCAGGACGGAACCCACCGGCATTAAGGAACCGACCAGAACTGCAAGAAGGAGAATGGTTACCAAAATCAGGAAACCTAAAATTAAGAGAAGAGGGTTATCGAACAGACGCCCCGGGTTAAAACCGCCGGAAAAAACACCCGCCGAAAATCCGAGGAGCAGAGAAATTGCGCCGATGATAAGTCCCGCAAGGATGTAAATTACAATGACAAAAAGGTAAAGAAAAAAGAGCGGTTTAATCCCGGCCTTTAAGGCCTCCCAAGCTTGTTTAAATAACTCTTTAACCGGCGGTAATTCGGGTCTATTTTCCATCAACTCCATCCTAGCGGTAATCAGGTACTTCAGTCAACGACAATAACGAAAATCAAACCTCAAATAGCAAAAATAACTGAGCGAAGAACTAACTTTTGACGGTAGGTGTTGCGGCTGATAAAATGAGGTGTTGTGAGTCGATCCAATACTGACACAAATATTGCGAACCAATCCCCTGAACCCCAGCTATTGAACAAGGAAGCAATGGTTTCAACAAAAGAGGATTGGAAGGGAACAGGGGCTAGACGTTCACTGAGAGCTCTTTCTTTAGTTAGTTTCATAATTATTATTATGGTAGCCGCGGTGATGCTTCTTCTTAAAACCAGACCACAAGAGATCGGATCTAAAAAGCTGTTGGAGAAGCCAGTTACCGAGACCATAAAGCGACAACAAGCAAATAGCAGTGTTTCCGAGAAGGGTTTCGGAAAACTGCCCCTGCCTAACTTTGACGGCCAAATTTTCAAAAACCTAACCCTCGACAAAAATCGTGTCCGGAACCTTGTATCCTTAACTAATTACAAAAACCTTAATACGCTAGACGCGCGCTCGTTACTTAAATTTCTTTTGCGTGGAGCGCAGGCCTACGAAGATACCGCTTCGGAGAGTGCCAACAACACTGACCCCAAAGTAATGGCCGTTTATGCGGTTAAAAGAGATTACCTCGAAGCCACCGCCGCGGTTGAACTCACCGAAAAATTTCCCGGATTCGGCAAGGAGCCTAAAACCGAAATAATAAATGAGGTGCCGTTGTATTATCGGGTCGCTGAAGGGACGTTTGTTCCTGGCGCAAATAACGATCTACTGGAAGTGTCTTTTGTGGATGACCCTAACGGCCTTTTCAACGGCAATCCGTACCGGCGCAGTACTCTAGGCCTCCACAAAGAAGATGGATTTACCGCCGATCAAGAGGGGGCGACGGCTTCGGCCGAAAAATTTCTTGATGAATACGGCCTCCGGCCACCAGGCATTATTCGGACTGAGGTCTTAACTAGGCAAGATGTCGGTATGACGCACCGTTACCTCGGCGGTTTCGAAAAGCTTGTTTACATTCGCCGCTTTATTGACGAGATGCCTGTGATCGACGGAAGTTTTAATTTGTGGCCCGAGGAGTCCAGGCTCGGGTTGGCTTTGGACAAAAGGAACCGCGTCATTGGCCTCAGCTATGATGAGTTTCTGACACAGATCGACTATGAGCGAAAAAGCCTCTACCCGATTATTGACCGAGCGTCCGCCTATGAAAAACTCCTGAGCGGAAAAACAATTTCCGGGATGATAAAAGCCAATACCAATCTTCCGAAAGACCTGCAGTTTTACCACGAGCTCGATTGGCAAAAAAATCGACTGGAGTCTCTAGACATCATTAGTGTCTCCTTGGCTTACTACCGTAACGAAAACGTTACCGATTCGCCAGCCGGCGATTATTACCTCCCAATTTATGTCTTCGCTGGCCGCGGTCGGGTATTCGGCCCGGATTTACCGGAAGGATCGGTAGAAACAGAGTTACGCTTCTTTGTCCCAGCCCTTTCCTACGAGTAATTATCTTCTGGTATCCCCACCCCACATCTCCCTCTTAATAACTGTCTTTTTTTAATGAGCGATCGAACAGTAAAAAAAGACACACTAAGTAAAGGTTTTGGACGGCGGGAAAAACGGTCTTCTTCGGTATGAGCCAGTATCATAACGTTGGTTTCCCCTTCCGGTAAATAGGACATACGATTAGTGGTCAATTCCTGCCTGCGCAGGCAGGCGTGAAGAAAATTCGTGGCGTTATTTCCTATTAAGAAACCCCAAAATCTTCTCGTATTCCGGCAGCATTAAGTCGGGATCAGCGAAGTGTCCCTTGCCGAAAGCTTCGACGAACTCCACCTGGGGAATATATTGGCGGATGTGGGTCACGGCGTCGGGGATGAGAATATGGTCTCTTTCAAAAAAGATCACGAGCGTGGGTATTTTTATGCCCTTCATTCCCTCCCGCAGGTCAATCTTTAAAAGGTCGGAGGCCGACTGGGCGGCGGCCGGAAGATAGACCTGGCGTTTTTTAGTAATCGCGTCTTCTTTGTACGCTCCCCGGGCGTGGGCAAGAACTTTCGAAATTGCAAACCGCATCGGTCGGTCGCTGCGGAAAAACCGGCCTAAAGCCATCCGAAAGTAGTGGTGGCGCATTAAACTGGCCACAGTTCGGAAACCCCGGCGGAGAACATCTTTGGCGTAGATCGGCGTGAAAGCCACCAACTTTTGGGCCCTATCGGGGTCATTAATCACGTAATCCAGCGCGATGGAGGCGCCGAAGCAGTTGCCGACGAGATAAAATTTATCCAAATTCATAACCCGAACAAAAGCGGCCACAAAGTTGGCGTAATCGTGGATGGTGTAGGACGAGAGCCGGCCGGATTCGCCGAAACCGGGCAGGTCAAAAGAGATCACCCGGAAATTTTTCGCCAAGAAAGGGAAAAGAGTGGGAAAGTCGATGCTGCTGCCCATCCAGCCATGAATTAAAAGCACCGTCTCGCCCGAACCATAAGCGAGATAACGGGTCTTAACCCCGGCCACGGTCGTAAAACCGCGTTCAACCCCCGGTAATTGTTGGTCTGAAATTTGTGTCATAGTTTCTATAGGAACAAACGCCACGAATCCTCCTCACGAATAGACCACGAATGGCGGAAAACCCGCAGGGCGCAGGCGCATCGGAACACTCTTTTGGGAAGGGGCCCAAAAAGTGGACGCCGGATGCGTCGAGCCCGAGGCGGTTGGAGATATCCCAAGCGTTACTATCTTTTTCCACCCGCCAAAGCTTCCCGGTAAACTCCGAGCACCTGTTCCCCGACTTTATCCCAGCTGTATTTTTCCCGAACTTCCCGGAGTCCCCACTCCCGAAGTTCCTGGCGTAACGGCGCGTTCTCCACGACCTCCTTCAAAGCGGCGCAAAGAGCACTCACGTCTTTTACTTTGACTGCCAAACGGCTGGCCGGCCCGGTGAGAACCTCCCGGTAGCCCTCGTTGGCGAAAGCCACCACTGGAAGTCCCGAAGCCATCGCTTCCAGTAAAACCACCCCAAAGGACTCGCCGAAAATCGCCGGGGAGCAAAAAATATCCGCCTCGGCGTAGACCTTCGCCAGCTCCGCCTCTTTAATATACCCTAAAAAGACGGCGTTGCGGATCTTTTCTTTTTTAACTTTCTGCCGGCACAGTTTTTCTAGCTCCCCCGTTCCGGCTATTAAAAGCCGGATAGGAACTGCCGTTTCGTTCTGGACTTTTTTAAAAGCGTCCAGCAGATAAGTTAAACCTTTACGTTCGTCAATCCTCCCGACGTAGAGAATGTTAAGATACTTATCCTTTAATTTTTCCCTCGGAGCCGCGTTGGGACGGAAGCGGCGGGTGTCCACCCCGTTGGGAATTATCGTTGTCCGGGCCCAATACTTTTTCCAAAGAACTTCCCGGGCCACGGAGGAAACGGCCAGGTACCTAGCGATTTTCGGTCCCGTTGTTAGATTGAGAAAATCCAGCAAGAATGGCACCACCCCGCTATCCCCGCCCCGCATACTGGCGTGAAGCGTAGCCACGCTGATGCCGGAATAACTATCAAGGATTTGGAGAGAAAGGAAAGGCGCAAAGGGGTTGTGGAAGTGAAGAAGGTCAAAATGTTCCCGCTCGATAAGGGCCTGGATCTGGCCCCCGTCCGCGAAACTGAGACAGCTTTTCGAACCGAAAGCCGGCAGCGTAAAACTTCCGCCTAAAAGATAAGTATCAGGCCCGTAATTCTCGCGCGATTTTTGCCGTGGAAGAAGAATCTTCGGCCGTAAACCTTTTTTCTTCAGGAAGGCGTAAAGACTGCGGACATGCTCCTGCACTCCCCCCGGATAAGAAAAGGAGAACGGGCAAACGATACCGACTTTCAGGCCTTTTAAACTGTGCATAGCTGAAATCTATCATCCCATATAGGAAACGCGGTGGCAATGACCAAAGGTCGGAGCGGTATCACTATAAGTTGACAGCCGTGGTTGAATAATTGAACCTTTTGTTCTATGCTATAAGTAGTCAGTTTCTTTCGTTGGTAAGGCCGCTACGGCGGTGTTCCTCTCTAGGAAAACCTAGCACCCTAAGTAGCGTAACCGCCCGGTAGGGCAAGGAGGAGAAATGAGACTCACGAAACGCACTTTTGACTGGACAAACAGCGAGGTGCTCGCTTTGGAGGTTCTGGCGCAGATTTGCCGGGCCGAAGGCGATCTTTTTGGGTTCAACTCAATCGACCCGACGTCCATTAGGACTGGTCGGTGGGCGATTAGGGATGGGTGGAAGGTACGTAGGGTTTCGCGCACCATCACCTTTGAGAAGGAGATTTTGCTGCGTACCCAGACGGTTCGTCGAGTTGCTATTGAACTCGAGGGTATCGAAAGCGAAAGAGAATATGCCGGTGGTGGGAGATGGTGGCATCCAACTCGTGTTCACTACAGCTGTGGAGCTATGAAATCAAGGTACGTTTACACAGATCCCAGTATAGACGACGATCCATTCAAGAGCACTGTTGATTGGGAATTTCTGTACAAAGTTTTGGATGACGGGCGTCTGTTCCACCTTAGCTCTGGTCAAGTAGTGAACCTACCAAGTTGAATTTATCCGATGAGGCGGGTAACGAGTCCCTTCGTTACCCGACTCTCTTTTATATTACTTAGACTCCCATTTCCACTCCGGGAGTTGTCCCTTGCCATCGCAGCCTTCCGCGCTCGTTAACTCCTATTTTCACCTTTATTCCCTGATCGGAAGCCAAACGAGTATACGCAATTAAGCAATTAAAGCTTTTGCTCTTGATCAAGAGGAAAAGCTTTAAGATCCGTTAGGAAACACTCGAAGGGTATGTGGTTTCCATATTCCCAACCGCACTGGGCGAAATCTTCAAAAGGAGGTCACGGACTCACGCCTGTCCGCCTCTGGAGGGGTACTTTTGGAGACGAACCTGAACGGTTTAACTATTTACAAAAACCACGACCCAAGAGAAACAACTAATCCCTCTTCGCGTGGCGGAGGAAGAGCAGCTTTGCAGTTTCAATAAAGCCGATCACTAAGACGGACATCCCAAAAACGTAAACCCACGACAAACCCGTCAAGGGTCTTAGGCCAAGAAACAGTGACAGGGGCGGGAAGTATAGGGCGGTGAATAAAGCGGCCAACCCGAAGACGACGCTGCCGAGTAGATACGGATTACTGAAAGGATTCATCTTCCAAATCGGTGTGGTTAAGGATCGTAACGAAAACACGCCAAAAAGAACGCACAGAGTTAAGAGGGCAAATACAGCGCTTTGGGCAAGGGGCAGATCGGAACTCTGGCGGTAATAAAGCCAAAGAGTTAAGAGCAGAACGGCGGGGACAATCGCGTTCAACATGATAATGGTGGAGCGCATCTGGCCACTCATCAATCCGGCCTCAACCCGACGCGGTTTGTCCCGTAACAGGTTCGGATCCTTCGGTTCGAAAGTTAGCGCAAGACTGGGCAGAATATCGTGAATCAAGTTAATCCAAAGAATCTGGGCGGCAGTTAAGGGCAGGGGAAGACCCAGAAAGATCGAGCCGATTATCGCCACAACTTCAATAACACTACTGGAAAAAAGGTAAAGAATGACTTTCCGGCTATTGGCGAAAATTGACCGCCCCTCTTCAACAGCCGCCACGATAGTGGCGAAGTTTGAATCGAGAAGAATTAAATCCCCAACCTCCCGAGCGACCGCCGCCGCCGGTTCGACCACTACGCCGATATCCGCTTTCTTCAGCGCCGGCGCGTCATTCACCCCGTCCCCCGTCATCGCCACCACCTCCCCACCCGCTTGCAGCGCCGCGACCAGCTTTAATTTATCCGCCGGGGTGATCCGGGCGAACAGACGCACCCCGGCAAGGTGCGCCTGCAGTTGGAGCGGGTCGAGTTTTTCCAACTCGTGTCCTTCCATTATCTGTTCCGGCGTAATCTCCCAACCGATCTTCCGCATCACCGCCTCCGCCGTTTCGCGGTAATCGCCGGTGAGGACTAAAGTTTTTATCCCCGCCCGTTCGACCTCCGAAAGCGCCGCCTTGACCTCCGGCCGGACCGGATCGGTTAGACCCAAGAGTCCTAAGAACTTAAACCCGCTTCCGAGGTTGGCGGTGAGCGAGGTCTCATACTCATCTCGTTCCGTCATTCTGGGGACCGAAGGAACTCCAGAATCTGATTCTGGACGCGCTTGTGTCTCGCTTGCCAGAATGACGGGATAAGGAGAGAGTGAGGCCGAAGCGCTTGAAATCCGTTCCAAACTCTTTTCGGCAAACCCCAGCAACCTCAACCCCTCCCGCGAAAGTTTCCCGATCTTCTCTTCCCACTCACCCCGCTCATCAATTGACAGCTTGCACCAGTTTAAAATTATTTCCGGCGCCCCCTTCACGAAAATCGTAATCTGTTTATCCGTCCTCTGTCCGGAGCCTGTCCTGAGCGAAGTCGAAGGATCATCCGTTTTCACCTCATTCAACGTCGCCATATACTTCTGCTCCGACGAAAACGGAACTTCCGCCAGCCGCGGATTATCCTCGAAGATTTTTTGCGGATCAGTCTCACCGATGCTTTGCGCCCACTCCCACGCGGCAATCTCCGTCGGAGTTAAGAGGTTATTGGAGAGCACCGCCGCCGTGATTAGAGTCAGCTTATCGTCCGTTTCGACCGCCGTTACCTTCATCTTCCCCTCCGTTAAAGTCCCCGTCTTATCTGTCGCGATGACGGTTACCGACCCCAGCGTTTCCGCGGCTAACAGGGAACGGACGAGAGCGTGGCGGCGGAAAATCCGGGACATCCCCAACGCAAAAACGACAGTTAGCGAAACGGCGAGTCCTTCCGGGAGGGTCGCGACCGCTATCGCCACTGCGACGGTAAAACTTTGCGTCAATCCCCACCCGTTAAGGAATAACAGCCCGAAAACAACTAATGAGACGACCAACGATATTATTGTTAGTTCCCGGGCGAGGCGGGTTATCTTTTTTTGCAGTGGCGTTGCGGTCGTTTTCGTTTCCTTGAGCATCTCAGCCACCTTCCCCATTTCAGTGCCCAGTCCGGTTAGCCCCACCAGCATTGTCCCCCGCCCGACCATCACGCTGGTGCCCATAAAGACCTTAGCCTCAACCCCTTTCTCCACCGGCACTGACTCTCCGGTTAAAATCGCCTCGCTAACCTGCAGCCCGTAAGCTTCGATTAAATTTCCGTCGGCCGGAATTTTCTCTCCGGCGGCTAGAACAACCACATCCCCCGGGACAATTTCTCTCACTTCCAGCTCTCTAACTTCCCCGCCCCGATAGACTTTTGCGCGGGCAACCAGCATCTTTTTTAACGCCTCGATCTCCCGGCTCGCCTTGCTTTCCTGGAAAAACCCGACCACGCCGTTAATTCCCGCCGCCAAAAGAATAACGATGCCGTCGTGCCAATCCCGGAGAGCAAAAGTCACTCCCGCGGCGGCCAGAAGCAGAAGGACCATCGGACTGGAAAACTGTTTGGTGAATAATTGAAGTGGCGAGGGAGGCGGAACCGCCGGAATTTCGTTTGGGCCGTATTGTTTTAAGCGGGCCTCGGCCTCGCTTTGACTAATTCCCGGGGCAGTTTTCATCTCTTTAATAGATTACCATCTTTCCCCCTCTCCCGGCGACCCCTTTCCAGGCCGGCCGCAATCCTGCCACAACCGTTCGTCTAATTAACCTCTTCCTTGACACTTTCTGATTTTCTGATATTCTGATTATATGCACAGAGATCTTCGGGCAACCGCAACTATTCGACAAAGAGGACAGCTTACTATCCCCGATGAAATCCGGGAGCAACTTGCGTGGCTCAAACCCAATGATGTTGTAGAAATTGAAACCAAAGATTCAAGAGAAATCATTGTAAAACCTTATTTAGCCAAAACCGACTCCAAAAAGATTCTTTGGCAAAAAGCTTGGGTGGCCACCCAGATTGCTCGTTCTTTTAAAGGCAAACGAGGGAACCTCTCCAAGTTCATTATTGAGGATCGGGAAAAACATTAATCATTATGCCAAAGCCTATTATCCTTGATTCATCGGTTGTTGTTAAACGGTGCAATAGTCTTAAGGAGGATCATTTAAAACAAGTTGACCGTGTTTTTCTTGACGGAGAATCGGGGAAAATTACAATTTATCTTCCGGAGCTTTCTAAATACGAGGTTGGTAACGCTCTTTTGAACAAAAAATTGGACCTAGAGCTAGCTAAGGCCTCTCTTGATCCGCTCTATATCCCTCCGATTAACTTCGTCGCTTTAGACCAAGAGTTGGCAGACTTAACCATGGAAATTGCCCTTCAAGAAAAGATCACCTATTACGATGCCTGCTTTTTGGCGCTTGCCCAAAAGCTTGGAGCTACCTTAGTTACCGATAATCCCAAACATCAAAAAAGACTGCACGCTAAAATCAAGGTCGTTGCCCTCGAAGATTACAAGTAAATTGCTGAGGGGGAGGTTCATGTATAGAGAAAACATTCTCGAATTGGACTTCGTCATCCTGGTAAGTCCTGCGCTGCAGGACGCATCCAGGGGACGTCATGCTGGTTCTATCCAGCATCTTTCCGATTCTGGAGTCGCGGACTCCCCAGAATGACGCTTGGCAAGTCCAATCTGTGTTAGGTGAATACCTAGGGTGATTGACGTTTTTTGCACTCACAGTATATAGTTGCTTTGTGCCTGAGATAGAAACTACCGCCACCACCCAGCCCAGTCCTACACCTAATCCAGCCGTTAAATTAATTAGTCAACCTGTCAAACCCAATAGGCCTTTTCTTCCAGTCGCGGCGGTCCTGGCCGTTCTTCTGCTCACTGGTCTGGCTTTTGGGTCGTATCAACTGGGCAAGAGCCGAGTTTCCGCCCCCGGGACCAACACTGAAAATGACACGACGGCCCCGGGAACCGGCTCCGCCACCATTTCCGCGACGGTCCCCAACCCCTCCCTCATTCCGGTAGTCCCCGCCGATCCGACGGCGGGTTGGAAAATATATACAAATTCCCAATATGGTTTTTCCTTTAAACATCCGGAATATTTTAATAGTGCTTGTTGTGGCTTGTCTGGTCCTATTCTTGGAAAACCTGAAAAAATTTTAGTACTTGCCGACCCGAAAACAGTTATGCCCAATACAGATAAGCCATTCGATGGTTTCGGTATTTATGTTGACACGCCGGAGGTAGATTTAAATATGCTTGAAGGTTTTTCAAGTTATATATATGGTCAGAAAGGATCGTTAATAAAAAATTATCAAGATATGATGGATAAAGAACCAGCAAACACAAAAAGTGGGTTTATTATGGTTTCTGGACGTAAGGGTGAATCGCTGCAAGGCTATACCTGGTGGGCAGAAAAAATTATCTATGTTCCTTTTCCTGATAACAAAAATGTTCTTGTTATTGTAAAAGGAGACGCATCAAAAGGTAGTTTTGATGCGGTATTTGACCAAATCCTCGCCACCTTTAAATTCTTAGACCAAACTCAGGAAGGGGATTTTTGCGGCGGGATTGCCGGAATCCCCTGTGCTGAGGGGTATAAGTGCCAACTGGAAGGCAGTTACCCCGACGCCGGTGGCAAATGCGTTATTAATTAATCGTCACAACGCCCCCAACTTCCCTAACTCCCAAAAAATTGCCTAACTATCCTTTGCTATCCTGAATACTATACTTAAGCCACAATAAACCACCTTGCAGTATTCATCGCGACCGCGAGGAAATATGCAAGGTGTCGGGAATGTTGAAGTGTAGGTTTTCGCCGTTGTAACTTACCCTTCGACCCTCCGAATCGGAGGGGAAGCAATCTTTTCAATAATTTGACTTATTTCATATTTCTCAACTAAGATTATTTTGTGCCTGAGATAGAAACTACCGCCACCACCCAGCCTAGTCCACCACCCACTCCCGACGCCAAGTTAATTAGTCAGCCCGTCAAGCCCAATAGACCTTTTCTCCCAATTGCGGCGGTCCTGGCCGTTCTTCTGCTCACCGGCCTGGCTTTTGGATCGTATCAACTGGGCAAGAGCCAAGTTTCCGTCCCCGAAGCCAACACTGAAAATGACACAACGGCGCCGGGAACCGGCTCCGCCACCATTTCCGCCACGGTCCCCAACCCCTCCCTCATTCCGGTAATTCCCACTGACCCAGCTGTTAACTGGAAAACATACACAAATACAAAAAACGGATATTCTTTAAAATATCCCACTGTCTTTGAAATAGTAAAGGGACCCATTCCCGAATCAGAACTACCAATATTAGATAACATTTCTTTAAGCGGTATGGAGAAAAGTAGTGATTCTAATGCAGGGGTAGGCATTAATATTTCAGTAAATCCATCTGATGCAAATGGAAAACCTATATCTTGCACAACCAATGATGATTGTTTACAGAAATTATTGAGTTTCCTTAATAAATCTTCAAACGAGGTAACAAATATTACTAATACATTAATGGGTAAAAGCGTAAAAGGATTTGAATATCAGAATAAAAACAGCTTATATATCCAAACAAATCAATACTTCATCTATCCTGAAAATGGTAAAATTTGGCAGTTAAGCATGAATATAAATAACTACTCGACACAAGAAACACTAAGTATAATAAACCAAATCCTCTCCACTTTTAAATTCCTCGACCAAACCTCGGAAGGGGCTTTCTGCGGAGGGTTTGCCGGAATTCCCTGTGCTGAGGGGTATAAGTGTCAACTGGAAGGAAGTTACCCTGACGCCGGCGGCACCTGCGTTCTTAATTGATACCCTTTCTCTCCCCAATATCCCTAACTCCACCAACTATCCCTAATTTTCAGCCAGCCACAAGTGAAATCAAGATTAAAGCTTTTTCTCCCGATCAAGAACGAAAGCTTTAACTGAGATTTGAGGAATTACGAACTGCTAAGCGCTCTAATCCGGACCAGAAGATTACGGCCGTCGGCCAAAAAGTTCTTAGCGGCCTGATACACTTTTTCAGAAGTTGCCTCGTTGTAGGTATGGCTGGCTAAATTGCGGGCCTTGAGATATTCAAACCAAACTTCGGGCTTTTCAATATACCCCACTTGGGCACCGACCCGGAAAGAATCCTTTGGCGTAAAAGTCTCTTTTCCCTGCGCGGTATTAAAGTTTTTTGCCAGCTTCCAACACAATTCAAAACAAAACTCAAACCGCTGGATAACGGAATCACGGACAAAGTCATCTTTCTCCTCATTTAAGGCCTCCTCCAGCCGGTCTAAGGCCTTCGCTAAATCCTCGGCCTGGCTAGATGTTTTTTCATTCATTTCGTCCATAGTTCAGCTTTTTTTAGCGCCATCGCCCGAAATTTCGGGCTGGTTTCAACTAAGTCCACAACCTCGACCAAAAAAGGAATCTCCGAATCTTCCAATTCTTCCTCTATTTCTGCAAGAAGCTTGGCGGGTACCGGTTCCGGGCCAAGAAGTCCGATATCCCAGTCACTCCACGCCTTCGCCGTCCCATCAGAGCGAGAACCGAAGAGAAAGGCCTGGTAACCCTCTGACGGCAGGTGTTTAAGAACAATTTTCTTAATTTCCGATTTGTAGTCTTTCATATCGTCTTGATTATAACATGGCCGAATCATCTTTTCTTTCCGCTGAGCTGATCTTTGTATAATTCTACAAACTCCTTAAGACTTGTAGCCTGCTGCGCGGATTTGTCCTCCCGCCAACTCAAAAGCCGGGGGAAGCGGAGGGCGTAGCCGGCCGAGTGCACCGGGGAGCGGGTAATCTCATCCGCCCGGATAACAACCACCATCTTCGGCTCGGTCCAAACATCGGGGTTCAGCATTTTATTAACCACTACGTTAGTAGGCTTCTCTGTCATCTTTATCGCCTCGCACCGCCGTTGCATCTCCCGCCACTGCTCGTCGGACAGCCCGGTCCCGATTTTAGCGATAGTTAAGAATTGATCGGTACTTTCGTCGTACACTCCGACTAAGAAAGCTCCGATCCCGAAATCCGTCCGCTTCCCCCGGCCTTTGTCGTAACCTAAAACCACCGCGTCAATGGTGTCCGAAAGACGACCGGTTTCGTCGCTTTCAATCCCCCGTTTATACTTGACCCAATTGAAGCCACGGGAACCGGCCTCGTAAGGGGAGCCGGGGTTTTTCAGGACAATTCCTTCCAAACCTTCCGCGTGTGCCCGGTCGAGCGCTTCGTCCAGCTCCTTAGCGGACCCAATAATGGCCTGATCAGCCACCGCTAAAGAGCTCCGGCCCCCTTCTTTACCGCTTAGCAGCTTAACAATCGCCAGGAGTTTTTCCCGGCGCACTGAAAGTGGCAATCCGGTTAAATCCTCTCCGTTCAGGTAGAGGAGGTCAAAATTATACAGGCGCAAGGGAATCTCAGCCGCCTTCTCATTGACGCCATGCTTCCGCTTCCGTTGCACGGTTTCCTGAAAGGGTAGGATTTGGCCGGTTTTCGGGTTAAACCCAACCGCCTCGCCGTCTAAAATAACACTCTCCGCCTGCAACTGCTTATCGGCGGCCTCAAGAAGGTCGGGAAACATCCATGTATTTTCTTCGAGGTTGCGGGTAAAAGTCTTCACCAGGAATTTTGGTTTAGTAAAAGCCCCTCCCAAATCCAGCTCCAAATTCTTAATTCCTAATTCGTTATTCCGGTTGCGGTCCATGTGTAATTGGACTCGTGTCCCGTCAAACTTCGGCTCCGAGGCAACCGCCGTCATCTTTTCCATTATCGCCTCCGCGGTCGGCACCCGTTGGCAAAGCTGAGGAATTACCGGTACGCCGACGGTTAGCGCCACCTCTTTTAATGCCCGGACACCACCCTTTTTCAGCTTTTTGGCAATCAGGCCGATATCAGGGTGAAGAAAGTACGCTCTCTCAATCGGCATTTTCAGGGACTTATTTCCGGTTTCCATCCACGATAGAGCTTCGATCAAAGTTTTATCCGAAAACCCCAGCCGGAGTTTATTTAATATAATCCGGATAATGTACTTAGCGGCGGTAGCGTCTGATTTTTTTAGCAGTCCAGACAAGAGATTGAGCTTTTTCTCCTGCGAACCGGCGCCGGTAGTGGTCGCAATCGTATATAGATGAGTGTAAACTTCTGTAACTGACAATCCGGAATCGAGTGATTTTCTATTTTTACTGAGTTTTTGAACAACCTTCCCAAGATCACCCAGCTTTTGGTAACTGGCTGTGACTGTTTCTTCTTTTGCGCTATACGCTAACGCCAAAGCGCGGATAACCATCCGTTCCGCCATATTTACCTCGATCCCAGCGTAAAAAGGGGCCAACCGGCCAAGACTGAGGTAGCAAACCTTATCGATCTCCTCCGCGGCCGTCTTCTTAAACAACTCCGCCAAAATGGCGGTGATTTCCAGCCGGGAGGATATTTTTTCGAGCTTTTCGAGGCACGAAGCGAAATTGGTGTATATCATATCGGAAGTTTAGTCTCGAATTACGAATTTCGAATTATGGCTTTTGAACTTTTAATGAGACCGTTGATTATTCGATGAACTCGAATAGATTGTTGCATTAACCTATTAAAATCCTCTGTTGCGAGGAATACTACATCTCTGGCGATAAATAGATCGTTCTGAAGCTCAGTCAATGAACCTAAACCCATCGAGTAAAACTGCACTTTCTCCTTATAAGACTGCCGACTGAAACCTTCCGCGATATTCGAAGTCACGGATGCCGAACACCGTCGCATTTGACTCACCAGGCCGTATACCTCCTCACGAGGAAACGATTTTGTTAAACGGTAAACCATCAAAACGAGTTGATGACCTTCCTTCCAGGCATCCAAGTCGGTAAATGTGTTTAATTTTTTCTTAACAAGCCTTAAGTCCGTATCCATTGACTCTAATTTCGACTCCGTTATTCTTAAACCGTTATTCCTAATTCGAACTTCGTAATTCCCTCGCACGCTACGCCCTACTTAAGTTCATAATACGCCGCTTTAGTTTTCCCTTTCTTTACCACCAATCCTTGCTTTATCAATCCTGATATTTCACGCAAAATCGTATCGTCGGAGACATCGGGAAGGAGTTTCCGGAAATCCGTGTTTTGCATCCGGCCGTAGTCCTGCATATAGTTCACAATTTTTTCCGCCCGCTCGGTTAAATGCACCTGCCCGTATTTTTTTCGGACTTTGCTTTCCTTGGAAAGTTTTAGCACCCGGTCCTTAACAGAACTCATCTCGATCGCTAATCCTTCTGTAAAGTACTCGAGCCAGACGGTAAGGTCGTGGCTGGAGTCCTTATAAGTTTGAATGGCTTCGTAGAAAGAAGGCGCATCCTTATCGTAGTATTCGTCCAGGCAAAAAAACCGTTTAATATCATACCCGTCCAGGTACAGGCTGAGGGTTGCCACGGCCCGGCTGGTTCGGCCGTTGCCGGAAAAAAACGGGTGGATCCGGGCTATTTCGGCCAAAGCGACTCCGGCGCGAATGACCGGGTGGAGGTTTCGGGTGGGCTCGGAATAGAACCAGGTCAGAAACTCTTTGACTTGCACCGGAACGTATTCCGGACGGGGCGGAGCGTAGGTAATCTCCCCCGTTTCGGAACTGCGGATTGTCACCAGCCCGATCCGGTAGGAACCGGTCTCCTCGATCGGAGAAACTTTTTCCACGACGAAGGAATGAACTTTCAATATAGTTGCCTCATCAATCTCGTCAATTAAATTTTCCCGGTCAACCCGGTCGATGAATTCGACCACTTT
>JBBTUG010000038.1:12763-17112 GCA_038063895.1 Patescibacteria group bacterium | reverse complement strand
GGAATTAGGAATTATGAATTAGGAATTACGGTTCATTTAGGCCGTTTCTGTTACAAACTAAGCCCTAATTCGTTATTCCTTATTCGTTATTCCCCTATACCATAATTGTCGCACATTTCCCGCATCTTGTCAATAGGGCTCTTGACTTTCATTATTAAAACATTATAATTATAATGTATGGATAAAACAATTCTGCAGGTTCCCATCACCAAAACACTTAAAAGAGACGCGAAGCTTGTCGCCGCGTCGTACGGCTTTTCCTCTCTGCAGGACCTAATTAGAATGATGTTAACAAAATTGGCCAATAGGCAGCTAACAATTCAATTTATTGAACAGCCGGTTTCTCTCTCGAAAAAGAACGAGCGCCGCTACGGGAGAATGGAAAGGGATTTCGAGGAAGGAAAAAATGTTTACGCTGCCAAAGACGTCCCCCGCTAATGGAACACTTAAATCAGAAATTACACACCTCGTCATTGCGAGGAGGTCACCCACGGGCGACCGACGCGGCAATCTGATTGGCATCGGTCATCCACAACCTATTCAGCCCATCGAATGATCTACTGCTTCGGGATCGCAATGACGTCTATAAGCCAGACATACTGCGTAACTCCTGATCGGAACCCACAACCAAGTCTACTAAAAAAAATAAGGTGCGGAGTAAACCCCACACCTTAAAACTCTTTTTTCTACATTGGCCTTTCAAAAACTACGTCTATTGGCGCCGGGGAGTCCCGATTCCAAAAAGCCGGCATAGTAAATTCCGGGTAACCGATTTTCTCCGCCACCAGCTCGCAAAAGCGCTGCGGGTTAACCCACTCTAGTTTAAATTCCGGCTCGCCTATCTGCTCCTCGAGTCTTCCGTGAAAGATAAAACCGATGGACGTATAGTGGTGGCCGTAATAAGGTGCAATGGTTATCACTCGAATCAAACCATCGAGAGTAACCCCATACCCGGTTTCTTCGAGAAACTCGCGAAGCGCCGCCTGGCGGGGCGTTTCTCCATCCTCCAAATGTCCGGAAGGAAGCTTATAAAGACCGTCGGAGTCGAGGACAAACAGAACCTCTCGACCGGTCGCTAAACTCTCGCTTAATTTACGCTCCACCAATACTCCTACCGATAAGCTGACGCGCATTCTCCACCTCCTTTTCCAAAGAACGAACGGGCTATCTAACCCTCTTGTAAGCTAAGTGGCTCCCCCCCCCAATCAGAATCATTATAGGCGTAACTAGAACATTCTTGCAAACTGGCGCTGGCCTATCCGTTAAGAAGGTGGGGAGAGTCGAAGCGTAGGTCCAATCCCGGAAAGTCCTCATGTGGAAGGGTTATCCCCATACCTATTGACATTGTCTACTATATGTAATAATATTGGGTCGGGTGAAGTACTTTGACTGGAATCAGGAAAAGAATCGGCAGTTGAAAAGGGGAAGAGGGGTATCTTTTGAGGATGTTCTCGTCGCCATCAGCGAAGATCGCCTCCTGGCGATTAAGGATAACCCTCAACCGAAACGTTATCCGAAGCAAAAAATATTCGTGGTGGAAATCGGCAGCTATGCGTATCTCGTCCCCTTTGTTGAGGATGAGGAGAAAGTGTTTTTAAAAACAATTATTCCAAGCCGGAAAGCCACAAAAACATATCTGTTTAAAGGAAGGGTCCAGGATGAAATACTCTAAATTAACAAAAGAAGAAGAAAATATTCTTAGGGATTACGAACAGGGCCGTTTTCGGACGGTGCCTTCTTTTACCCGTCAGAAAGCCGTTTATCGAACTTACGCCGAGGCTACCCTGAATAAAACCAAAAATATCAACATCCGTCTATCGGAAAAGATCCTTCACAAACTCAAGGCCAAAGCAGTTGAGGAGGGACTACCTTACCAAACATTAGTCGCCTCCGTCCTCCACCAATTCGTCAATAAATGAAGCTCCTCGGGCTCACGCCCGGGGTATCCGCAATGGCGCATTCATCCACCCCGCTGAGCGGGGTGGCTTTCTGCGTAGGCGGATAAAAAAATAAGGTGCGGAGTAAACCCCACACCTTAAATAGAAATCGCACAAATCACGGAAAGACGACTTTCTCTGCCCACGGACCGCGCAGCGGAAGTTGCATCAGCCGAGTGACCCACCGGTTAAGGTCGTAGTCACTCAATTCCTTGATAAACATACTGCAGGCGCCGGCTTCCATGCAGATTCCAATCATTGTCTGAGTGAAAAGGTCATCAGCAACGACCACCGCCACCCGAAATCCTCGTCGGGCATACTCCCGGATAAAGTTCGCCAAACGAGCGGGCGAGATCGCGGCCTGGACGTTGAATTGCCAATCAACAATGATCAGATTGAACGGACCTACGTCGAAGTGCGTTGGTGTCCTTTCCGCCTCAGCCACGTCGACCATAAAATTGTTATCGGTTGGCCTTGGGAACAGGTTCTCTATCTTTTGAAAAAAATCCCGGTCCTCCCCGATATAACCAATCTGCACGCTTCCATTGCTCATCTTTGCCTCCTTTCTTTTACCCGCTTTTGATTTTCTGCTTGGCAAGCACCGGCGGCCACGCCCCTCGAGCCGGCAGCTTATGCAGAATACGCAGGAGTTGTAGATTGAGGGCGAAATAATCCCGGCTCTTGTCCAAACAACTTATCGCCCCGGCTTCCATGGCGAAAAGCAAATTGGCTTCGATCGGCATACAGTCCGCGACCGCCACTTTCTTCCCCCGGCTAGCAAAGGACGTGACCAGCAATAAAGCGTCTTTGGCGGTTTCCGACCCGCAACGGTGTTGAATATCCACAATCAGCAAACCTGCCCGGTCAAAGCGGTGCGGGTCGTGAGCATCACTAGCCACGCTAACTGCGTCGACATCGCCTAACCCTTCGGCAGCTTCTATCAGTGCCTTGATAAACGCCCCGTCGTTTCCCACATACCCAATAATCGCTAATTTCGGATTGCCCACAATTCCTCCTTTCCCTCCAAGAAATAGACTTAAAGCCTAGAGCGTTTCCATCTTAAACCATCGCAATAGCGAGGTCAAGTCGTGAGGTAATGTGTCGTAACCGTGACAATTGACAAAAATTAGCCACCATCTTATAATTATAGGACTTTTAGCACTACCCAATCTTACCCTGAAGAAAGGGGTATCAGAAAGGAGGACTGATGTCGCGAAAAATTACGGTAGTTTTAGTGGATGACGATCCGGGCGGATTGAGGATAATGGTTGAGCTCATTTCCCGGGAGTTTCCAAAGGTAAGCGTCGTCACTTATCTTTCCGGCCGAGAGCTGATGGCCAAACTGGATCCTTCGGCTCTGCCTCTGATCATAATCATGGATTATGATCTCTCAAGGGCCAAGGATTGGCTAAAGGGCGACACCTATACGAAACGGGTGAAAACCGCGCATCCGGGAGTTAGAGTCATTGGATGCTGCGCCTCCAATGATGCTGAAGACCTCGCTCGGCGAAAAAACGCCTTTCTTAGCGCCGGAGCGGACGGCTTTATCGAAAAAGAGGCTGGAGTCGAAGCCTTCTTAGCAGAAATCGAAAAGTGGCTCCCAGAAGCTTTGTAGAAAAACCTCTTTTATCCTAGAGCACAGGAATTTCTTTCCTGTGCTTTTCTTTTCCTAATTCGTAATTCATACTTCGTAATTCCTTATTCCCCCTCTTTATTGCATACTACTCCTGTGATCTCCCCGACTTTCAAACTCGAACGCCAACTTTGGCGGCAGGGTTACCGTTTTGTGGCCGGACTGGACGAAGTCGGCCGCGGGGCTTTGGCCGGATCGGTGGTCGCTGGGGCCGTGGTTTTTACCCCCGAAAATGGCTCTGGAAAAGGATTATCCTTGCTCCGCAAGGATAATCCTTTACCCCTCAGGGACTCCAAGCTCTTATCACCCAGTCAGCGGGAGAGGTTAGCCCCACTGATAAAGAAACGCGCCCTCGCCTGGGCCGTCGGCGCGGTTTCCCAAAAAGTCATCGATAAAATCGGTATCGCCGCCGCGACGGAGCGGGCAATGCTTAAAGCCTTGTCCTGCCTCACCGTTAAACCTGACTTCTACCTTATCGATTATTTTCGGCTAAAGAGCTTGCCGATGGAGCAACAACTTGGAGTTACCGACGGGGATACATTAGTTTCATCGATCGCGGCTGCTTCCGTTATTGCTAAAGTTTACCGCGATTCGCTGTTGGTCAAACTTCACAGGACTTATCCGAGATACGGCTTCTCCCAGCATAAAGGTTACGCCACTGCTTTTCACCGGGAAGCCCTCCACCGCTTCGGCCCCTGCCCCCTCCACCGCCAATCTTTTCTCAGTTGACGGAGCTATAGGTTTATAGTATGATTGCCACCGGATTAGAGATTGTCATT
>JBBTUG010000038.1:0-12663 GCA_038063895.1 Patescibacteria group bacterium | reverse complement strand
CCGGCAGCACCGCCACCGCAAGTCCACCCACGGGTGAACCAAGCGCGACAATGGCAACAGCAATTATTGCGCCGAGGCGGTGGAAGACGTGCGCACAATTCAGCGAGAGGAGGGTAAACGATGGATCCAACAAAAATTAGTTGGGCGCCGGTTTTGGATATGTACCCCGCAGGGACACCCAGGGAGCTTGGCAAAATGCTGGAGACTGAGAGGCGATGGGCGGAGGAAAATCCCATTATCGCCGGGGTTCTTGGGCCGGACAATGTCCTTTTAGTCCGTTATACAAGCCCCATCCAACTCCGCCACCTTCTCGAAGAAATTGAGATTGCGGCGTGTGGCACGGTGATTGGGATGGAGATCTACAGTAAACCTGAAGAAACATCCTATGAAGCAGTCCTAGGCTTTATTACGGGGTTTATCCCGGGACAGGCATTCGTCTTTATCGTAGACTGACACAAGTTTAGAAGCGGTTGAGGATTTTTCCCAACCGCTTTCTTTTTGACTGGTTGGTTAGTGAGTTCACGAACTTACCAACCATCAACCCTCCGAAGCCCACCGATTCGGAAGGCGAAGGAGGGTTAGACTGGTTGAAACTTTGCCAAGACCATAAGACAAATGTAGCATCCTGACTGTTTCGATGCTATAATAGCCGCGTGCCTGAGAACAAACCCCTAATTGACCTGCATTTCACCGTTATTACCCAACCTCTTCCCGATTTTATCCACACCGGTCTGAAAGACTACGCCCGAGACGGCAACTATTATTACCATCAGCCAAAAATCCTCACCGACAAGTTAGCAGCCAGGCACGACCTCCCGCCGGAGATGATTTACCTTACCGCCGGCATTGATGAAGCGATCTTAGCTCTCGGCGCGACTTTCGGCCGGGAGACCGTTGTGTTCACCCCGACCTACGTCGTCTATAAAGATGTGCAGGAGTTCGGCGGCCACCTCACTGAAGTTCCTTCACTCATCACTGGGCAATATCAAGTTGAGACCCGAACGTACCCGGAAGCGTCTTTAATCTTTCTCGCCAATCCGAACAACCCCGTCGGCTGGACGGCCAAAGAAGCCGTGCTCGAGCTGGCGAAAAATAATCCGCAAGCTATTGTCGTTTGCGATGAGGCCTATTCGTCGCTACCGCCACTAAACCCAAAACCACTCGATCTTTCCGTCCTCCAAGATACACCCTTAGGGTCAAGGCTCCCCGACCCTAAGGGTGTATTCGACTTATATCCAAACCTGGTGATCCTCCGTAGTTTTTCGAAAGATTACGCTATGGCCGGTCTTCGGGTCGGCTATCTGGTCGCCCAACCCGCGGTCATTGCCAAAATAAAGGACAAAGTCCAATTCGCCAACGTGTCCTACCTATCCATTGGAGCCGCCGTCACGGCGCTGGCTCACGAAGAATATTTTGCGCAAATGCGCCGTGAGGTCGTCGCGCGGCGGGAGGAGTTTACTAGGTTTCTGATGCAAAGAGGCCTAAACGTCCTGCCGTCAGCCATCAATTGCATCGTAATTGAGTTTTCCTCCGACACGGAGGGCGAAAAATATGCCACGAACCTCTTGGCTAATGGAGTTTGGGTGAACAGTGGCGGCGGCCATAGCAACCTCGGCCTCCCAAAACGTTTCGTCCGCATCGCCATCGGCACCGAAGAACAGATGAAGAAAGTGGCCGAAATAATCGAGGCAATGACTCGGTAACCCAACAGTATCTTTCCCGCACTAGCCACTGCCTATCCCCACAACACCTTTTTCCATCGTTGTCAAAATTTACTCCACGATCGTGGAGATTTTTTTGACACTCCTTTATCCCATCCTAGATACCTAAACCGATAGGGCTTGAAACATCTCGGAGAGAGCCGTTTTTAGTGCCTTCCCCGGCCACTTCTCCGGGAGCAACTCGACCGGAAGATACGGATCCTTGTTTATCAGCTGCCAATATTTCGCTTGCACCTCCCTGGCTATTTCCCTCACTTTAAAACGGTCCGTCCCGGCCTCGCGTTTTCCCGAGTTCCAATCACTGATAAGTTGGCGATATTCTTTTGCCAAGGTATTCATTGGCCAAACGTGATCGGTTAATTTTTGATCGCTCAAGCCGAAGAGGTTTCGGGACTCGAAAACCGAAATTCTTCCGGTGATTTTATTGTCTTTTAGAAGATCGTAAAGTTCCTGGCTAACATCCCGCGGGGTAATCCAAGTACTCTTTTGCCAGAGCCGGAAACCGAGTCCTTTTAGATGGCGACGCAATAAATCCCGTTCCTTCCTTTTCGCCTCGGAAATATCATAAACAACGATACGCCAAAGCCCATCCCACTTTTTCTGCACTGAATTATTCAGGGGATAAACCCGGTCAAGCTTTGACCAGCCTAAAGGTGTCAAATTGTAGTAATCTTTATCTCTTTTTTTCAGCCAACCGGCGGAAACCAGGCTAGAGATGTTTTTTCGGAGAGTTCGTCGGTCGGTAAGGCTTTCAAAGCTGCTATAAAGGTAACGGCCGGGGTGATAGAGATCCTCAAAACCCTCATCATAGTGGTTCAGGAAATATTCAAACAACCCTGCCGCAAGAAGAATTGTCCTTCGTAAGTTCATTCTCTCCAATTATAATTATACTTCGGAGTAGTGTCAAAGTTAGTTCAACGATCGTTGAACGTTTTTTGGCGATTTTGTACTTTCTCAGACTACCGGAAGGCTCCTTGCGGTGTAAACAAGCCGGACTTATATACGTCCCGGATCGAAACGATGTGAAAAAAAATGGGGAGTTGACCCCAAGGTGTAAACTGGAACTATGACCACTGAAGTCGAGATACGAGGTCCCCTGACGGAGAATGAATACACTAACCTTTTAGCTTTTCTTAAAATGAAAGGTAAATTGCTGAAAGAAGCGGACCAACTGGCGATCTTCTTCCACGTTAAAAAAGACAACCTGAGCTTGAAAAAAGACCACGCCCTCGAAAAACTAGTCTTAAAAATTGGTGGCTGGCATCGTGGCAACCGGAAAGAGGTAGAAGTTATTTTAGCCAAAAATCAATTCGACAATGCTCTCGCCCTTCTTAAGGGCCTCGGTTACACTCTTGGCCACAAAGTTACAGCCTTCCGTCAGGACTTTAGTTATAAAGGGGTTCAAATCTCTTTGAAGACAAAAGCAGTCATTGGCCCCCACTACGAAATGGAAACCATCGTCAGTCGCAGGGACCAAATCGCCCATGTTAAAAAGGGGTTGCTGCTGGTCGCCAAGGAACTAAGACTGCAAGTTTGGACCGAAAAGGCTTACCGGGAACACACCCGCCGGATGTGGGACGCCTATCACCCCGGTCCGCAACGGCTGTAACCCAACTGGAACCATAATTCCTAATTCCTAATTCCTTACCAATACCGTATACTTCCCGTATAATGCTCTGGTTTCCCCTTGCTCTCCTAGCCACGGTCGCAATTGCCATTTTTGCGATCCTCAGTAAGTATTTGCTGAAAGGCGAAAAAGTTGATCCGGTTGCCTACGGGGGACTCATTCAATTTATCGTTGGTAGCTATTGCCTCATTCTAATTATCTTCACCGGGTTCAATGTTGTTATTAATCGAAATAGTGTGCTGCTAACTCTCCTAGCTGGGTTCGCCTACGCCTTCGCCTCGGCCACTTACTACACGGCGATGAAGCACATGGAAGTTTCAAGATTGGTCATTATTCTCAGCCTCGAGGCTCTTTTCACCCAATTAACCGGTTTTATTTTTCTTCAGGAACCATTCACCGAAAAAAAGATTCTTGCCGCCTTCTTAATCGTCTTTTCGGTCCTTGTTGTCTCCTTTTCACTAAAAACACTCCGGGTCGCTTTTTCCCGCTATGATCTTTTAGTCGTGCTCAACGGGGCAGTTTACTCACTGACCGCAATGCTCGACAGCTTCCTAATTAACAATTATTATTCACCGCTAAGCTACCAAGCCGTCAATTTTCTTCTTCCCGCGTTTTTAATGCTAATAATCTTTCGAAAAAACGCAAAAAATATCCCCCACCTTTTCAATTGGCGAAAGAAGGGCCCGTTGCTTCTACTGACCGCTTTTTTCCTTTTCCTAACCTACGTCGCCACCTTTAACGCTTATCACCTTGGCGGTGAAGTTAGCCGAGTGGTCCCGATTATAGGCACCCAAACGCTGATCGTCATCATTTTAGAATTCTTTATCCTTAAAGACCGGCAAAACATAGGCCGGAAAATCCTCGCCAGCCTCTTTGCCGTTATCGGTGTCTTTCTAATGCAAAAATAGCCGTCCCCCGCCTTCCCCAGTTTGACAAAATTTCATACCAACCTTATAGTTGATCAGCGCAAACAAAAGCCTGGAGGGAAAAAGGGGGTTGGGATGAAGATCACTTTAACGATTATTAGGGTGGGGGACGAATTACTTTTTAGGGCGCCGAGCGGGCAACTTTTTGACTGTCTGACCGCCCACAAACTGATGGCTAACGGACGGATCGATATCGTCCGCCGGAACCGTGTTTTTGACACGGGAAAAATCCTCATTGATGACGACAGCCGTTCCTATCCGCACTGCGCGTTCCTGAAGTTGGGGCACCTTTACTCCACCAATCGGCGCGCCTTCGACTTCCGCAGCGAATTCACGCGGATTATTGCAGCGAATGACCTCCGGGAAAAAGACCGGGTGATAATTACAATGCCCCGGGGGACAGTGAAGAATTTCAACTTCGACCGAATTCTCCGCAGTCTTTGGAAGAAAAAACGGCAGTTGGATGCGCTGGCCGGAGTTCTTGCCCAATCCAGAGGACATGGCATCGGCGCCGGCAAGTTAGCGGAGAGATTCGGCGGGCAATTGGCAAAACAGCCGAAAGAGAAACTGCCCACGGTTCCGCGTTTTTTGCCGGAACTAATTCCTTCAGGAACGTCGAATCTACCCACTCCTGTACGGAAGATACTGCGGTGGTATCTGAATACTGTGGGCGAAAAGGGACGGATCAGGATTACGGCCTGGCGGGGGCCGGTCACGGAAGGTAAACATACCTTCTTCATAGTCGACACCGACCGTCCAACCTTACGTAGCTACCACGTCTTTCCAAAAAGTGGGGCAGTGGCGGACAAGGGTTGCGGTTACGCCGGGCGCTGGGATGGACAAGGGTAGACTTGGAAAATCGTTTACTATCATTTACTAACCCGTTGATTTCAATCAGCGGGTTCTTTTTTGCCTCAGAATCAACTCTCCACGAGGTCGCCTCGTGCAAACCTTCTCATTTCAACTTCTTTTCCAGGTACCCCACGATCTCGCTGCCGGGCAGGCCCCCGACGCGGACTCTTGGCAGGTGAAAAAGGTTCGCTTTTTCGTCAGTAACTCCCAATTGCGTTGCCACCGCCGTAAGGTAGCCCGCCTCTTTCACCAGTTTCTGTACCGCCTCATTGTTATACCCGCCCGGATAGGCAAAGTCGTCGATTTTGACCCCGAAGCGCTGTTCCAGCCGGCTTTTGCTCTCCGTAATCTCCGTTTTGGCCTTATCCGGAGACAGCAAAGTCAGATTCGGGTGCTCCAGCGTGTGGGAACCGATCCCGACCAGCCCGTCGGCGACAATTTCTTTAATTTGGGCCTCCGTCATATAGTTCACATTTTTCCCGATAAAATTGGCCACGAGATAATTAATCGCCGCGACATTCTGGCGTTTTAAAACCGGGTAAACCACCGTGTAAAAATCCCGGTAGCCGTCGTCGAAAGTCAGGACTACCGATTTTTCCGGCAACTCAATTTCGTTGGTTAGCGCCCGCGTGAAATCGGCCGGTTTTAAAAAATGATAGCCCGCCGCCTTTAAAGCAATCAGCTGGTTTTCAAAAGTGACCGGATTGACGCTCATTGACTTACGCAGCGTATCCCGTTCATCGGTGACGACCTCAACATAGTGATAAAGAAGAACGGGTACTCGGAAAGGTTTCGGTTTAGTCAGGCCCGAGAAGGCGGAGGAATTTTCCCGGAGAGGGAAGGGGTTTTGCATCGGCCAAAGAATCACCTCTCGGCCGGAGAAACGGGCACGGAGGGGAGAAATCGGCGCCGCTACCGGCTGTCTGAGCCGGTCAAGAGCGATTGAACCCGAGCCCAAAAGCAGTACGGACAGTAAAAAATACCGGAGAAATCTCTTGGTTTTCATAAACGGATTAACGGCAGTCCTTTTAAAATTGAGTTGGCGACTCCTTCTTCCGCCGTTGTTAAAACCGCCTGCTGTCCGGCTAAGTTCGCCAAGACAATTTGGCGGTGCGCTTCGTCCAGTTCGGAAAATATATCATCAAGTAAAATAATGGGAGAAGGTCCACTCACTTTAAGAAAGTTCCACTCGGCCATTTTTAAAGCAAAGACAGCCAGGCGCTGCTGACCCCGGGAACCGAAACGGCGTAAATCCGTTTCTTTATCCGGGTTGATCTGGACATCTAGAAACTGAAAATCATCCCGGTGCGGTCCGATTAACGTTTTTTCGGCCTGGATTTCCCGGTCCCGGTACTGGGAAAAACGTTCGGGAGTCAGGGGGTTAGGGTGGTAGATAAGCTTAAAATATCCGAGTTTCCCAAACCGCTGCCGGTTAGTTATGAGATACTTATTTACAAACTCAACGTAATTTTCGCGTGCCTTGTTTACTATGACACTATTTATAACCATTATCCCCTCCCAATAACTTAATTCGTATACGTTGGCAGCCAGTAGTTTTACCTGATAAAGTAACCTGTTTCTCTGCGCTCTGGCCTTTTCATAAGCCGCTAACGCCATTATGTACTTAGAATCAACCTGAGAGAGAACAAGATCAAAGTGGCTTCGCCTATAAGACGGGTCGGACACGACTAAGCCGATCTGTTCGGGACTAAAGAGAACTGCCCGTAGTCGCCCGGCAAAATCCCGCCGCAGACGGGGAATACCGGAGACCTTAAACCGCTTGCGGGACTTAGCCGAGGGGCTCGGAACTTCTACCGGCCGGATAAGAGTAACCTCCAATTTTAAAAGCTTTGGCACTAAGGTCTTCTCCTCTTGCGGATCCTTTTTAATAATTTCAGCTTTAGTAACTTCAGCCAACCTACCTGCCACCGAAGCAAAACTTTCTTTCTCATTAATCATCTCCGCTTCTAAGTGGGCCCGCAAAGAGCCGCCGGTCGCGAGGAGGTACACCGCTTCCAGCAAGTTACTTTTCCCGGAGCCGTTCCGACCATAGAGAACCGTTGTCGCCCGGGATAATTTAAAAACCGCTTTGGGAAAATTTCGGAAATTAGTAAGTTTTAACTCTTCAAGAACCATAAATTAGTGTGTCAATCATTACTGTAAGCTGCCAGTCAGCCATTTATCCCCATAAATCAACCTATCAGGGGCAAGGCCTACCTCTGGCATTTCGGACAAGAAAACGTCCCCCGACCTCCGAGGACCGATCTTTGAATAGGGGTTTTACATTTTATGCAGGGTTCCTGCGTCCGTTTATAGACAAGAAAATGTTTTTGGTAGCTGCCGGCTTCACCATGAATCTGCACGTAGCTATTGTCTGAGGCACCGCCGTAACGTAACCCCCGCCTTAATACAATCAAAAGAGCCTTGAATAATTTATTGATACGGCCGTTGGTTATCTTGTTAGAGGGAGTACTCGGCGCGATCCCCGCCAGCCACAAAGCATCATTAGCGTAGATGTTGCCGATGCCGGAAATTTTCGACTGATCTAATAAGACTGTTTTCACGGCCCGCCGGCTTGCGGAAAGAATTTGGCGGAAATTATTTAGGGCTAGTTCCTTCAAAGGTTCGGGCCCGTAACCTGAGCGCAACTTAAGAAGCTCCTCGTCGGATTTTAGTAGCTTCACATAACCGAACTTCCGGGCGTCGGCAAAGCGCAGTTCCAGCCTATTTTTCCCCGTCGTTAAGGCAAAAACAGCGTGAACATACTTATCCCCCCGGTCGGAGGGAGCTCTGAGCAAAAGGCGGCCGGTCATCTTTAAATGAAAGAGTAGGTGATAGTGGCCGGTTAAACTGAGGATTAAGACCTTTGCCTGCCGGTCAACCTTTTCAATTTTTAGACCTGTAATTAATTTCCGCACCTCCCCTACTGGGTGCGAAAAATTATTTCCCGCATCGGCTTTTAGCCCGGATATTGTGTAGCCGGATATCTCTTCATTTAATTGGCGACGGATTGTTTCAACTTCCGGTAATTCGGGCATTTTGTCAATTTTACCACTAAAAACCGCCAACCTCTAATTTTGTCTTTTTAGCACCTGCAATTACTCTCTGCGAACAATTTGGCCCAAAAAATATCCGAGGGTTGGCAAGACACCTCGGATAATGTGTTCGAAAAACTACTTTCTGATCCCCGCCATACGAAAGGACAGGTTCATCTTCACCGCTTGGGCTGGAGTCAAACGGTGGGCGCACAGTGACGGGCTGGTAAAATCCCAATCGTTGCCACCGAAATCGGTTACCCGGCCGCCTAATTCCTCAATCAGCAGTGTCCCAACCGCCACATCCCAAGGTTCAAAGGGACTGGCAACGTAGACCCCACCATAGGCAGCGATCATCGGGAACGCCACCGCATCGGATCCGATCAGCCGGACGCTGAAGCCTTTTTCACTCAAGGCTTTCAACAGGAGCAGGTATTTTTGCCCGCTGTAACGCAAGGCACTGCAGCCAATCGCCAGGGGTTTTGCGATTTCCGCCTTTTTTGGCCGAAAACGGCAACCATTTAACCAAACACCGCCACCCCGCTGAACGGTCCAAGTCTCCTGGTACTCCGGGAGAAGAATCCCGCCAAGTTGAACCTGGCCACGGACGATATACGCCAGCATCGTCCCGTAAAGCCCCCACCCAAAAGCCGTGTTGTGCGTTCCGTCGAGCGGATCCAGTAACCAATAATTGTCGGGCAACTTTCCCGCGTTGCGGACAACCTCTTCCGAGATAACCAGATCATCGGGACAAAACTGAACCAGCTTGCCTCGGACAAACTTATCGATGGCCAAATCGAGTTGCCCCACCATCTCCGTCCCTCGCCCGATCTTGTCGATAAAGGTCGACCGGGATGAAAAGCAAAAATGCTTGTTAACTGCCGCTAAAACCAACTCCACTGCGTGGTGCCGGGTTTTAAGATCCTGCATCGTTCTCCTCCTTTTGGCGGCGGAGCCTTACTGCCGCTTGGCTTGGAATCCTGTCCAGGCTTTCTCGATAAATTCCCGAAACTCCTTCAGAAATCTTTCCTTGCTGAACTTCGCGGCCCAATTATAACATTCCTCACTACTATAGTGGTCGTCTTTAAAATTAATTAGCTTTTCGGAAAGCGCCGCAACCGTTGGGGTTTCGAAAAATTCCCCCGTAAACCCTTCCTTAATTGCTTCCACGTGCCCGCCCGACCGCAGCGCAATTACCGGTTTCCCCCACCCGTTAGCCTCCACTAAACTCATCCCAAAATCTTCATCGACGGTACTATAAATCAAGGCCAGGGCCCCAGCGTAAAGATCGGGCAGATCTTTATCTTCAACAAACCCCAGCATCTCCACCGAAGGATAACTTTTTGCTAATTCCCGCAGTTTACCCTCATCCCGCCCAGTCCCGGCGACTTTCAGCGGTAGATTAAGCCGGCCGCAGGCCTCAATCGCCAAATTGACGTTTTTGAAGGCGGAAAGTCGGGAAACGACGAGGAAGTATGGTTTAATGCTTGTTTCGTCATTGCGAAGGAGCGGAGCGACTGCGGCAATCTCATCAAGATTGCTTCGCTTCTTGGCTGGTTCGCTCGCAATGACGGTTCTTGAAGAAGCTGACGGAAAGGACGAGCCCGAAGCGGACGGGATGTCAATCGGAGGATAGATCACCGTCGCCTCACGCCGGTAGAATTTTCGGATCCGATCCGCCACGTTTTGACTATTACAAACAATATTGTTAGGTCTTTGCATCGCCTGATAATCCCAAAGCCGTAAGTAGCTATCCAAAGGCCTTAAAATGAGTTGCCAATACCATTTTGTCCGTTTATCGGTTTCCCCCGGGTAGCCATAAAGGAATCTTGGCGGTGTATGACAGTAATTGATATGTAACGTTTCTGGCACTGTTAGCACACCTTTAGCGAATGCTGCTGATGAGGATATCACAAGATCGTAGGAAGAGAGATCAAAGGACTCAAAGACCCATGGAAAGATAAAAGTGATGTATTTAGGAAAGATCAGAAGTAGCTTTCCCTGCAACCAATCAGGTGAGATAACTTTCCAACTCAGCATCGCAGGCACTTTATTCTTTAATAGAGGGTCGTAGAGACTTGTGTAGACAGGTGAGCGCGGGAATAGTTCGTGAATAGCGGCTACAACCGCCTCCGCCCCACCCCAGGCGTTCAGGTAATCATGGACAATGGCCACTTTAAGCTTTGATAAATCCATACCGGTAGTATAGCAGTTTCGAACAAATGTCTTCTCCGGTTCATTTAATCCCCGGCTAGTGCTAGAATGGTGCCGGGTGACTACAAAAATAATCTCGCTTACAATCATTTTTATCATCGCGGTAACCTTAACCGGTTGTAGCCTCTTCCCTTCTGTTGATACCTCCGCGCCCGTACTGAAGATAGTTAATGGCCCAAAAACAAGTGAGAAGCCAACACCAAAAGACAGTGGGGAAAAGGATAACGGAACAATAAGCGCCACTCTGGTAGACTTCCAGGCTAAAATCGCCAGCGATTCTGCCTTGTCCATCGAACCGGAAACGCCGGGCACGGATACGTCCCCAACCGTGCAGCGGCCCCAGCTGGAAATAAAATCCAGTAGCATCCGTCTCTCGGCCGACAACAAAGAGCTGATAATTGAAGGGGAACTTCTTAATAAAGGCCTTGTCGCAGCCGATTTAAACGGCTTTAAGATTATTGCCACCGTTTACGATAAAGCTAGCCGGGTTTTAACCTCCGGCAGTACCATAACCGTTTTGAAGACTTTGGACGCGCAGGCCACAACACCTTTCCAGGTCACCCTTGACCGCGTTTTCGGCGCTGACACCTATAGGTTGCAGGGCGGCTTCTAATTGCCTACATTATTTACTCATACTCTCCTACCCACTATCCTTACACCTGCGCCCTAAAAAAGAAAAGGGCTCAACCGGAACGGCTGAACCCTAAAAATTTGTTACGCTCCTGTCCATTCTATTGATTCCATTCTTCGGTGCCACGCCTCCCGTTTTTCTGAGTCGTCCTTCAGACGATCTTCCCAATTATTCCGGAGTTGCCTAGCCGCGATTTTGACTGGCATAGAGGCCCTTTGATCATCCTCAAGACACTGCAGTACCGGAAGGAAACTGCGCAGTGGCGGCAAATTTATCATCGCGTATATCGCGGCGCAACGGGCATCGCTATTGGGACACTCCCGCACGACTGTAGCCAGTAAAGCCACACCGTCCGCCCGCCGGCTTTCCCCAAGACTGTAAACGGCGATAGAGATCAGGAAATAATTGTCGGCTTTTAAAGTGGCCGCTAAACCCTCGAATACTCCGGGCTCCTCAATATAGCGGGCAAGCTCAAACGCCGCCGTTGCCGGGTTGGAGATGTCCGTGGATTTTAGGCATTCCAGTAGTACCTCCCGCGCCAGCGGGGTCCCTGTTCCGGCTATGGCAATAATTGCCCTGGCTACCAGAACCTGATTCTTTGAATGACGGATAATTTCGGCGAGAGGATCGGCCGCTTCCGTCCCCAATTTCTTCAATTCCGCCATCGCCGCATCCCACCTGGTCACGTTGTAACCGGATAAATCCGTAAGTAACGCCTCAATCTGTAAATTGACCGGCATCTTTCCCTCCTTCTCTGTCTGTTATCCCTAAAGGGATCTTATCTGGAAACTATCCTATATCAGCCCCAATTGGCCGTCAACCACCGTCCGTGATTTCTTTGCCGTATTTTTCTTCGCGTCTTTCTTCCCGGGCTTTTTATTATCCAGCCGGTCAATTAACGAGAAAAACTTCGACTTGCCGAGAACTTTTTTAAAATTAGTGATAAAACCCGGAGACAAGAGCGAATCGGCGATATCGAATTTTAAGGGCACCTCGTCGGTAATAGTCGCCAGTCTTTTCGAGAGGACCGCCATCTCGGCGTCCTCCGCCAATTTAGTCCCGATTTCTTTACCCACCTCGCCCAGGCGGTGGTAAAGCTCCTCCAGCGTCCCGAATTTTTTCAAGAGCTTAATCGCCGTTTTCTCCCCAATCCCCTTCACGCCGGGGATCTTATCGGACGGGTCGCCGCGAAGGCCTTTATAGTCCGGAATCTGTTCCGGCTTAAGCCCGTATTCCCGCCAAACCTGCTTATCGTCGTAAGTTATCGTCTCGGATAGGCCTTTTTTCGGGCAAAGGACCCTCACCTGCGGCCCAACCAACTGCAGTGTATCGCGGTCCCCGGTCACGATGGTTATCTCCAGTCCCCCCATCTTCTCGCACCGGCTCTTAAACTTCCGCCCCAGCGCCTGCTCGATAATCGTGGCAATAATATCCTCGCCCTCAAACCCCTCCACCTCGTAGAAGGGTATCTCGATATCCCGCAAGATGCGTTTTACCACCGGAATTTGGGCCGCTAAACTGCTTTCCATCGCCGGCCGGCCTTCTTTGTAGGTCACCAGTTGCGCGTGCCGGAACGTCGGGCCTTTGTGGTCAAACGCAACGGCGAGATAATCGGGTTGGCAAAGATGAAGCAGTCTAATCAGCATTGAGGAGAAAC
>JBBTUG010000037.1:11460-13026 GCA_038063895.1 Patescibacteria group bacterium | reverse complement strand
TCACCTCCTAACCCTGTGATTTTACCTAGTGTTGCACTTCGTTAGCGAACCTACTTCTGCTTTTGATCCGTCCCGCGATGTCACTGCTGGAGCAAGGGATATTGATTCTGTTCGGGGGACTTTTGGGCGCGGCATTGGGGGTTCTCAATTGGGAGATCGTCTCCAAACGTCTCCTAAAAGTCGCAGCGAAATAAAATATTTGAGACCGGGTAATTTCCGACGAACGTTGTTGGAAATTACCCGGCTCTTTTTTATTCTTCGTCATTCCCGCCCGCCTAGACTCGTGCCTGGCGAGGCTGGTGAAAACGTGAATCCAGGAGCCTGGATCCCGGATCGAGTCCGGGATGACAACAAGGATATTGGTGAAGGCCTCTGCGTGATACAATAGCTCTTGGTTCAATGAAAACGCCGTCTACGCTACTGAATAAAATTGCCAAGAAGCTGTCTTTTTTCCAACCGGAAAAACCAATAGGCCTTTATCGAATAGAAGTAACCTCATTGCCTGAGGAACTTGATTTCCCCGAAATTTTACCCCTCGAGCTCCAATACGTTTTAGCCAAAAGCCCCCACCGTCGGGAACGTCTTCACTATTTTCTTTCCCACGGCAAAGCGGTCGGCATCCGGACGGTTGAGCGGACGCCGGAAAATGTTCTCGCGGCGATTAACCACATCGCCCTTCTCTCTCAGCATTATTTTATTCTCTCCTGGCTGCCGGATTTACTGCGGTCGCACCGGTTTCCCGTGATTACGGCGGAGGATAAGGAAAAAGTCCGCTCTCGCGGGATTGATTTGGATAAGGAGTTGGCGGTGGTTTACAGCCAGCGGCGGGAGTTTAAAAAGGTAGTGCTGATTGATGAGGAGAACCGGGGTACTAGCGAGGAGGAACTGAAGTTAATGCGGGAACTGAACGAAGACCTCGACGAGATTTCAATTGATTACATTATCAACCGCCTGACTTTCGACAACGCCCACGAACGGACGGAAACGGCCCAATCGGTCGTGAAAGCCCTTCTTTTTGTCGGACCGATTGCCCATATCCTCGAACAGGGCTTGCACGGACTCGGCAAGGTTTTCGCGGCTTCCACCGACGATTTAATGAGCGAGGCGGCGGAACTTTTAGCGCTGCGCGGATCGGGGTTCAGTTGGGGATCCTTGTGGAAAAGATCAATTGTCTTGGTGCCAGTTTTTATTTTCGCAACTTACTTAGCCTTCACTTCAGAACATTTTGTGCAGAAAGAAAATTACTTCACGGCCGGATTGTATTTTGGCATTTCGGCGGTGGCGCTTTCCCTAACCACGGCGATTCAGAGCATTTTTATGTACCGGGGGTGCGTTAAGAAATTAATAAAAGAGGGGAAGATTAAGGCGTTGAGTGACTGGCAAGTGAGTAAGCTCGCCCTCCGGCAGGATTTTACCAATCCGGCCAGATTAGGGCTGTTTTTAGGCGCGGTGGCGTCTCCAATTAACGCTATGCTGGCCTTTAACTATTTTACCGGCTGGTTGCACAACGGGTGGTTTTTAGCCCTCCTTGGTTCAACGGAAGGCTTGGTGGCGGGACTGACGGTC
>JBBTUG010000037.1:0-11360 GCA_038063895.1 Patescibacteria group bacterium | reverse complement strand
TTCCTGTTCCTGATAATTATTTCAGCCGGTGCGGTGGCCGGCGCTTCCGCGGTCGCTTACGAAAAAATTAATATCGGCAACCCTGTTCTCGAGCTAGCAATCACGCGTTTTGTCCTCGACCTTCCGTTTACGCCGAAAACCGCGCGGTATTTGTTAACGAAAGCGGTCATCGCCCAAAAAGAGGTTTCCAAGCACAGCCTCGATATCTCCTTAGCGGCCGACTCACCCTCTTTCGCCCCGCTCCTTGGTTCTTTAACCGGTCTCGATGGAAGTCTTAAGGGGGCGGTTGATTACGCCGACCCCAAAAACCCTCGGTTAAGTCTAAATCTTTCGCTGACCAAAGATTTTAATGCTGATATCCGAAAAGATGATCGTTTCCTCTACTTCCGGATAAATAAACTGCCCCTCTTACTTTTGGCCTCCCTTTTGAATATTGGGGCGGATACCAACCTCGATACGATTCTCCCGAACTGGATAGGTTACGATACAACTCCTTTAGAAACCGGAGCCCGTTCCCTTATTGACCGTGATAAAAAAACAACCTCTTTGACCAACGAGTTCGTCGAAAAAACCGTCGACAATTTTTTGGACGAAAGAATATTAAAGGCCATCGCGGTTGGCAGAGAGAGCAAGGAGGGGGTGGCTATGTACAGGTTATCTTTAAAAGCGGACCCAGAGTTAATCGATTATATTTACCATAAAGTAACCGGGAATGGAGAAAATAAAGCCAGCCAATCTTTAATGGAATATAAACCATCGGACAGCATTAAGGACTTAGAAATTAACCTTTGGCTTGGGGAGAAGGACCATTATATCCGTGAGCTTACTTCCTCCTTTAAGTTGATTACCCCTTCTTCCGGGGGGAGTAGCTTAGGGATGCTTTCGGCACTCACCGGGGGGATGCCCGAGGAGTTGCCGGTTGCGATCGTGATAAAGCTGGCTGATTTCGGCAAGGCCGTCACGGTCGAAAAACCGGCCAGTTATATAACGCCGGAGGAATATTTCGGGATGTTAACGGCGGCCTCTCCTTATATAAAAACTCAACAGGAATTAGCAAAGGATGCCAAAAGGAAAGCAGACATTAATATCTTAAGGACGGCTTTGGAATATTGTTATTCGGATTCTCCTGAGGCAAAATACGCGGTTAAGTTGGAGGACTTAATTACCTGCAACGCGATTAAAGTCGCCCCGGCGGATCCGGATACGAATGAGGCCTATTTCTATCAGCCGAACGCGTTGCGCACCGGTTACACGCTTAAGGCGGCTCTTTCCACCGGCAAAACTTACGAAGCCACCGAAAACGGGGTTGGGGAGAACTAAGTTATATTTTCTTGTTTTCCCAAGCAATCATCGGTTAATGATTGATTCGGAAAGCCGGTCGAGATGAGAGTGGGTGAAGTCTTTATCACTTCTCCGCTCTCGGTCGTAGGGGATCAGAAACTGTTTCCTGATCCGCAAAGATGGGGACAAGCCCCGCAACCCCGTCGGTGCCAAGTTTAGTCACTTCACTGGTCCGAGCCCCTGCATATTCAGCCTAAGGATCTCTGTAGGTTGCCGCACACATCAAGTATGTGTAGGCCTTCCGTTGTTCCTCGATGCGACTCGAGGCGGAGCAGTTTGGTTATAGGAGTTTTCTGCCACCTCCCACCATTCCATACGTAGTCAGACCAAGGCCTATACGGCTAAGAATGGGTTTTTTAACTGGATCTAGCCCTTCAGATCCAGCAAGTACGCGGTGGCATCTCCAATTAACGCCATGCTGGCTTTTAACTATTTTACCGGTTGGTTGCACAATGGGTGGTTTTTAGCTCTCTTGGGTTCCACAGAAGGACTAGTCGCGGGACTAACGGTCCTTACCGCCCGGAAGATTAACAAATCGATTTACCGGCGAAAGCTTCATTCCGCCATCGGTGGGTTTTGGAGAGAAAACTAAGCTACACGGATGCCGGTTAATCTTATCTGGGCGGCTAGCGGGTCAAAGCGGTCTTGAAAGTCCTTAACCGAGAAAGGGTGTGGTTCGATCATTTCGCTGGCGTCCTCACGTAAATTCATTAATTTCAGTCTTTCCTCGAAGCGGTCTTGGCCGAAAGCGGGGGAGACAACGCAAAGATCCAGATCACTCCATTTGTGGGCTGTGCCTTTAGCCCGGGAACCGAAAAGGTAAGCCTGCTCTACCGGGATGCCGGAAACCGTTAATTTGTTTAGATATAAACGGATGATTCTTAAATCATCCGAACAAGCCCGATTATTTTTCAACTCTGATTTTTTAACCATAAGTAAATTTCCTCACCAAGTTTCATCCACTGTTCGGCGTAGGCAAGGGTGGCCTTCTTATAGAAGGCCTGCTTGAAGTCATCGTACCTAGCTTCCAAATTAAACGTGGTAATTTCGTTCAGCTGGGTGGTGAGCGTCTGATCTACCGTTAAACCGGCCTCTCTGGCTAGGCGGATTAGCTCATGGATGTAGGGGATCTCTTTACCCTGCCCAGCGATGATGGCTTTAAACGATTTTTCCAAGGAGAGATGGCAAAGAAAGAGCGCCCAGGAACGGTGTCCACCCTTAAGCATATCTTTAGCGGCCCGCCAGTCTCTTTCAGCGCTTTCCCGCCAGTAATTTACGATCGCTTGCTGATCCACGAGGATATTTTAGCACAAATTATTGAAAGGGGTTTCCTGGTTTTCCCAACCCGGAATCAGCTTGATGGTGGGCTCGGAAAGCCGGTCGGGATGAGAGTGGGTGAAGTCTTTGTCACTTTTCCTCTTTCGAGTCAGTCCTTTTTGCATACAATTGTAGGCGGACGGGATATTCCTTGCTTCATTCACCTTTCGATGGAGCTATCACAATAGACCAGCATCCATAATCTTTGCCATAGTTCTTTAGGACAATTACTCGAATTTTAGGACGATTTCGTCCTTGTCGGCCATAGGGTAATTTTCGTACTCGGTATTGGGTTGCTTGTTGACGGTCATTGATAATTTGCCCGCCCCGCCGCTACAAAATTCGAAAAGGCAAGCGTGGGTAAGAGTTTTTCCCCAGACTTTAAAAAACTGGCCTAGAGTCGTCTCCGACTTGTAAACCATTCCCGAAAACTCGAGGTGGATAAAGTCGTCCTCCTCGTGCATATGAATCGGCTGTTCCGTCCCCCCGGTCCGCCCAACGTCCTTCGGGATTTCTACTTTTTTTCCTTTAACAAAAATGGTCAGATGCGGGTGCCAGTGGATACCGCTTTGGGTGATTATCCCGCTATTAGTAGGAGAGCTGCGGCCATTTAATATAAACACCGGGAGGATAAAGAGGGCGAGAGTGATAACAATTCCAGCAAGTATGACGGTTCGGTTCACAGGAACAGTATAACCGGTTTTTCGAAAGTTGCTACCTTCTTGTCCACTGGATAAACCAACACACCTTATAGCATTTGCAAAAATGGAAAGACTGTGATATAATGAACAGTAACACTTGGTTAATCGGGTAATTAGCTAAATTGACCGCGCTTAAAGCCAAAAGGCCGGCATTGGGGCGAATTATTAAGAGGAGGTCGCGATGGTTTTATTCCTTGCACGTTTCTTAGGGGCGATTTTTTTTGTAATGGGGATGGTTGCCTCTATTTTAGGCGGTTCGGTTTCCGGAACAGTTAGTGCCCAGTTGTTTAGCGGTTGGGCCATGACAGTTTCCGGTGTGCTTCTCGGCATTTATGCCGAGTTAGTTTTGATTCGCCGAAAACAGAAGTGATCCCCAACTTCGACCCGAGCGGTGTTTGTCTTTCAAGACAAGCGCTAACCGGGTCGGATCTTTTTGCATAGGTCTTTCTTACCCTTCGATCCGCCAGCCGGCGGAGAGAAGTTCTCACTTCGTTCGAACGGTACGTACCCGCGTTTTCTCTATCCTGTTCCTCTGTTCCTCCGTCCTCGGTACTCTCATTTCAGTTCGGCCAGCGCCGCGTCGGTCATTGTCCGAACCAGCTGTTTAAAGTCCGTTTTAGGTTCCCACTTTAATATCTTTTTAGCTTTGCCCGCCGTGCCGACCAGGGGGCCGGTTTCGGTCGGGCGGACAAAGCGGGGATCAACGACGACGGATTTTTTCCAGTCCAGCTTCAGATAACCGAAAGCCTCTTCGCAGAGTTCCTGAATGGTGTGCGTTTTCCCGGTGGCAATCACAAAATCGTCAGCTTTCTTCAGTTGCATCATCTTCCACATCGCCTCCACGTAATCCCCGGCGAAGCCCCAGTCTCTTTTGGCGTTTAGGTTGCCCAATCGCAGTTTCCCATCCTTCACTAACGGTTCGCCTTCCTCGTTTAAGACCGGCGCGTTTTTTATTCCCAGTTTTACGCACGCCGCCCCGATGGTCACTTTGCGGGTAATGAAATTAATGCCCCGCCGCGGGCTTTCATGGTTAAAAAGGATCCCGCAGGCGATAAACATTTTGTAGGACTCCCGGTAAATGTGGGCCATGTTGTGCGCGTATAGTTTGCAGGCGGCGTAAGGATTGGCGGGATTAAAAGGGGTCATTTCGTTTTGCGGGATTTCGCGGACGTGACCGAACATCTCTGAACTGCTGGCCTGGTAAATTTTGGCGCTGGGGCACAGCTGGCGGGCGGCTTCGAAAAGGCGGTGCGCGCCCAACGCGGTAATCTCCGCGGTTTGGATGGGGATCCGCCACGACTCGCCCGGGTAAGACTGAGAAGCGAGGTTGTAAATCTCTGTGGGACAGCCCCGTCCGAGAACGTTGACGAGGGAAACGCTGTCGAGCAAATCGCCGTAAGTTAACTCCACCTGGTTTTGGATGTGTTTAATGTATTTTAATTCGGGGTTGCTGGTTTTGCGGATAAGGCCTAAGACACGATAACCTTTCTCAAGAAGGAGTTCCGCCAGATAAGATCCATCCTGGCCGGTAATGCCGGTAATCAGCGCAGTTTTATTCATGCGGGGGAATTATATCAACTAAGTGGAGGAAACGCCACAAATCCTCCTCACGAATTAACCACGAATAGTGTCGGAGATTAAATAGCAAACAGAATATTATTTGTGGACTATTTGTGGAGAAAATTCGTGGCGTTGCTACCTTTTTTACAGTTCTTCTAGCTCTTGGACTTCCTCTTTCGGGCGTTCGATAAAGGCCAGATATTTTTCGGTCGTAGAGAGGCGTTTGTGCCCCGCCACCTTGGAAACGAGGACTAAGGACGCACCTTTTTGCAGGTGGTGGGCGACGAAGGTGTGCCGGAGATCATTCACGGTGGAGTTTTCCACGCCGGCGATTTTAAAGTAGCGGTTGATGGTTGAGCGAATGTTGCGGATTAAAAGCGGCCGACCGGTTTTTGTAACGAACAAGGTCGGCTCCTTAGTTTTCGGCCGAAGCGTTAAGTAAACCTTAACGGCGGTTTCGGCCGCGGTGTTTAAGGGAACGGAACGGCCTTCACGGTTTTCGAACGGACGGACGAAAATTTCGCCTTTTTCTTTGCCTTTGGAAAACTTCAGGTCTTCCACGCGCAGATTGCGGAGTTCCCCAATCCTAATTCCGGTTTGCAATAAAAGTTCGACGACGCCGTGCGTACGCGGGTCCTGGCGGGTGGCGTCGCGAAGGGCGCGATATTCCATTTTTGTTAAAATCCGCGGCGGGCGGGATTCGACTTTCGGGTGGGTGACGAGGGAAGCCGGGTCGTCGGTGACGTATTCCTGGACTTTTAGGAACTTAAAAAATGTCTTCGTGGAGTTGGTTTTCCGGGAGATGGATTTATTGGTATAGCCCTCTTTCCGCAACTTCGCCATAAACGCTTCAATGTCTTCTCTGGTCACATCCTGGACGTGGGCTTTTTCCAGGTCTTTCAGGAAGGTAATTAACTGTTCGATATCTTTTCCGTACGCCAAAACAGTCGCGCTGGCGCGGCTTCGGGACTTAAGGTGATTAATGAATTCTTCGTGGGCCTGTTCGAGTTTGTTCATAATATTCGCTAATTCGCTGTATTATGGCATTTCCTATAGCATTTGTCAACCCGTAATTATTATGTCCTTAATATATATTATTAAGGCCTTGCGCACCCTGCTAAATAGCCGAGGTCATTCTCTTTGGGTATAAAACTATGAACGAGGAAACACTATATTTACACAAAGAGTACTTGCCTATGGGGTGAAGAAAGAAAGGTTGTCAAAAGGGCGGGCGCGGGTTTAAGCTTTCTGTAGATGTCTCGCCGGAAATTCATATTTTTTTTGCTTTTAATATTTTTCATGGGAGTCGGCCTTTTCCGCACGTTGAAAAGGGTCCAGGACCGGCAGGGTCGGATGGAGGGAATAAAGACGGAGGTCGGCAGTCTGGAAGCCGAGAACCGGCAATTGACGAAAGAGGTTGTCTACCGCCAAAGCCCGGAATTTATTGAACAACAGGCCCGCGATCAGTTGAAAATGGTGAAGAAGGGGGAGCGTCTGGTTATCCTTCCGAACCTGCCGACGGTCTTGGGGTCGGAGGCCACCCCGGCGGCGCCACCCAATATCCCGGTTTGGAAGCAGTGGTGGGAGGTCTTCTTCGGGGACGCGGAGCGTCCATAACGCTCTGCTGCAAGAAGTGGTGCCAGGGGACAGAATCGAACTGTCAACGACCGCTTTATGAGGGCGGTGCTCTACCATTGAGCTACCCTGGCCTGATCCAATTATAAGGGATACGACAAAAAGTATGAAGAGGAAAGCGGGATGGCTGAAAGTCACTAGAAGCTCCCAAAGCGAATGGTGGTTGCGGGCCCCGGGATCCGCCCCCGGGTTTAACTGGATTATGAGCCCAGCGAGATTCTATACCTCCCGCCCGCACACGTTCGAGCCATTATAGCACAAGGTTCTAGTTAGCATAATACTTGACAGATTATTATATGTATTATATTATGTAGTTAGTTATGAATAATATCCAGGCCGATACCCTTATTTCCGTTTCCGAGCTTCAACGCCACTACCCCAGCCTCCTAAAAAAAGCAAAGAAAAGCGGCGTTCCTTTATGGCTCCTGAAGAAAAATAAGCCCACGGCAGTGCTTTTGGATAATGACCTTTTTGAAAAGATTGCCGAAAAAGCGCGACTTTATGAGCAAGCCGAAGCCCAAGCTGCGATTTTCGGATACCAGCAGGAAAAAGCCGCGGGGAATCTGAAGAAGATGAAGTCGATTAATAGTTTGTTCCGCTGATCGTAATGAAGATTCTCAGTGTTTACTACTCCCGCCGCTTTAAAAAATCACTTGAAGCGCACCGCTCCTCGAAAGAGGCCATTAAAAACAAAATAGAACTCTTCGTAAAAGATCCTTTTAATCCTCAGTTAAAGACGCACAAACTCACAGGGAAGCTCGCGGGCTTTTGGTCGTTCTCGGTTAGTTTCCACCTTCGGGTTCTGTTTGAATTTATTGATCCGGGGACGGCCGGTTTCGTTGACATCGGAACCCACGAAATCTATCACTGATACCCTTTCCGCAATGGTTCGTGTATCATTAAAAGTGATGGAAAAAAGAAAAAGAATTTTAACCGGCGACACTCCGACCGGAAAATTACACCTCGGCCACTTCGTCGGCACGCTCGAAAACCGGGTGAAACTGCAGACTGAGTACGACACGTATATTCTTTTAGCTAACACCCACGCCTTCGCCAAAGATGCAACGAAGCCTGAAGACATTTATAAAAACACCTTGGAGGACGCGCTGGATAATCTCGCCGTAGGCCTCAACCCGGAAAAAGCATCGCTTGTCTTAGAGTCACTTATCCCGGAAATTTTTGAACTCTATACCTATTTTGGGATGCTGGCTTCGCACAATCGTGTCTTGCGCAACCCGACAGTGAAGGAAGAAATTGTTTACAAAAAACTCGGCGAGCACGTCTCCTTCGGCTTCGTCGGTTACCCAATTTTGCAGGCGGCGGACATTTTGTCGCTGAAGGCGGATTTAGTTCCGGTGGGGCAAGACCAGGTCCCGCACCTCGAGCAAACCCGTGAGATTGCCCGCCGTTTTAATGAGCTGTACGGCGAAACTTTCCCCGTACCGGAAGCGCTTGTCGGGCGTGTCGCACGCTTACCCGGAACGGACGGGAAAGCGAAAATGAGTAAGTCGCTGGGTAACGTTATTTATCTTTCCGACCCGGCCGAGACGGTGAAGCACAAGGTAATGATGATGTACACTGACCCGACTCGGGCTCGCGCGACCGATCCGGGGCACGTCGAGGGCAATCCCGTTTTTATTTATCACGACGCTTTTAATCCCGACAAAAACGAGGTAGCCGATTTGAAGGAACGTTATTTAAAAGGCAAGGTGGGGGATATTGAAGTGAAGGAAAAATTAGTTAAAGCCCTAAATTCTTTTCTCGATCCGATCCGCTCTCGTCGATTGGGGTACGAAAAAAATCCGGGCAAGGTGATTGAAATTATCCGGACCGGAACGGAAAAAGCCAGCCAATTAGCGGTTTCCACTCTCGCCGAAGTCCGCGAGAAGCTTAAGCTCCGCCTCTAGAAACACCGCTTTACCCTTCGAACGAAGTGAGAAGTTCCGAAACAGTAGTTCTCGCCCCGCTCGAACGGTAAGGGTTTAATTTAGATTGGCAAGATTGAAGAGAGCCAGATCGGTGGCTGAAGGGTCGGTTGGCTCGGGATAGAGGTAGACGGTATAAGATTGGCCCGCTAGTTCGGCGAAGAAAGTATTGTTTACCGCTACATTCTTGAGCGCGCCGTAAGTCTCCGTCCGGTTACCGATTTTGACCGTGGCGAGGATAAGACTGCCATCGGGAGAAGTTAAGACGTCCGTTTTTTCGGTAGGAATTGCAAGAGTTCCCAGGTTTGGTAAAAGAATGGTGGTTGGTAACGCGGGACTGGAACTGAGCCGGTACAATTTTTCCGGCAGGACTGCTTTCCGGTTTAAGTTCTCCCCACTGACCGTCAGTGTTTTTCCTTTCGTCAATCGCCCGCCACGCAGATTGTTTTCTGATGCCAACACATCCCATTTAGAGCCATCGCCGTAAAGTTCTTCGGCGAGCGACCAAAGGGTCGTGCCGTCTTCCGGCAGGATTTCGATTTTTTGCAGCGTGAAAACCAGGGGCGACGCACCCGGCGATAGTTCCGTCAGCAGCGGCGACTTGGCTTTGAGTTGGGCGGACATAGCGTTCTCTGGACTTGGGGGGAGAAAATCAGCAGTGATTAAAACGAGAAGAATTGGAAAAACGGTAAGCACTAGCCAGGGGAGCGGCAGTTTCAGCGGATGTTTTTTAGGGCAAGGGGCAGAGCTCTTTGCTCGAGCTTTTTTCACCACCCACAGTATGTCACGCAAATATATAAAAAATCAAATATTTATACGATCCAGAAACTTTTACCCCTGCGTGGCTGATAGAATGGTGCTATAATAGACGGGTTATGGTTCGAAAAGCCGCCCGCCCCGTTCCGGCTGGAAAAGTCCCGGAATTAGTTAAAAACTCGATTCTTTACCTCGTCGTCGCCTTTTTCGGCCTATTAATTTTTCTTTCCTTTCTTAATCCCGGTAAAAGCGAAAAAACCGTGCCTTTTTCCCAAGCGGTCAAGCTGGCGCGGGATGGCCAGTTAGCCAAGGTTGAGGTGGAGGGCGAGATGCTGACCTTAACGACGAAAACCGGCGAAAAATTATCGTCCCGGAAAGAAATCGGAGAGAGTTTTGAGAAAACATTGCGCGACAGCGGGGTCGACCTAAACTCATTAGAGCTGGACGTAAAAAGTTCGGAGATGGCGACCGGAATGGTTGACCTTTTAGTCAATATTCTGCCGGTTATTTTAATGATTGTCTTCTTTTACTTTATCTTCCGCCAGGCTCGGGGCGCGGGGGATTCTCTTTTTTCTTTCGGAAAATCACGGGCCAAGCTGTTTGTTAAGGAAGTCGCGGCCAAAATCACTTTTAAAGACGTGGCCGGAGTTGATACCGCCAAAAAAGAACTGCAGGAAGTGGTCGAATTCCTGAAAGAGCCGGAAAAATTCCGGAAATTAGGCGCGCGAACGCCGAAAGGGGTACTTTTGGTCGGCCCGGCCGGGGTCGGTAAGACTCTTTTGGCTCGGGCGCTGGCCGGAGAAGCAAACGTTCCCTTTTTCTCAATGGCTGGTTCGGAGTTTATGGAGATGCTGGTTGGGGTCGGCGCCAGCCGGGTAAGAGATTTGTTCGAAACCGCGAAAAAGAACGTGCCCGCAATCATATTCATTGATGAAATCGAATCCATCGGCCGGCAACGGGGGATGGGGATGTCCGGCGGGCACGACGAGCGGGAACAAACTCTGAATCAGATCTTAGTGGAGATGGACGGTTTTACCCCGAATCTCGCCGTTTTAGTGGTCGCCGCCACCAACCGCCCTGATCTCCTTGATCCGGCGCTTGTCCGACCAGGCCGTTTCGACCGCCGCGTTGTTTTGGATCTTCCGGATATGGAAGGCCGGATCGATATTTTAAAGATTCACATGCGCAATAAGCCGATCGCTGAAGGGGTAAATATGGATAAACTGTCCCGCCGGACGGTCGGTTTTTCCGGGGCTGACCTAGAAAATATGCTGAACGAAGCCGCCATCTTAGCCGCCCGGGAAAGTAAAAAAGTAATTGAAGAACCGGATTTGGAAGAAGCGGCCACGAAGGTGAAACTGGGCCCCGAACGCCGCCGTCTGCAATCGGACCGGGACAAATCAATGACTGCTTACCACGAGGCCGGCCACGCTATTGTCGCCGCCAGCCTGCCGGAGATGGATCCGGTGCACCGAATCTCAATTGTTGCCCGGGGAATGGCGTTGGGATTTACGATGATTCCGCCCCTCACCGACCGTTACAACGAAACGAAGACCCGGCTGCTGGAGAACATTACGGCCTTGTTGGGCGGACGGGCGGCCGAGGAGCTGGTGTTTAATGAACTGACAGTCGGGGCCGGCTCCGACATCGCCCAGGCGACAGATATCGCTCGGAAGATGGTTACGGAGTACGGGATGTCCGAGTTGGGGCCGATTTTTATGCCCGATGGGGGTTCAGGCTTTTGGGCGATGGTCCCAACGGAGGAGGGCAGTCACTCGGAGAATATGGCCGCCCAAATTGATCAGGAGATTAAAAAGATCATTGATCTTTGCCACGCCCGGGCGGGCAATATTTTAGCTGATTTGCGCGGAAAGCTTGACGCGGTGGCGAAGGTTTTAATTGAGCGGGAAACATTAGAAGGGGACGAATTCTTAAAACTGCTTGAGCCGGAAAACCCTTCCGTGCAACCGCCCATTGCCCCGCAACCCTCCGCGCAGTCATCTGTCACCGCCTGATTACCTTTTAAAGCTTTTGCTCTTGATCGGGAGTAAAAGCTTAAACATCAGCCTCACCACAAGTAACATCAAGTTAAACCTAGAGTATTTGACAAAACCTATAATTAGTG
>JBBTUG010000036.1:0-13955 GCA_038063895.1 Patescibacteria group bacterium | reverse complement strand
ACAAGGTCCATAAGCTCATTACCATTGGAAGTCCGCATCAGGGGGTTTGGGTTTTGTCGGCGGATCAAGCTGTCGAAAACATTCCTTTGGCGGGTGACTGGTTGGAACAGAGAATCTCCAAAAAAATTGTAGACGCCGTTAACTATGGTAAGAATCAAAAGCTTGATCTAACAGCAACAGCGGTCAAACAAATATATCCCGGTTCCGAATTCCTCAATGGGTATTACGGAATCAATAACCGTGTCCCTCAAGATGTGGAATACGCTACGTTCTACGGAGATATCCATGCAGAAGTGCAGAGAAAACTTTTTGCAAGTGTCATTAAGACAAAAGTGAGTATAGGTGATGGTTTGATTATGCCCGAGAGCGCTTCTGGAATCCCTGGTGTTTCACCGGAAAAACACGCATATAGCGAAGATACCGTGTTTAATCTAAAATTAGAAAAGATAGGAACCGGATACGCACTAAATCTAGAGATTCCGAATATGAGTCTTTTAAATGCTTTTCACACTTATTTGCCGGATCGTGAGGACTTACGGAAGGACCTAGCTTGCTCGGTCAAAGGAACAAGTTCTACCAATGACTGTAAATAAACAAAAATTTTTACTAACTGTTTTAGCCACTACACTGTTTTGGTCTATTTCGTTGTTGGGATACAAAATTGGAGAAGATTTTGGTTTTGAGCAAATGCTGTTTAACTTCGGAGAGCCGCGAGATCTTTACCCCGTTTTATTTGCCTTAGTTTCAGTATTTACCGGATTACTTTTTTCCGTAATGGGGGTTGTTATTACACTGTTAGCCATGCATCAAGTCGGGCGGAGATTCAAGGTAGCGGTGGGGAAGCCGACCTTTTATGGCTTTCTCCTTTATCTCCTCACCCTCCTAATCATAATCCTCAACTTCAACCGAACTCACTAAAAGGTGGAAAAGATGGAGCCGCCTCTCGGAATCGAACCGAGGACCTACTGTTTACGAAACAGTTGCTCTACCAACTGAGCTAAGGCGGCAGCAAGAAAATATTAGCAGAATCTGTGGACGGCGGCAAAGGGTTAAGGAGGCGGAGAGGGACTGGGTGGGGGATTTTTCACGATATTAGTACAGGCGTCGTAAACCCCGCGGTCAACAGTGGTGCTGGTTTTCCCGGCGTTATCAAGCAGTGACTGCAGAAGCTTCGCGGTAATATCCTGGGCAATTTTATCCTGGTTAATCGAGACGTTGCTGAGAACGGCCTGCTTCACCGAGTCGGCGATACTGCCGGCCGCATCCTTCACGGCCTTTTGCACCTGTTCGGAAAGTCCGTCCATAGCGCCACCGAGAAGATTGGGCGAGGCGCTTTCGGTACTGATTAAACTTCTCGTGATCACGTCGGGAAGGATGTCGCTTTCGGTCAGTGCGCCTAAAACTTCCGCCGGAGTCGTCCAAACGGCGCTTTTTCCGGTTTTGCCAACGCTTTTTTCGCTCGAAAGGAATCGTTTAATCTTCGGCATTGCGAAAACACCGGCGACACCGAATATGAAGATGAGCAGGAGAGCCAGGAGCAGGGCTCGGCGGGTTTTTTTCTTCACCTTAGACCTATTTTAACGCTTCTGGGCAATATTGCCAAAGCCTTCCGCCAGGGGTTAAAATCCCCCTTGACACTCCTATATCTTGGGTATATCATCGGTCGGCACCACAATATATAGTGATTATTGGAGAATGATGAAATGTCCTTATTGCGCCACTTTAGAGTCAAAAGTTGTTGATAGCCGGGATACGGAGGAAGGTTCGGTCCGCCGCCGCCGGGAGTGCGAAAAATGCGGCAAACGCTTTACGACTTACGAAAAAGTGGAGAATATTAAGCTCTCGGTGATAAAAAAAGACGGCCGGAGTGAGGAGTACGCCCGGGAAAAGCTGAAAAAAGGAATGATGCTGGCGATTGAGAAGCGCCCCGTCACGGAAGAGCAGATTGAATCGGTCATCGACGATATTGAATCGAAGCTTCTTAACCGGAAAACAACCGAAGTTTCGTCCGCCAACATCGGCCAGATGGCTTTAACCCGACTAAAAAAGCTGGATAAAGTTGCTTACTTGCGCTACGCGTCGGTCTTTCTTGAGTTCCAAGGCCTCGAGGACTTTAAAAAAGAAATCGGTCAGTTTTAAGGAAAAACTTATGCCCAAGCTCCTGTCCTTATTTAAAAAAGCCAAGAAAAGAGACGGCCGGATTGTTCCGTTCCGCCGCGAAAAAATAACCAACGCCCTTTTTAAAGCCGGGCGGGCGACCGGGGAATTCGGAATTAAAGAAGCGAAAAGATTGACGAAAATTGCCCTCCTTCAGCTGAAAAAGAAAGTGGACGGGGAAATCCCCAGCGTTGAGCAAATCCAGGACGCCGTTGAAGACATGCTCCTAACCACCAAGTGGCTGAAAACCGCCAAAGCCTACATCCTCTACCGCGACCTCCACAATAAAATCCGCAATATTAACTCCGTCGTCATCGCCGAAGATTTACTGGGCGACTATTTAGAGAAGAAAGACTGGCGGGTGAAGGAAAACAGCAATATGGCCTACTCGCTGCAGGGCCTAAACAACCACGTCGCCTCTGCGATTTCCGCCGGCTACTGGCTGAATAAAATTTATCCCGAACCCATCCGGGAAGCGCACATCAACGGCGATATCCACGTCCACGATTTACAGCTTCTTGGCCCGTACTGCGTCGGTTGGGATCTGCAGGACCTTCTTCGGCGCGGGTTTGGTGGCGTGGCTGGAAAAGTCGAATGCCGGGCGCCAAAACACTTCGGGGCGGCGCTGGGCCAAATCGTTAACTTTTTTTACACCCTGCAGGGCGAGTCCGCCGGCGCGCAGGCTTTCTCCAGTTTCGATACCCTGCTGGCCCCGTTTATCAGTTTCGATAAGCTGACCCAAAAAGAAGTGAAGCAAAATCTGCAGGAATTCGTTTTCAATATGAATATTCCGACCCGCGTTGGTTTTCAAACGCCGTTTACCAACATTACTCTGGATCTCCACGCCCCGAAAACATTGGGGGAGGAAGCGGTGATTATCGGCGGCAAGCCGCAAACAGTCAAGTACAACGAGTTCCAAAAAGAGATGGATATGTTTAACCGGGCGTTGGCCGAAGTAATGATGGAAGGCGACGCGAACGGCCGGGTCTTTACGTTTCCGATTCCGACTTACAATATTACCCGCGACTTTGACTGGGAAAACCCGGTCCTGGAGCCGCTGTGGGAGATGACAGCGAAATACGGCATTCCGTACTTTTCTAATTTTGTAAACTCCGATATGAATCCGGAGGATGCCCGCTCGATGTGTTGCCGGCTGCGGCTCGACAACCGCGAATTGCGGAAAAGAGGCGGAGGATTTTTCGGGGCCAATCCGCTGACGGGAAGTATCGGGGTCGTTACGATAAATTTGCCGCGGATCGGATACCTATCCAAGAGTAAGAAGGAATATAAAGAACGGCTGATGAAATTGATGGACTTAGCTAAAGAAAGTTTGGAAATTAAGCGCCGGATTATTGAGAAGTTTACCGACGAAGGCCTCTACCCGTATTCCCGGCATTACCTGCAGACCGTAAAAGACCGGTTCGGTCAGTACTGGAAAAATCACTTCGGGACAATCGGGATTAACGGGATGAATGAGTCTTTGGTTAATTTTATGGGCGTTAACATTACCGATCCGAAAGGGCACCAATTCGCTGAAGACATTTTGGACATGATGCGGGAGCACATCGGCTCTTATCAACAGGAAACAAATAATCTTTACAACCTCGAGGCCACGCCGGCGGAAGGAACAGCTTATCGGTTGGCGAAGGCGGATAAGAAAAGATACCCGGAGATTAAAGTGGCGAATGAGGAGGCTTATCATAATAGTGGCGCGGCGCCTTATTACACGAATTCCAGCCACCTCCCGGTCGGGCACACGGAGGATCCATTTACCGCTCTTGATCTCCAGGATTCGCTGCAGACGAAGTACACCGGGGGAACGGTCTTTCATACCTTCCTCGGCGAGCGGATGCCGGATACCCAGGCGACGAAGAGACTGGTCCGGAAAATTGCCGAAAATTACCATCTGCCTTACTACACTCTGACTCCGACCTTCAGCGTCTGTCCCCAGGACGGCTACTTATCGGGGGAACATTTCGCCTGTCCGAAGTGTGGTCAGCCCAGCGAGGTCTATTCCCGGATCGTCGGTTATTTACGCCCCGTTCAGCAATGGAATGACGGCAAACGGTCGGAGTTCGCCGACCGGCTGGAATACAAACATTGATTATTAAAGGTTTAGTCAAACTATCGTTAATAGATTATCCGCCCCGCCCGTCGGCGGTTATTTTTACCGCCGGCTGTAATTTCCGCTGTCCTTTTTGCCACAACCCCGAGTTGGTTTTAACCAGCGAAAAGGTGGAGGAAATTTCCCGCGAATATGTTTTTTCTTATTTGAAACAGAGGGCCGGTCTGCTTGACGGGGTTTGCGTCACCGGAGGCGAGCCGACCCTTCACACTGACTTACCTGAATTTCTACGGCAAATTAAGGCGATGGGATACGCGGTGAAGCTGGATACCAACGGGACCAATCCGGAGATGCTGGCCGAGTTGATTCGGGATAATTTAGTGGATTATCTGGCGATGGATTTAAAGACGGCACTGGGCGCGGAGTACCAGTCCCTCAGCAGTGGCGGGACGGGGATTGTAGAAACAATTATCCGGAGTATTAAGTTGCTGGTTACCAGCGGAAAAGAGTATGAGTTCCGGACCACGGTGGTGCCCTCGTTGCATACTAAAGCTTCCCTTTTAACCTTGGCCGCGCAACTGAAAGGAGTAATTGAGGAGTTTTCGGGGGGAAAAAACTTACGCTGGTTTTTACAGTCCTTCCGGCCGGGAACATGTTTAGATCCGATGTTTAACACCCTAACGCCATTTTCTGATGATCAGCTACAGGAACTCCAACAGGAGGCAGCCACTTTAGTCCCCTCGGTAGTTTTAAGAAGTTAAACCTCGAAAAGAAAACTCTCAATCCCGATTGCCGGGTTTTTATGCAAACTACCCTCGACAAATTCCCGGTAACTATTTTCCCGCTTTGGGCTGGTTCCCAGAATTTTTCCGATTTCGGGTCCGTCGCACAAACTGTTATTTTCGGGTTGGACCCACTCGCTGTAGGAGCTGTACGGGTAGTCTTCGGGTTTCCTAATCTTTCCGTCCGGGTTGGTGTAGTAGGATCTGATCGGGTTGAGGTGGATATAGCGGCTCACCTGCAAAAATGATTCTCCGCTGTCAACCTCCGTGGCTTTAAACGTGCCCTGCAGGAGGGACCCAATTCGGTTGTATTTTAAATTAAAGTACCGGGTGTAGCTATTGGAAACATCGGCGACGAAGGCGGCGACTCCTTCAGAGCGAACCGGTTTGATTAAAAGATGGAAGTGGTTGGGCATCAGACAGTAGGCAATAATTTTGACTCTAGCGCTCCGTTCTTGGGTAATTTCGTTGGCGAGAATATACAACGATTTATCTTCGGGTTTAAGTAAGAGGAAATGGGCGTAGCCGAGGCGTTGGTCCCGTGTGTAATAACTTAAGGTCTCAAGAAACCGATTGTAATCATAGCGGCTTAAATAGACTGTTCTCTTTTCGACCCCGCAATTGAACACGTGATAATATAGGTTGGTGTTTATATGCCTCGGCTTGCTGCTCATATACCTATTTTACACCTTAAAGGTGTATTAATAAAGCTAGTATAGAATAGGTAGTCGAAAAAACCTGTAGTGTTGTGTAGGGTGACTATTAATATAAGATAATTTAGTGGCAAACTGTGGAGCGGGATACGGAAGTCGGCTAACCGTCGAAATCTGCTGATTTTGCGCTCAGCCCGGGCTCGGCACCGGTCGTGCCTCCGCCATTCGACTCCTTTTGGAGCGGGATACGGGAGTCGAACCCGTCTTTCTGCCTTGGGAAGGCAGCGTTGAACCGCTCAACTAATCCCGCCGGAACACCATTTATTCTATGTTAAATCTGAACACGTAGCAACCGTATATTTACGGTTGTGGACCTGTTTTCGCATGACTCAGGGCTATTTCTACGTTTTTAGGGGAGGTTGAGAACCTGCCCGGGAACGATTAGCGCCTGTTGGCCATTCGCTAAGAAACCGACTGTTCCTTTGTTGGCTTCCAGGATCTTCGACCATTGGAATCCGGTTCCGTACCGGCCGACGGCGATTTCCCATAACGTATCGCCGGAAACAACGGTATAACTGTTTCCGGAAATGGAGTTAGCGGGTATTTGCCGCGGCTGCCAGACGTTTGATTCTCCGCCGGTTCCAAAAATGTTAACGGTTTCCGCTCCGGCAACAACGCCGGTATCTCCGGTTTCTGCCGGTTTTCTAAAATCGGATACCTCTTCCGCTTTTGGGCTGATACTGGTGCTTAGATCAGCTTCTTTACGGCTTATTTCCTGTTCTACCTTGGTAAAATTGCGATAAACTAAATAACCCGCGGCAATAACAAGAACGGCGGCCAAAAGAGCGCTAGCTTTGGTTTTATTTTCTTCGCTGAGAGTTGTTATATATTTTCACCTCCTTTTTTTCTATTTTGGGCAGGATTAATGGCGGGTCCGACCGGAATTGGTCACGCGTTGAAACCTGCTGATTTCACGCTCGACCCCGCCTCGCCGCCGCCGCGGCTCCGGCATTCAAATCCGGGCTATCGTAATCGCATCTGATTCGCCCTTTGGCGAATCATCACGCGATGGCGGGTCCGACCGGATTTGAACCGGCGATCTTCAGCTTGACAAGCCGACGTGCTAACCAGGCTGCACCACGGACCCAGAAATTCTTAATCAGTATAGGGATTGTGGATAATAGGTGTCAATGCGATTGCTTCCTTGTTCCGGTTGTCCTTCCGTGCTAAATTGGGAATAAGAAATAATGTTGACCGAAAAAGAAGTTCAGCACATTGCCAAACTCGCTAAACTGCCGTTAACGAAAGAGGAGGCAGTCCTTTTCAGCCACCAGCTTTCAGAAGTCATTAGCTACATCAATATTCTGAGTGAGGTGAATACGGATACGGTGGCTCCGACTTTTCAGGTCACCGGACAAAAAAGTGTGATCAATTCCACTCCGTCACTAACGTGCACAACGCTGACGACTGAAATGGTCTTAAAAAACGCACTGCGGACTGAAGGAAACCAATTCCTGGTTCCCCCGGTTTTTACCAATGTCTAATCTAAACGATCTCACGATTAAAGAGGTTAAAGAAGGGCTTGCCCGGAGCGCGTTTTCGGTGACGGAACTGGTCCGCACCTGTTTATCAAGAATCGAAAACACGGACGGCCAGTTGCACGCCTTTTTAACCACTGAACCCGAAAATGCTTTAGCATCCGCCGCGGCGTGCGATAGTAACTTGAGTAAAATCGGCAAAGACCTCCTTAATGAGTATCCGCTGTTCGGTATCCCTTTAAGTTTAAAAGATTTATTTACGACAAAGGACTTACGGACAACCGCAGGTTCTAAAATTATCGAAAATTATATCCCGCCTTACGACGCGACCGTTACGGCTAAATTAAAGACGGCGGGCGCAATAATTATCGGGAAAACAAATGAGGATGCCTGGGGCCACGGGTCGTCAGGTGAAAATACCGACTATACTCCAACCAAAAATCCTTATGACCTGAATCGGGTTCCCGGCGGCTCCAGCAGCGGCGCGGCGGCCTCGGTAGCGGCGGGGCAATGCTTGGCGGCGACCGGAACGGATACCGGCAGCTCCGTCCGGCTTCCGGCGGCTTTTTGCGATCTGGTTGGGCTTAAGCCGACTTACGGCCGGGTTTCCCGTTACGGGATTATTCCCATGGCCTCTTCTTTTGATACCATCGGTCACCTTACCCGGACTGTTTACGATAACGCTTTAATGCTCGGAGTTACGGCCGGGGTAGACCCTCTTGACGCAACCACTGTCGCGAAAACAGTTCCTGATTATACGAAAGATATTGCCGCCGGGGTTAAAGGCAAAAAAATCGGAATTCCCAAGGAGTATTTCGTTTCCGGCATCGAGACTGACATTACAGAAAAAACCAACCAGGCCATTGAAGTTTTTAAAAAATTGGGCGCGAAAATTACCGAGATTTCTTTGCCGCATACGAAATACGCGATGGCGTGTTACTACATTCTTGTTCCTTCCGAGGTCAGTTCTAATCTCGCCCGCTTTGACGGAATCCGTTTTGGATTGGGGCGGGAAACTTTTGGACCAGAGGCAAAAAGAAGAATTATGCTCGGAACTTATACCCTTTCCTCAGGCTATTACGATGCTTATTATCTTAAGGCCGCGAAAGTCAGAACGAAAATAATTGCTGATTTTGAAACCGCTTTTTCGGAGGTAGATCTTATCTTAGCTCCGTCTTCGCCCGGGCTGCCGTTTAAACTCGGTGAGAAAACTGCCGATCCGCTGCAGATGTACCTCTCCGACGTTTTTATGTGTCCGGCTAATCTCGCGGGGATCCCATCTTTGAACGTTCCGGCCGGTTTTAGTGGGGATCTTCCGGTAGGATTTCAGTTGATGGGTCCGCAATTTGCTGAAGAACGACTTTATCAGGCGGCCTACGCTTTTGAACAGGCGACAGGGTATTATAAAAGGCGTCCGAAAATATGGGAATCCTAGATTTTTTTATTAAAAAGAACAAAAACCGAAATGGGTGGAAGAGCCCTGGAGTAACTTATGGCTCGGTGCTTAAACCCTACGACATCAAAACGGTTTCTGACCGGTGGGGCAGAATTGAAGAACTGTTGACGGCCGGTAAACCTAGTGCGCTAAAGCAGGCGGTGATGGAGGCGGATAAGCTGTTGGATTACGCTTTAACACAGCTGTGTTCGGGCGCCTCGATGGGCGAGCGGTTAAAAACTGCGAATTCAATATTTAGTCCCGAAACCTATCAAAACCTCTGGTCCGCGCATAAATTCCGCAACGCGTTGGTCCACGAAACCAATTTCGAACCCAACCCGAAAAGCTGTCGGGAGGCGGCAATGCAAATCAAAGACGGCCTGAAAGAGATCGGAGCGCGAGTATGACCTTTGAACCCATCATTGGTCTTGAAGTCCACGTTGAGCCGAATACAAAACAGAAAATGTTTTGCGGTTGCGCCAACGATCCTTTTGGCAGTGAGCCGAATACAAAAGTCTGTCCGACCTGTTTAGGTCTTCCCGGAGCGCTACCGGTGCCTAATGGTGAGGGCGTCAAGAGTTGTTTAACAATTGGCCTGGCCTTAAATTGCCGGGTAAACAATGATGCTTATTTCGAACGGAAGAATTATTTCTATCCCGATTTGCCGAAGGGCTACCAAATCTCCCAATACCAGAAACCTTTCTGTGTCGGCGGAAATCTTCGCGTCGGGGAAAAAACTATCCGGATCAACCGGGTCCATCTCGAAGAGGATACCGGAAAATTAACCCACATTGGCAGCGGCAATACCGCCTATTCGCTGGTCAATTTCAACCGTTCCGGCGTGCCCTTAGTGGAGATTGTCACTGAGCCGGATTTTACTTCGGTTGATTCGGTAATTGCTTATGTCCAGGAGCTGCAGAGAATTATCCGTTATCTGACCGTTTCCGGCGCCGATATGGAAAAAGGTTCGATGCGGCTCGAGCCGACGGTGAATTTAAAAATAACGGAAGAAGGCAAGGAATATTTTACGCCCCTGGTCGAGATAAAAAATATCAACTCTTTCCGTTTCGTCCGCAAAGCGCTTGAATACGAAATTGCCCGTCAATGGAAGGATTTTTCGGACAGTCGCGAAGAAAAAGCGCCGGGAAATAAAACTACAGTCGGCTTTAACGAGAGTACGCAAAAGACTTATTTACAGCGGGAAAAAGAAGAAGCCAATGACTACCGCTATTATCCCGAGCCGGATATTCCGCCGTATGCGTTGCCGGAAAGCCTGATCACGGAAATTAAAGACAAGCTTCCGGAATTGCCGGAAGCGAAAAGAGCCCGCCTCGTCCGGGATTTTTCGCTGACGGAGTATCAAGCGAACATTATTTGCGATTCGATAGAGCGGGCGCTATATTTTGACAGTCTGGTTTCGGCCGGATTCACGGGGGTAAAGGCCGCCAATCTTTTAATTAATAAGCCCGAAATAATTACCCGCGATCCGCGGGATGTCTTTTCGGAAAACCAACAAGCAGAGGCCGAAATTGTTTCAGACGAGTCGAGCCTTTCCTCAATCGTTAATGAGGTTATCCAGGAAAACCCGAAAGCAGCAATACAATGGCGGGAGGGAAAGAAAGAGGTATTGGGTTTCCTGATCGGCTCGGCAATGAAAAAGACAAAGGGGAAAGGCGATCCGAAAATTCTTACCTCTCTTTTCGAAAAAATTATCTGAAATATGGACTATAAAAAACCGCCCTTTGAATATATATCCAAACAGAGCCGTCTTACGGAAGTGGTTAACGCTGAGCTGGCAAAACAGTCGATCCTGGCGGTAGACGTCGAGAGCGACGGGCTGGACCCGCATACCTTAAAATTGCTTCTGGTCCAAATCGGCATCCCGGGCCAGGCGTTTGTCATTAACGCCAAACTCGACTTAGCCCCGCTAAAAACGTTACTGGAAAATCCGGAAATCCTTAAGCTGGTGCAAAACGGTAAATTCGATTACAGCGCTTTAAAAGTTACCCGCTCAATTGAGATGCGAAATATGTACGACACGATGCTTTCAGAACGGCTGTTAACAGTCGGGATGGAGCGCGAAAATTCCCTGCTGAGTTTAGCCGCGAAATACACCGGGGTGCAGTTGGATAAAGATTGGGAATCGTTGAATTGGTATGCGGCCGCAAAAAGCGGGAAGTTTTCTGAGGCTCAGCTCCGGTACGCGGCTGTCGACGTTGTTATTCTTTTCCCGATTTACGCAAAGCAGAAAGAGGGCTTGGCAAAGGAGAAGTTGGAAACAGTGGCTAAGCTAGAATTTAATTTAATGCCGGTCGTCGCGGAGATTGAAATTAAAGGGTCGAAAATTGACGTCAATAAATGGCGGGAAAATTTAGCCGTTTTAAGCCAGCGCCGCGACGAGATTGCACGGCAAATCCAGGAGGAGCTCCGGCCGTATTTTGTCGTTAAACAGATGGGACTGTTCGGGCAAAATACCGATGTCCTTAATCTTAATAGTCCGATGCAGGTGATGGAGGCCTTCCGGAAGCTAGGGATCGATATTCCTTCAACCGGTGAAGCGATTTTAGCTAAGGTCGACCACCCTGTGGCCAAATTGTTGCTTAAATACCGGGAGAATGAAAAATTGCTGACCGCCTTCGGGGAAAACTTATTGGAGAAAATTCATCCAAAAACCGGCCGGATTCATCCGGATTTTCAACAGATTGGGGCGGACACCGGGCGCTTCGCCTGTTCCAACCCGAACCTTCAGCAAATTCCGACCGATTCGGCTTTTCGGTCCTGTTTTATCCCCGAGCCGGGTTATAAATTTATCGTCGGGGATTACTCCCAAATCGAACTCCGGATTATGGCGGAGTTGTCGCAGGATCCGGTTTTCCTTAACGCTTTTCGGAATAATGATGACCTCCACACTTTAACAGCTTCCCAGATGTACAACATTCCCCGGGAACAGGTGGATAAAAAAATGCGATTTAACGCCAAGTCAATTAACTTCGGCTTAATGTACGGGCGGGGCGCCAACTCCCTGTCGATTCAATTGGGGGTCAGTTTCGAAGAGGCGGAGAAGCTGCTGGCGAAATACTTTGCCACCTATAAAAAAGTGAAATCGTGGTTGGATAAAGTGGGACGGGAAGCCGTTAGAAAAGGTTACAGTACGACTTTGTCCGGACGGAAAAGGTGGTACCGCGAGTCGGATCCGGGCGATCCCGGCTATTTGCGCGCGGTTTCCCACATCGAACGACAAGGAAAAAATACGCCGATTCAGGGAACGTCAGCGGACATGACGAAGTTTGCTTTGGTCGGGATTTACAATGCATTAAAAGACGGAAAATACGACGCGTTTCCGATTCATACCGTCCACGATGAAATTGTCGTTGAGGTTCGAGAGGACCAGGCGGAAGAGGTGAAGGAAATCGTCGAGCGGGAGATGGTTAAGTCAGGCCAGATGCTTCTAAAGAGTGTTCCGGTCCTGGCGGAAGTTAAGGTTTCAAACGTCTGGGAGCATTGACGAACTCATAGTAATATGGTATAATGATAGGGTAGGGTAAAGAAATAATCATCGCTCATTGGAGCCTTGATACGGCACAGGTGAACCAAACACCTAAAAACGCCAATCCATTTTGGACCTTTTTCCGGAAGGATGGATTTGGTAATTTGCGGAGGTTAGCGTGAAGGCTTTATGGAGTTTTATCCGCACGTTATTGGGTTGCCCTGATGTGCAGGAAAAGGGATCCCATGCGTGTGACGTCTGTCGGAGAAAATGCCCCTATTACAAACGATAGGGCTCCGGCAGCAAAACAGAGGTGTGGAAAGATCACTTCCCACCTCTGTATTTTTTTGCGTATGTTTCACACCTTAAAGGTCGGGGAGCCTTGACCTTTAAGGTGTATTATACTGCATACATCTTGCTTCATGCCTGCTTATTTGATATAATATAGACAATCATCTATGGTTATTTGTCAACGCTGTGGCCGGCGTCCGGCCGTTATCCAATCCCAACAAATCGGTCCCGACGGACGGCCTATTTTCGTCAATTTGTGTGAAGTCTGTTTCCGCGAGATCCAGGAAAAAGCGACCCAAACTTCTTATTTAGACAAGTACGGCCGCGACTTAACTTTAGCCGCGCGGGAAGGAAAGCTTGATCCCGTTATCGGCCGGAAAAAAGAGATCGAGCGGATTATCCATATCCTTTCCCGCCGGACAAAAAATAACCCCGTTCTTGTCGGGGATCCCGGCGTCGGAAAAACCGCAATCGCTGAAGGCTTGGCGCAAAGAATTATTGAAGGAAAAGTTCCCGAAACGCTGATGGGTAAGCGGGTTGTTTCTCTCGACTTGGCGTTAATGGTAGCCGGGGCGTCGCATCGGGGGCAGTTTGAACAGCGGCTTAAAAACACCATCGACGAAGTGGTTAAATCGAAGGGTCAAATCATTCTTTTTATCGACGAAGTCCACACCATCGTCGGGGCCGGAGCGGCGGAAGGCGCGATTGACGCGGCCAATATGTTAAAACCGACTCTCGCCCGGGGCGAAATTCAGGTGGTGGGCGCGACCACGCTAGACGACTACCGCCAGCGGATTGAACGCGATCCGGCCCTCGAGCGGCGGTTCCAGCCGGTTTTAGTTCCGGAAAGTACGATTGATGAAACTTTTGAAATTCTCAAAGGTTTACGCCCCAATTACGAAAAACACCACCACGTCCGAATTTCCGATGACGCCATCCACGCGGCGGCGGAACTTTCCGATCGATATATTTCCGAGCGTTTTTTGCCCGACAAGGCAATCGACCTGATGGACGAAGCTTCGGCTAAAGTGCGTCTGGCCGCTGTCCGAGAACCTGAGAATTTAAAACAAATTGAAGAGGAGTTGTCGCAACTAAAGAAAACACTGCCGGTGGAAGACAGCCGGGTGGCGGAGCTGGAGCGGATTCGGAAGGAAATTACGGAATTGTGGACAAAAACAAAAATGGAAGAAGTGCCGAGCGTCGAGCGGGCCGATATTGCCGAAGTAGTTTCCCAGATGACTGGTATTCCCTTATCGGAATTATCCGAAGAGGAAAAAGTGAAGTTGATGAAATTGGAAGAGAGGCTGCACCAGCGGATTGTCGGTCAGGACGAAGCGGTTAAGGCCGTTTCTGAAGCGATCCGCCGGTCTCGGGTCGGTCTTAAGGATCCAAAGCGTCCGATCGGCTCATTTATTTTTTTAGGCCCGACCGGCGTCGGGAAAACGGAATTGTCGAAAGCGCTGGCGGAAATTCTCTACGGCAACGAAGATTTAATTATTCGCCTCGATATGAGTGAATATATGGAAAAGCACACGGTCTCCCGGTTG
>JBBTUG010000035.1:0-10291 GCA_038063895.1 Patescibacteria group bacterium | reverse complement strand
ACAGGAATAACAGGAGAACAGGCTTGAGTTGTCTCAAGGGGATGGGCATAAGGTACTCAACTATTTTTCTGCAAGAAAAAAGGATGAGTATTGCGTTTTAATCCCTGAGAGAAAAAACCGCGTAGAAACATAAAGCCATAATAAAGATGTGTAACTACAATTCCCGGCATCACTAAAAGCCCTAGCCGCCAGTCCCTGGATTTACGCCAAACCCAGACACCTGTCGCGAGAAGAAGGAAGAAGTACAAAGAATAAAGCGACCCGTAAATACCCATCGCCAAAGTTGATAATGGAGACTGAGAAATTAAAAAGAGGCCGAGGATTACCGGACAAAGAAGAGTTCCGAGAAAAAACAGAGACGGGAGAAAGTAGCCCAAACGGCGGGAGGTCTCGGGCAAAACCCGGGCGAAGTAACCGCGGTGCTGGCCGTAACCACGAATCTGGCGGAGGTGCAGGTAAAACAAGGCGCGGCGGTGATGATAAACTAAGGCCCCGGGATCATAGATTATTTTCTTCCCCAGTTTTTTCGTTAAATCCAGGCAAAGTTTAGTATCCTCCCCCGGCCAGTATTTAGAATCGAAACCCCCGACGGCCGTAAAGTCAGACCGCCGGACAAGAAGATTCGCCGTCGGATAATCATCAACCAACCGTTTTGGCTCGGGCAAACAGCGATAGGTTCCGGCGCCCCCGCTTCCGAGTTTACTCGCCCAAACCCAACCTCCAGCCTTTTCCATTAAACTATCCTCAATAGGCGTCAGCATCGGTCCCCCGACTCCGGCAACCTCAAGATCTTCAAAATTTTTAACCGCCGAGCTTAACCAGCTGACTGAGGGATAAACGTCGTCGTCAATGAAAGCAAAAATGTCGCCTTTAGCATACTTTAAAGCCAAGTCCCTTTTTTCCGCGGGTCGCCCCGCAAAACTTTTTTCTTCAATTATGGTCGTTTTCGCAAACCGCTTTCCCGTATCCCGGGTGACGAAAACAAGAATCTCAAAGTTTTGGTAACTTTGCTTTAATAAATATTCAACCGCCTGCTCTAAGTCAGGCCCGACTTCCTCAACGGGAATGATGACCGAAACTAAAGGATTGTAGTTCATTTTAACTGTCGATTAAAAATTAAAAAATGTAAATTAAAAATTAACTCTTAAGTTTTCCCACGATATACGGAATTGTTAACCTTAACCCTTCTTCCAGCCCAATGCGGGGCGACCAACCTAAACGCTGTTTCGCCAGAGTAATATCCGGCCGCCGGCGGGTCGGGTCGTCTTTTGGCAGAGGCAAAAAAATTATCTCCGATTTCGAACCGGTAATCTTTTTAATCATTTTTGCCAGATCAATAATTGTTAGCTCCTCCGGGTTGCCTAAATTAACCGGACCGGCCTCCCCGCTTTCCATCATCAGGATTAGCCCCGAGACCAAATCCGAAACGTAACAGGGCGAACGGGTCTGGCTCCCGTCCCCGTGCACTGTTAACGACTCTCCTGAAAGCGCCTGCTTCAGGAAGTTAACGATTACCCGACCGTCGTCTAAATCCATTTGCGGACCGTAGGTATTAAAAAGGCGGACGATTTTCGCGTTCAGTCCGTGGACTTTGGCAAAATTAATAATCAAGCTTTCCGCAAACCGTTTGCTCTCGTCGTAACAAGCGCGCGGCCCAACGCAATTAACGTTGCCCCAATAAGTTTCTTTTTGCGGGTGTTCCAGCGGATCTCCGTAGATTTCCGAGGTAGAGGTCTGGAGAAACCGGGCTTTATTTTTTAGCGCCAACTCTAAAATGTTACTGACACCCACCGAACCGACATAAAGAGTTTCCAGGGGAAGACGTTGGTAACCGACGGGGGAGGCAGGACAGGCGAGGTTATAGATTCTGTGCAAGGGACCGGGAAGCTCAATCGGATCCAAAATATCAGCTTTAATAAAGGTAAACCTTGGGTTTTCTTTTAGGTCAGCTAAGTTTCCCTCGCGACCGGTACATAGATTATCGACAGCAATAACATCCGCACCGGTTTCCAGTAATTTCCGGCACAGATGGCTGCCGATAAACCCGGCTCCGCCGGTAACTAAAATTCTTTTTGGCATAATATCAACCGACATTAACCTGCATCTGCAACATCGGATCGAAAACCCATTTTCGCTGACTTTTATCGTCGTAATAGTGAAGAATTTTTAACCGATAAAAAACGGCTAAGGTGTCGGTAAACATCCTGAATATTTGCCTAAGCATCGACTTTTGGGTTAGGGAAACGAAGGTGTGGGTAACGTCCACCGGTGCTTCGTAGATTTTATTGAAGCCGAGGTAGTTAGCAACGGCCAAAATTTCGATATCAATTGCATAGGTTTTAACTAAAAGCCGGGGCATCACCTTCTCGAGCACGTCCCGACGGAAAATTTTTAGTCCTGTTTGCGTATCCCGAACTTTTAAACTAAAAAGAATCCGGACGAGAAGTTGGTAGCCGAAAGAAGTTAGACGCCGCAGGAGCGGATAATTAACCTTGCTGGCCGGGTGCCGTTTCGAACCGATGACGACGTCCGCTCCGTACCATTTTAAGTGTTCCCAAAGCATGCTAACCCCCTTCGGATTGATTTCCATCCCGGCGTCTAAAAAAGCAATATATTCCCCGGTACTTCTGGCTACCCCGTAGCGGAGCGCATATCCTTTTCCCCGGTTAGTGTCATACCCGAACTTTTTAATTCTCTCCGATGTAACTTCGGACAATTTTTCCAAAGTTTCGTCAACTTTGCCGTCAACGACAACGATAATCTCAAAATCGGGAAAGGAAGCAGAAAGCGCCGCTTCGATATTTCGAAGGTCGTTAACGATGGTCGGGGCCTGCCGGTACGCCGGCACGATCACGGAAAGCTTCATGCTTAAGGTAATATAACACGAGAGCTGAAAGCAGTAAAAACGCACACAGCAGGGAAACAGTGATGACACTAACAAAGTCACGGTGCAAAAAATAAATAGCTACGATTTGGATAAGGCTGAAGAGAAAGGGCAGTAGCGCCACAAAGACCCGCCGGATCGACAGGAAGAAGTTAATCATAATGTTGGCTAAGCTGTAGACAGTAACAAAAGTGCCGAACAGCCAAAGGTAGGGAGAAGCAGCCAGATATTTATCGCCAAAAAAGAACTTCATTGAAAAAGCCGGAAAAAAATAATAAAAAATAACCGCCGGAATGGAGACAGCCGCCGCCATTAATAAACTGTAATAAAGCAAGTGCCGGTACTCCCGCTCGCCGGAATGCCGCTCAGCCACTAGAGAAAACATCACTGAGACCATTGAAGAGGAAGCAAAAAAGATAACCCGGCCAACTAGGGAAAGGGCCGAATAAATCCCCGCTTCTTCCGGGGAGAAAAACTTCTTCACCAGAATAATATCCGTCGTAATTAGGAGATTAAGACCAAGAGTGGAAAGAAAAACCGGAGCGCAATAAAGAAAGAAACTCCGCCACGGAACAGAGCGCTTGACAGCCGCCCGGTGGGAAAAAAGATACTTCAGAGGAATAAAACTCAGCAGGTACATCGAAAGGACTGAAAGAGCAATTGCTCCCAACGCGCCGTTCACCGAGAAGCCGAAATAGACCAAAACAACGCCAAAAATAAGCTTAAGTATGGAGGAAAATAGTCCGGCAAAGGCGATAAAATTAAAGTTTTGCAGCCCTGAGAGAACTCCGTTGTTAACCGTCTGAGTGAAGTTCAGGAAAAAAAGGAAACCTAAGATAATAATCGGGAGAGTGGAAGGAATATTAAGAAAACCTGCCAGGTAATTCTGCAAAAAGAAAAAGAGAAGAAAGGATAAGACCCCGGCGAAAAAAAATAATAGGCTCAGTTTTCTAAAAAAGAAGGCCAGCCCGTCCATATCTTTCCGGGCTTTATAGTCGGAAGAAAATTTAACGATTGACGTTGAAAGAGCGGCGGTCGGAATTGAGATTACGGACAGCAACGAAATCACGGCCGCCAGAATACCATAGTTTACCGGGCCCAGTGTTCGGCCAATGAAAAGATTATAAAGATAAGCGGCGACGTTGGAGAAAAGTGAGGAAAGGAGCATCACGAAACTCCCCCACAAAAGGGGGTTGCTGAGTATCTGGCGGGGGTTTTTCACGATACCGATAAGCGAGCGGACCATTTATTTTCCATACCCTTCCGGATGGGATTGGTGCCAGCGGTAGGCGCTTTCAACTATCTCCTTCAAGCCGTGTTTTGTCTGCCAGCCCAAAACCTTTTTTATTTTAGAACAATTAGCGTAAGAGCTATCCCAGTCCCCTTCCCGGCGGGGCTTTTCAACAACCTTAAAATCGGAACCTGAAACGGCTTTCACCGCATTAATGACCTCGCGGATTGAGTACCCCGCCCCGGTCCCGACGTTATAAATTTCGAAAAGTCCTTTTTCGCCGCGGATTTGCAGTAAACGGCGGATTGCTAAAACGTGGGCCTCAGCCAAATCTTCCACGTGGATATAATCACGAACTGCTGTTCCGTCCGGCGTCGGATAATCGGTTCCGAAAAGATCTAACTGAGCCCGTCGCCCCAGCGCGGTATTAATAACCAAAGGAATTAAGTGGGTTTCCGGGTGATGACCCTCACCCAGTAAACCGTCGAAGGAGGCTCCCGCCGCGTTGAAATACCGAAGCACGGTAACGTTAAAACCATATGCAAAGGCGGCCGATTTCAACGCTTGTTCAAAGAAGTACTTGGACATCGAATAGTAGCTGGTCGTATTGATCGGGCTCTCTTCGGTGTAGGGAGGAACTCCGGTGCCGTAAACGCCGGCAGTTGAGGAAAAAATCACCGGGATTAATTTATTTTTCCGGATGGTTTCAAGTAAACTGATCCCGGAACAGAAATTATTCCCGAAAAACTTTAACGGATCCCGCATTGATTCCCCAGATTCAATATACCCGGCAAAGTGAATAAGACCGTCAAAATTATTTGCCGTGAAGACTCGGGATAAAAAATCCGGGTCGTGGAGATTACCTTCAAAAAGCTCGGAGCGGGGGTCAAGCGCTTCCCGGTGCCCGTTCTCAAAATTATCGGCAACCGTTACCGCAAAGCCCTCATCCAAAAGTCGCCGGACGGTAACACTCCCGATATAGCCGGCTCCTCCAGTAACCAGAATTCTCAACGGTAAACTCCTCTCAGTTCGTTAATCCGGATTTTTATAACGTCCAAAAACATCAGCCAGGAATCCCGCAAAGGGCTCACCCGGTCGGTTCGGTTGTAGGTCCAGTTGACCGGCACCTCTTTTATCCGGTAACCGAATTTCCGGGCGAGAAAAAGAACCTCGACATCAAAAGCCCCGGTGAAAGCGAAAACCCGTTCCTTTGTGTCCTGCCCGTAAATCTTCAGTTTGTTAAAAATAGTTTTCGCCGCTTCTGCCTTAAAAAGTTTAAAACCGCACTGGCTGTCCTGAATCCCAGGCAAAGCCAGAAGCTGGACAACTAAGTTGAACGCCCGTCCCATCAGGTGCCGGTAATAAGGCTCCTGGTATCTACGGGCTCCCGTCCCTTCCCGGGAAGCAACCGCCACATCAAAGCTATCCTCAGTCAGCCGGAGTAATAAACGTTTAACCTCCCTGATCGGCGTTGAGCCGTCGGCGTCAGTAAACAAAATATATTGTCCCCGGGCCGAAAGAACCCCGGTACGGACGGTGTAACCTTTGCCAAAATGCGCGTTCTTAATCAGCCTAATTTGCCGGTAGGCGGAAATTAACTGCTCTACTAGAGAAACCGTCCGGTCGCTACTACCGTCGTCCACAACCAGGATTTCGTAGGGATTAAGCTCAGTCTCGGATTGAAAAAATTCGACAATCTGTTTTAGCGTCCGCTCAATATTCTGCTCCTCATTAAAAGTGGGAATTATTACCGAAAATACAGGGGTCTCACCGGTCATTTCTTTTTTCTCCAAATTAAGTGGGTATAGAAAAAATAATTCCAGACCAGGACCAGCGGCAGACTTATAAAAAATGAGACGTTAGCGATCAGCCCGCTTCGGCCGAAAAGATAAACCCCCGCTCCGACGACAATAAACTGGATAATCGGCGCGCCCAAGCTCGTAAAATTAAATTGAAGAAATTTAAACGGAATCTGAATTAAAGCCAGTTTCCGCTCCCGGAAAGTCCAGAGATTATTAAAGGTAAAATTGGAAATAATGGCCAGCTCACTACCGATAACAACCGCGGTTGAAGGGAAAACTCCCCCCCGCAGGAGAAATTGGTAAGCAATCGTTTGAATAATCAGGCCGACGAAACCGACCGTGAGGAATTTAATAAAAGACGCCCAGCGCTGTAGGCCAAGAACGATCACCACTTTTAAAGCCTCGAACAGGTCGGCCTTCACGATTTTCGATTCTCCGTATTCTCGGTTGGCGAAAATAATCGGCACTTCTTTAAATTTTGCTCCAAGTTTAAAGAGCTCGTAAATAATGTGAAATTTATACGCCTGCTTCCCCGACAGAATTTCTTCAAGTTTTATCTTATCGAGAAATCCTTTAACCCGGGTCGCTTTAAAGCCGGAGGTGAGGTCGTGCACGGAAGGAATTCCTAAGACCAGCCGGGCGAATAAGCCTCCGAAACCGCTTAAAAACTTCCGGTGAATTCCCCACTCCTTCGGAATCATTCCCCCGGCAATATAACGGGAGCCGATTACGCTGTCAAAGCCGTTGTGAATTTCCGCAAGCAGCCGCCGGACATCAAGGGGATCGTGCTGAAGATCGGCATCCATCTCGACCAGTACTTCGGGAGAAAAATTGGCGATGGCGTAGGCGAAACCGGCCATGTACGCCCGGCCGATACCGTTTTTCGGCACGGATAAAAGACTGACATTGGGATAAATTTTACTTAAAGATTTAACAGCCTCTCCGGTCCCGTCGGGGGAAAAGCTGTCCACCACCAGAATTTTGTAATTGTCGGTGGAGGATTTAAAAAAATCCTCCAATATCCCGATCACTTTTTCGATTGTTTCCCGCTCGTTATAGGAGGGAATTACTAAAGTTACATTCATCGTAGAACCAGAGTTAAGCCGAAGGCGAGGAGGGCAACCGTCCCGACCAAAAGATATTCGCTGACCACGCCCCAATTCAGACGGTCTTCGAGATAGTGATGCACAATCCCCCAGGTCAGATAAAGCAGATCAACAACCGTAATCACGATAAACTGACGGGTCGGCTGGTAACGAAAATAAATAAAGAAGACAAATCCGGCCAGAAGGATTAAAAATAAAATTAAATAGTGGACGAGGTGGTCGCGGTGATCCGGATTCATATAATTGTGCCGACATTAGTATACCAAGTCACTCCCATAAGCAGTAATAAAATCCCCACGTGAGCGAGGTTGTGACCCGACAGGCGTAAGTGGCGGCGGCGGATAACAAAAATCCCGTCGATTACGAACAGACCAAAGAGGAAGAACCCGAAAGCGAAGGAAACTGATTTTGCCGCTTTCAGGGCGTCAACTACCGGAATCAGCGGGAGTATTTTCGCGGCCGGGACTATCGGCTCTGGAGTAGAGGTTACGTATTGGGGATTCGCGGCGCCAATCTCGACTCCTTGGGTCCGCTGGGGATTTTCCAAGGAAGGCCCAAGAACCGTTTTACCCTCAGGAGCCCTCGTCGGCAGGGGCGTAGCGGCCACTTCCGCAGGAGTATAATTTATCGGAATTGTTTTTGCTTCCGCCAATAACGGACTGGAAGTCCGGGCGCCGAACATCTGGACAACCAGCGTTGTTTCAAAGCCGTTCAAAACCCCATTGACGACCGCCAGACCAATATCCTGGTAATTGCCGGAGAGAAGATTTTCCCGGTGTGAAGGTGAGGCATACCAGGCGCTGACGACGTCGCCGGAATTTTGAAAGTCCTTGGCCAAGTTTTCCCCAGCGTAAACGTAATCATAGCCGGAACCTAGTACGAAGGACCACGGGGTAACCCCATCCGGAGCAACGTGGGCCCAGTAACCTTTGGCGAACATATCCTGAGCTTTCCTTTGGGCAGAAGCAGTGAGCTGATTATTGTTCTTCAGGGGAACCAGGCCGTTTTCGATCCGCCGTTGATTCGTATCATTAAAAACGTCCTGCGCGGTGATATTCGAGGCGAAGCCTAAAACTCCCGGATAATTTTCGGTTAAGTAGTGGACGGAAAATTGCAGGAAAAATAAAAAAAGCGCGTAGACAAAAAGCGCCTCGTGCCGAAGGGTGTGGGCCCTATTTTCCGCTTTTTCGGGAATAAAAAAATGGCTGAGTTTTGACATATCAAATCCCTCTATTACCTTTCATTTTACCACAAATATCCCTTCTTGTCAACTATAGGTTAGAAATATTCAGTTGACTTCCTCTGTCCCGTAAAGCTTCCAAACGCCATTCTCGAGGTGAAAAACCTCATTGTAGCTCTTCACCACACCGGTACTCTGAGTTAATTGTACCCTAACCTCGGCCCACTCGTTCACAGTTCCGAAAAGCCGGGGGAGGGATTGGACAACAAAACCGGTTACGGACCCGCTTTGCCCCAGGCTGTTAACAAAATCGTCGTAAGAATAGTTTGTTCGGAACTCAACTCCCATTAAATTGTACAGGCTCGAATAGTTCTTTGTGATTAACGCCGTGCCGGTGCTATTGGCCTGGATGGTCACCGCGGCCTGTCCGGCGGATAAGCTGGCGGGAACCGGCGTGGAAGTTAGAGTCGGAGTTGGGGTGGGAGAAGGGGTAGAACTTGGAGTTGGGGTAACACGGAGATTGTCACTGAAAGTGCTGATGAGCCTGTCCAGCAATCCGGTTTTCTCGCTCCGGATGGGCTCCGGAGTAACCGTAGTTTCAATCCCCAGCACCTCACCTCCATCGGAACGGTCCTCCGACAAACCTAAAAGTAAACCGAAGGGATGAAAACCGTTATTTCCACTTTTCTTGGCTGCCGTCTCCCTTGTCGGAGAAATGGTCTCCGAGGCGGGGCGGTTAAAATATAAGTAGGCAACCAAAATTGGTCCGGAGACAACTACTACAACAGCTAAACGTCGGAAAAGAGAGGCGTGCGACATCCTTTTCAATTCTAGTATGGATTAAGATCTTTAGCCACTTACAACTGCTGCTTCCGGCAAACCCAGGGCAAAAACAAAAGAACGGGCGACACTGAGACTGAGCCGGACACCGGTAAACGAGCCGCCTTGTGTATTTACCTCGACCTTACTAATTTCCGAAATATTCAGAGCTGTCTGATTAACCAATTGCGCAATTAATTTTAGTAAATCGCCCTCCCCGCTCACTTCAGCGATAAGTAGGTCACCCTCTTTCAAAGAAACTATTTTTTGGTAACGCGCCCGAGCATCGAGGTAAAGTGTTTTCATTCTGTTGATAATCCTTTAATTATTATTTTCCGCCCGGATTCGGAAACTGATTCAAAATATATCCGGATTGAATTTTCCGGCCATTTCTCCGGCCAGCGGTCCGCCCACTCGACTACCACTAAATTCTCCGGATCGGCCATTATCTCCAAAAGTCCGAGGCCGCCAGTTTGGTTAGGTTCAAGTCGGTAAAGATCTGCGTGATAAAGCCTCCGCCAGTGGGTTCCCTGGGACAAGGCGGGAATCGGATACTCCTTTATTAAAGTGAATGACGGCGAATTCACTATCTCGGTAATGCCCAACTGCCTGGCCAATCCTTGGGTGAAAGTAGTTTTGCCGGAGCCGAGATTTCCGTAAAGGGCCAATACGTTTTCTTTACGTCCACGCTTAATCAGCCTTCCGGCTAACTTTTGCGTTTCCTCCGCAGTCCCGCTCAAAACAACTCCCCCATCCCGAAACGGCTTGAGTTTCTTAAACCAGAAAACGAGGGCATTGCCGGCGGATATCGCCAGAGCGTCAACAAGGACATCCTGGACCCGGGCACTCCGGCCTGGCACGAGAGACTGGTGGAACTCATCCGAAACAGCAAATAACAATGGATAACCGAAAGCGAAAAACACGGAACCTTTCGCGCGGAAAGAAAGAACCGAAAGAACGGCATATTCAAAAAGATGAACGCCCTTGTGCGCCAGAAAGTTAATTGTCTCGTCGGGAGAAACGGTGGTGGCGGGAAGAGCGGAGCCTAAAAATATCAGCAGGGACCAAGCAACCACCGGCCCCCACCGGGTCAAAGATCCAAAAGAAGATAACATCCATTTATAATAACGCAAAAGTCTGTTTGGCGTTAACCTTGATCCGGAAAACGGCGGCGGATAAAAAGACGGAGATTTAACCCGAGAAACAAAAGGAAGAAGCCAAAACGGCCGAAGTCATCTCCCGGACCGGTCACCGGTAACTGAGTCACCG
>JBBTUG010000034.1:15886-19553 GCA_038063895.1 Patescibacteria group bacterium | reverse complement strand
TCACAAGCTTATCGAGAGGGCGGGCTTCATTCTTTTCGAGTTTTTCAAAGAAAGCTTTTTCGAGATCAATCCCTTTAAATTCGCAAAAACGGAGTAAATTCCAGAAAACATCAACCACTTCGTGACTCAACTCTTTGGAACTTTGGTTTTCCCGAACCGCTTCAAAGACCTCGCCGACCTCTTCCCCGAGGCGCAGCAACACCTCTTTCTCGTCCTTGGGATAAAACCCTCGGCGCTTCAGCAGGTCAACCATCGTAGCTTGGAGTTCTTTGATTGTATTTACCATAGTCACATTATCCGTACGGCGTACTTCCTACCCTTCGACCCTCCTAATCGGAGGGGAGAAGTTCTCTCCGCCAACCGGCGGATCGAACGGTAACTTTTAGTCCGATCTGACCATGTTTTCTCTACAGCAGCGTTCTCGTCCGCCTAAAAATCGTGGTGGACCTGGGCGGACTCGGTCACGCGTCGAAACCTGCTGATTTCGCGCTCGACCCCGCCTCGCCCCCGTCGGGGCTCCGGCATTCTCGTCCGCCTGTTGATCATAATGCTCCGACAGTCTCACCCGATGGTGAGCCTGTCGAACCATGGTGGACCTGGGCGGACTCGAACCGCCCACCTCTGCAATGCGAATGCAGCGCTCTACCAGATGAGCTACAGGCCCAAAAGAAATTAAAAAGTCAAAAATCTCCGCCCAAGGCGGATCCGCCTCTGGAGGAAAAAGTCAAAATCAGGTGCAACTTCTGATCATAATCGCGTTTGGGCCAAAGGCTCGTCACGCGATGGCTTGCCACCCCGAAGCCCGCAAGGCGTAGGGTGGTGGACCGGGATGGATTCGAACCATCGACATTCAAGGTATAAGCTTGACGCTCTAACCAACTGAGCTACCGGTCCCTATCTTACATTACTTCCGTCGGGAACTTCTTTATCCGGCTGCAAAATCACCGGCCGGCCGTTAATATCCCCTGCCGCCAGAAGCATCCCCTGCGATTCCTGTCCCATTAATTTCCGGGGCTGCAGGTTTTCCACAATAACAACTTGCTTTCCCGGCAATGATTCCACTGCGTAATCCAAACCGATTCCGGCCACAACCTGTCTGTACATTTCCTCCGCCAATCCTTCAGAATTAAGGTCTCCCCGGCGGCCTAAATTGACTTTGAGAAGAACCAGTTTTTCACTACCGGCAACCGGCGTGGCTTCAACTATCCGGGCAATCCGTAGCTCGATTTTTTTAAAGTCATCAAAAGAAATCGTTGGCATATTCTCAAACTATTTTACCAAAAAACAGGCTCCTTGGGAAAAATTAGTAAGCGGTCGGGGTAGCTTCTTCTGTAATGATCGGGCTTGAGGAGGGAGTGGCGGCTTTAGGGATCGGGGAAACTGCCGGAGTTAGGGTCAAGGGGGGAACTTCAGGCTTTTTTGATTGCAACTTAGAAGCGGTGATTTTTACTTCTTCGAGAATGTTGTCTTTAGCCGTGCGTAAAAAATTACGCCAGGAGGCCGGGCCGAAGAAGTAAATCAGCACGAGAATAACGAGGAGCGGAATTAGAATGCCGCCACTAGCACCGGTATCCTGATTGTCGGCAACGTAAAGGGGTATGGAGGCCTCCGGCGGAACAACCGGCGGTTGCTCAGCAGATACGGGCGGGGTTAGCCCGGGAGTAGAAAGGGGCGACGGCAAGGTTTCAGGCATCAATAATATCTTATTAGTTCGAGGTTTAAAATGCAAAGCAATAAATTACGCCACGCCCAACTCGGCTTTTGCATCCGCGCTCATCCGACTGGTATCCCACGGGGGATCAAAAGTCATTTGAACTTCGGTATCGGAAACTCCGTCAAAATCCTTCAAAGAAGCTTTAACGTCGCTGACGAGACTATCCCCCAACGGACACATCGGGGAAGTAAGCGTCATTGTCACTTTTACCTGTCCACCCTCCACCGCTACCCCGTACACCAGGCCTAAGGAAACAATATCCAATCCAATCTCCGGATCTTTCACTTTTTTGAGTTTTTCCCAAACCTGTTCCTTCGTGAGCATAAGTTTCCTTCACGACTATACCACGGATAACGGCCGTAAAAAAAAGACCTGCCATCTCTCGGATAGAGACGGCAGGAATAAATAGTCACTACTTTCCCAAAACTTCTCCCTCCACCGGCATTCCCCAAAAGGATTGAGCCAGCTGTTCAGCCGCGGACAACAGCCACCAGAGGCCCAGTCCGGCCACAATCGCGAAGGAAATTCCCGACAGCCACTCCGTCTCCCCGATCACCAGTTTCGCATTGCCCAACCCAAAAATCATCATCGCCGCCGTGGTCAGGCCGACTTTCAAATTGCCGTAGTTAACTGCTTCGGTCACCAGGATCTGCAGACCCGGGACGATGATCATCCCGAAAGTCAAAACGGCTATCCCCCCAATCACCGGTTCGGGAATCGTTGTCAGTAGCGCGTTAAGGTGCCCTGAAAATCCGAACAAGATCGCCCAGAAAGCTGCGAACGCCACAGCGACGTTAGAAAAGACCCGCGTCAGCGAAAACAGCCCCAAAACCTCGGCGTAGGTGGTATTGCCCGGCGCCCCGACCGCCCCACCAACCGTATCACAAGCCGCGTCCGCGAGAAGCGCCAACCAAAGACGGCCCATCAACGGCCGCGCCAACAACCGCTCGAGGACGAGAATGTGTCCCAGCGTCTCGAAACTCGTCGCCAAAGACACCGGCATCATTTGCACAAAACCCAAGAGATTGAACCGCGGCGCGATAAAGTGCGGAGAAACCACAAGCGGCGCCGAAAGCAAAATTTGCGGATCAACCCGTCCTTGAGCAATCGAGACAATGTACATTATCCCTACTGAAAGGATCAACGGAATTGTCCCCCAATAGCCCGGCAGGAAACGGAAGAGCATTGCCAGGACAAGGGTCGTTAAACCCAAAGCCAAATCTTTTTGCAGCATTCCTGTGGCTACTCCGGCCAGCGAGGCACCAATGATCACGACAATCGCTGCCGCTAGGGGCTTCGGAACGACGCGGTAGAGAAAGTCGCCGCTTTTTCCACTGCCACCAATTCGGCTGAGAAGTCCCACAAGAAGCGCGATAACCACCGTCGTAATACTGGAAAGGATAACCGCCCCTGTCGCGTAAGCGATCGGATTTTCCCCCGGGACGACTCCTTTCATCGAAGCCGTAATCCCGGCAATGACCGTGATATAGGTAAACGACGTCCCCAGAAAGTTTGGCATTTTCCCGCCGGTAATTACCAGCCAGAGCAGTGTGCCGACGCCGGCCGCGATCAGGGCAACTTGCGGATCTAATTGCTCGGTCACCCCTTTCTGTTTTAGCACCTCGTTGATTACGAGCACCCCGACGACCGTCGCCGCCGACGCGTCCAAAAAGATCTGCAACCCCCACCAGAGACTGCGTCGCAGCGGTGGAATTTCCTCCGGCATCACATCTTTAATCTTTTCAGTGTTGCCGAATAATAAAACGTGCAAAAACGTAGTTAAGCGGTCCATTTTGTCCTCCTGTCTTCCTTACAGATTTTGCGTGCGGGAACCGTTACGTTTGACGGTCACTTACTCTCACCTCCTTTCGCAAAAAAAATCCGCCTCAACGGCGGAAAGGCCAACAAATATTAAAGGTGATAATTCTTGGTTTTTTAAGAATCAGAGTTTTA
>JBBTUG010000034.1:0-15786 GCA_038063895.1 Patescibacteria group bacterium | reverse complement strand
TTCTTAAAAACCGTCCCGTCAATTTCCAGCAGAGAAATCTCTTCTTTTCCCAGCGAGGCCTCTAAACGGCGCACTATTTTTAAGGTCTCGTTTTTGCCGAAATCGTAGATTAAACGGGTGAATAGCTCGTCCAGAATGTAGGTTGAACTGAAAAACAAGGCGCGCCCTTCCCGGTACTGCTTATATTTCTTGACGACGGCAGAATGGTACTTCTCGGAAGCAATAAAGAAGGCCAGGAAAAAACCAGTGTCCAAAAAAACTTTCATGATTAATCTTGAAGATAGCGCCGATCCGGCCTTTGGGCAAAATTGGTTTCACGAGATCTGGTTTTGATCACGCCACTTAAGGAGTCCAAAACGTATCGCCGGGAAGGTTTTACCTTTTGGGCTATGAAAACTTTGGACAGATTTTCCGCCAAACGATCAATTGAAAGACGGATCAACTGTGACCGGGAAAGACGGGAAGACTCCTCGAAATCGTCCAAAATGGACACGGTGGCAGGATCCAGATAGACTTGGTACCTTTTCATAACATATACACCATAAACTATGGTGTACGTTTTGTCAAAAGTTTCTCTATCGTCATTGCGAGGACCCCGCCGCGGCGGGGACGTGGCAATCCGGATCAGCATATCCGTCCTGAGTGCCACCGAAGGATCTTTCGGGATTCCCACGCTCTCCAGCTCAGCCGGATCGCTCGGAATGACGAAAGTGTGAAACTCGTAGGGTAGCGACTCTCCTCGCGGCAAGCCGCGGGGAATGTACCCTAAGAGAGATTCATTGCTTCAATAGTAAACTACTGGTAAAAATTTTGTTTCGTCACGGTAATAAATTTCGCCCGCGTGTAACGGTTTAAAAAGGCCTTTCCGCCGGCACGGGGTGACGATTTTATTTCGACACCTCTTAGCTCTCCATCATTTTTAGATAAAACGAGATCAACTTCCGAACCCTGTTTGGTCCGCCAGAAGTTTAATTTGTAACCAAAATTTCCATAATAGTTGGATTTGAGGATCTCCGAAACAATGAAATTTTCAAAAATGTGCCCGCCGTCCGGCCGGTTGTTCATTGGTTGGAAGTTTTCTATCAGAGCATTACGAAGTCCCAAATCATAAAAATAAATTTTGGGCATTTTGCCGATTTCGTCGCGTTTGTTGGTGGAATATGGCAAGATCTTAAACAAAATGAAGCTCTTTTCAAAAAGGTCAATGTAACGGCCAACCGTCTTGACATCCATTTTGAGCCGTGTTGCCAGCTCGCTGTAATTTACTAATGATCCTATTTGGTGCGCCAAAAGTTTTAACAAATTTAAAGCCCCTTCCCTATTTTCTATTAACCTTAAGTCCAAAAGGTCCTTAAAAACAACGCTATCGACCAAATTAGTTAAATACAACGGATCGGACGGACGGGAAATCATTTCCGGGTAAAGGCCGTAGATTAAGGTGTTATCCAGTAGTGCACCCAAATCAAATGGGTAAACTTTATTTTCCTCGAATTTATCCAGAAACAAATAGCTAAAATCGTTAACGAATCCTTTTTGGACTAGGTATTCAGAAAAAGTCAGAGGATATAAATGATACTCAATCTTTCGTCCGGCCAAGCTTTCCGAAGCTTTGTTTTTGATATTAAAGGCAGAAGAGCCGGTTATAATTAGTTTGTACTCTGGAATCTGGTCGTAAAAAATCTTGGCGGCCCGTCCTGGGTCGGACAGTTTGTGAATTTCGTCAATGACTACATATTCAAAACCTGGCCGCAGTATCTGACGATAAACGGCCGGATCATAACGGTTAAAGGCGTCACGGATTGGTTCCGTGTCAACCGATAAATATTGAGCCTGTGGAAAGATCTTCTTTAAAATGGTTGTCTTTCCTACCTGACGAGCTCCCAGAAGGATCAAAACCTCTTTGTAAACCTTGAAATGACGCTCTAAAACTGAGTCTAATTGGCGTTTTTGATTGGTCATGATACCATGATAGTATTAACTTTTATTTGTGTCAATACCTATTTAGACATATTCTTAGTGGTATTATGTTACCGGGATATCTGAACCTTTGGAGAAATCGGTAAATGATGATTACCTACTTCAATAAGCCGGGCCTTGGAAATTCGGGCAGTTATTTTTAGCCCAATCCAAATACTCCTGGGTGCAGGATTTTTGGGCTTCGGGAGTCAGAATGGGCATACAATTTACCCATTCGGTTTTTGGGCAAACATAGTCCGGAGTAGACGGCCTCGCCATATCACCACGGTTAAAATCTAACAGAGCGAGTTTAAGCTTAAGCTCATCCGCAAACCGCTCAAGCAACCCGCGATTTATGCAAACGTGTGTAGTGTCGAAGCCGTTTCTACCACTGTATAAATATCCGTCCGGGGCGTAAACCACCCGGCTGCTGCAACCATTCCCATGATAATACCCCGGCGTCAGGTTCATCCAGAGAACAAAAATAACAGGGATCAACAATAAAACTATCAGAAACGATTTAATAAACATCATACTAATTTGTTCCACCAATATTAAACTGGCAGACATTGTAACTACAAACCAGGCTCATTAACGGTGCGCAGAACTGGCAGGCTGCATTCTGGCATTTAGAACCTTTCCGCCCATGTTGCTAATTATATCGCTAAGAAACCTCTTTGTAAAAAATAGGCGTCACAAGGATTATTAGCGGCCGGGAAATTGCACCGAGGGATTAAAAGCCAATATAATAAGGATAATTAATAAAAGGAAAAAACCGACAGCTAAAGCTAGGAGCTTGTAGAAAATAGCGTTCATAATTTTAAATTGTGATAATGACTCTGCTTTTAAGTATACCTGTCCGCCACTTTGCTGGCCCCGAACGAATCAGGCTTGGTTTTTACTTTAAAGCCGCTCGAGCGGACCATTCCCACCACCTCATTAATCATCTCCCGCGTCTCACCCTGGTTGCCGACGTCCACGTGGATCTCTAAGTCATATTGGGCGATGCCGAAGCGGCTGAAGTTTTCAATCAGGTTTTGCGCCACCTGGAGGGAAAGAAGGGCTTCGGTATAAATTCGCTCCCGCAACGAGAAAACCCGTCCGCCGGTGGTCCGGTTCCAAAAATAAATTCCGCCAGCCCCAACCCGGTGTACGATAAACGCCGTCACGTAATCAATCTGTTTCTCGCCGGTATTGGTTGACTGGGAGTCGGAACCAATAATGAGGCGGTATTTGTGGTTAAGGTCGGCAGCCAGGTATTCCGCCACCTGCGTCAGCATCTTGTCGAAAGTTAGACGGCCAAAAGTCGGGCTTTGAAAGTCCGTCGAGGTTTTGAGTAGCGTGGTCGTTAAAAGAGAGTTGGTCACGAGGGTATTTTATCACTGTTTGGACGATTTAAGAATTGGGCCGATAAGCCCTAAAACCGAAGCAACTGCCCGCTTCACTCCCCTTTTACGGGCGAAAATCATTGGGGCCCCCCACAAAAGCATTAAGGTGTGGGTCAGCTCCCGCAGCCCTTCTTTTTGCGTCTGTTCCTGTCTTGCGGCGCGGTCAAATAGTTCTTCGAAGAAAAGACGGAGCTGACGGTTTGTCTGGATTAATCGTTGGCGGATCTCTCGGTCAAGCGTCTGGGCATGGTGAGTTTTCAACAGCTGGGCTTCGGGACGCTCCAGAGAAAAGGAAAAATAAGTTTCCAATACTTTGATAACCGCCTCAGCCGGGTTTCGGGATTTTTTGGCGGCTAAGGTAATCTCGCCGAAGAGATCGCCGAAAACCGATTCCAAAACGGTAAGGAAAAGCTTATCTTTACTGGGAAAATGGTAATAAAGCGCCGCTTTGCTGACCCCGAGTTCCTTCGCCAAATCCTGCATGGAAACACCGAAATAGCCCCGCTGGGCGAATAATGAGGTAGCGGCTTGGATAATTTTATCGTGGGTGGGAATTGCCTGAGCCATTAGGTTAGCTCTTCCTTTTTTTCTTTAACGAAGGATAGCCACTCTTCGGCAATTTCAATAAAGCTTTTTAAAGGCGCCTCAATAATAAAATCAAAAAAGTAGCCGAGGAAATTCAACCGGGAAATTTCCATCGACAGCCAGCGGCCGACACGTAAAATCGGCAGGAAAAAGAAATCAATTAAGGGCGAGATTAAATTTTCTCCCCGGCCAACGGTTGACAGCTCTGAAGCCGACCGACGGATCGCATACCCGAAAAGAGCCACCACGCAGAGAAAGAAAAGAAAAATGGTGATGGAAACCGGATTGAAATGTAGTAAGAAATTTAGGATGCCGATAATTGTTCCGAAGGTAATGGCAAAAGCCAGTAGATAAATAACCCGGAAGGAATTTAATAGGAAAGAGCCCCGCACCGGCGGCTGCCAGGCAAAGGTCAGCGCCCGGTCGCCTTCCTGGAAATACGGCTCATTAAAAAGAATGGAACGGATTTTAAGAAGAATTATCCGGGTATTCTCCTCGCCGGGCACTTTAATTGTCGTGGCGATCAAAAACATTAATAACGGCGGGAAAAGGGCGTTAATCAGCAGCGGGTACATTGAAACTTTTTTGTAGATGAAAATATCCGCCGGCGCTTCGAGAATTAGGCCGAAGACCATTTTCGTTAGGAAAATATAAATAATCGCCCGGACCACCATCCGGCTGACTTTGGCCTTGGCCTCCTCGTAGCGCTTCCGGCAAATCCGGCGGACTGTTTCCTCCAACCGCATCGGTTCTTTAAACCGCTCCCGGGCCGAGCCGGGATTCTCTTCGATCACATCGCGTAAAATCAGAAAAGGCGCTGTATGCTTTTTTAAAAAATAATGCAGCCGCAGTCCGGCGCTGTCATTTAATTGTTCCTCAACCGTGGTCATCAACCGGGAAGCGCTCTCCGCCAGAGTTTTCACCTTCGCTAAACTTCCGACTTCCCACATCGGCAGCTCCCCCTCCGGCTCGAAACTAGGGAAAATTCCGGACCATTCGGGATAATAAAATTCGAGGAGGCGGAAACGCAAAAGTGCATCGTCGGATTTGAGAAGGGCCCGCTGGGTCGCCAGATACAACTGAAGGCGGCGGTTTTCCTCGCTAACTTGGCCTTTTTCCTGCAGGTTCCGGTCGAAAAAACGGTACATCACTTCAACGAGCGCCTCCCGCTCCCGGTCAGAAACAAGCGCGCCTTCGATTTCCGCTGAGAGAATCTGGAGGAACCATTCGGAGAGTTTGGCCGCTTCCGGACGGGATTGCAGGTGTTCCAGCTCTTCGAACAAGCGCTGGTACTTAGCGATAATAAGCCCCACCTCCGTCACTTTCGTTTCCGGGACCGTATCGTTTTTAAGATAACGGGCGCGGATCAGTTCCCGCAGGAGCGGCAAGGAAATTTTCAGTGGCAGATTTTTTTGGGAAAAACGGCGGCGGAGGATGCGCTCAATGGCGGCACGGCGGAGGAGATGGTCATCCCGGTACTCGACGGCATTCCGGACTTTTTCGTAAATAAAAGCGAGTAAGCTGGTGGTGTTGTTAACCTTGATCGTCGGCCCGCTGGTAACCCCACCGACCGGAATCTCATTATAGGTAGAAACCAGCTTGACGGTTTCTTCCGTCAGCTCTTTCAAGTCTTGTTTGTCCGCCAGCGGTACGTTTTGAGGCGAAGCTACAGGAAAAAGAGGCCTTTCCATAAATAATACTTACCGATCGGTAAGTATAACAGGCCCCGGGGAAACTGTCAAAATTTAAAAAGGAAACTAAATAGTGTCTTCAAAATCAATCTCTAACGCGTCGGTGTCTTCTTTCTTCGGTAAAATCTTCGGTAAAACCGGACCCTCCCCGCCTTCGCTTAAATCCTCAAGGCCGTCGACGTCCGTCCCGTCCTTATCTTCCTCGTCCGGTAGCTCGCCCGGCAATAATTCATCATCGCCGTCGTCGAGCAGGTCGTGGTCATCGTCGGGATAAAAATTGTCGTCGTCGCTGTTTGGCATAAGTTTATTTTAACACCTCCCTCTTCCTCCTCTCTATTGTTTTTTATCAGTAAGGAAGGAGCCGCGTCAAGAGGAAAGAATACAAGTTAACCTTCAATCTTATTTATCTCAAACTCAAAGCGGTCCGGATAAACTTTAACCTTCAGCCAGTGGTAGAAACCGCCTAAGAATTCGGGCAGATAAATAGGCGAACCGCCCCCGCCGGAGATGATTAGACGGGTATTTTCCAACAGCTCATCATTAAAAGCGTGAACGTGGCCGGAAAAAATGGCCTGGACGTTATACGGCTTAATTAGGTCTAGAAAAGAGCGGGCATTTTCGGGTTGGTTGCTGTCGCCCACCATCGTGTGGGTTGAAAACTTTGACATCGGGGGCTGGTGCATAAAAATAAACATTGGTTGGCTTTTATTTTTCGCCAGGTCACTTTTTAACCAACTCATCTGGATGTCACTAATCAGCCCCCGGGCATTATCGAGGAAAATAAAATGCCAGCCCGAATTATTGAAACTGAAGTAAAGAGACCCCATTGCTTTTTGGTACGGATCCCGGCCGGCGTAGACGTCGTGGTTGCCGGGCGCGGCGTAGAAGGGCATATTTAAAGCCGTCTGGATTTTTTTAAAAACGACCCATTCGCCGTCATAGCCATGGGCGACCATATCCCCCACGTGAGCGAGAAAGGTTGCGCCACTTTCGTTCACCTGAGAAATAATTTTTTTGTAAATTTCGTCGCCGTCGCGATTATCGCCGACAACGGCAAGGGTTAAGATTGGTGTTTCGTCTCTGGTGGAACTTGCAGGCTTAGGTGAAACGGACGGAGAAAGGGTACCTGAAAATGGTTTGTCCGGCTGGTCGAGAACAGAATGGGGAGAGAGGTCGCCTTGGCTGAAGCGCGCCCCGGCGGCCAAAACCAACAATGCGCTGCTGAATAACAAAACTATTCTTCGTCTTTTCATATTTTCATATTGTTATTATGATTCCTCTTTATTACCTCCGTTTCGGACGAACACTTTTATCGTAAGGTACACGGGAACTCCAAAGCAATCGGCTATACAACTATTCCGACCGGACTAAGGACCGGACTAGGGATAGGACAATTCACAAACAGCCACCATCTCTTTTTATGGCGCTCTGCTACCATGATTCGAATCATAGTAGCGATCCAAGAACTCTATTGGATGAGAATAGGATAAAAAGGAAAAATAACACGACTAGAGCACGGGCTGTTTCTTCTCTGGCAACCGGCGGTTGGGAAAGGCGGCCTTAACGAGAAAACGGTCGACGTCCTCCATCAATGACAGAAAGCCTTCATATTTTGCCAAGTTTCGGATAAAGCGGGTGAAACCGACGCCGGAGAGACGGATAGAGGCGACCACCCGCCCGATCGTTCCGTAACTGACCTTAAGAATGAAACTGGTTTGGCGGTAATCGTAACCCTTAGCCAAGAGAACGGCAATTGCCAGACGTTTAGCCAGCATCACCCGTTCAGTCGGGGTAATTAGATCCTGCAGAAGATCGCGGACTTCCTTCTCTTTCTTGGCCTCGGCCAAGGCCTTATAGAGAAGTTCAAACATCCGCCGCCCAATATCCGGGTGAGGTTTATTTCTCGAAACCTGCGGCATTCTGCTTCTATGATACGAATCATAGTAGCAGGGCGCAAGGAGGATTTTTCCAAGTGTTGCACTTCGTTTGTGAACTTGTACAAGGAAGAATTTGAGGGTTTCGGGGTTTCTTAATACCCCTGAAGACGTTGGAGAACTTCGTAAACTTCACGGCGGTGGCCGATTAAAATAATGTAAATTTCCTGAGGTTGTTTCCGATAGATTATTCTGAAGTTGCCGGGGCGCACTCTAAAAATCTTCCGGAAGCCCTGCAGTTTCTCCTCTCCCGAGCTGTCCTCTTCTTCCTTGAGGGAACGTATTTTCCGGGCGAGGGCAAGTTGATCCAGTTTGGATAATTTTCGTAGCTCCTTTTCGGAGCGCGGGGACAGAACAACTTTCATATACCTAACTCTTTTGCAACTGCCTCAAAATCCTTGCCCTTCCGAAAATCAGTGGTCTCGGTCGCCTCCTTATCAATATAGTCTTCGATAAAAAGGACCAACTTTTCGTAGAGTTTTTTACCTAAAAGGTAGCCTTTAACCTGACTGCGGTTTTCAATCGCGATCGGGTAATCCTCGGCCGAAAGCAGGACTTTCGACGGATTGGTTTTGAGTTGACTGATAGAAACACTAGTCATCTCTATTATTATATAATTATTTAGGTCTTTTGTCAAGACCTGTCTATAGGTCTGTTAAATGGCCTGAAAAGCACCGATTACTTGCCCCCGCTTTTTCACTGTGCTAGACTCTAGATATGGCTAAACAAGTTGTTAAAGAAAAAGTGTTCCGGTACACTGCGATCTTTGAGCCCCAAGTCGAGGGTGGCTTTTCCGTTGCCGTTCCGGCACTACCAGGCTGCATCTCCGAGGGCGACACTTTCGAAGAAGCCGCCACGAACATCAAAGAGGCTATTGAGCTTTACCTTGAAGGAGGGTTACTATCGGAACTTGAAACCGCCTCCTTATCTCCTATGATAGTCGCCCCCATCGAGATTTCAATTAAAAGCCGATGAAGCTCCCCGTTGTTTCCGGACCGGAAATAATCAAAGCGCTGGAAAGGAACGGCTTTGTCCGCGTCGGCCAAAAAGGCAGCCACGTTAAACTCCGCCAAACTCACTCGCCGTCGGGAGTTCTCACCGTCATCGTTCCTTTGCACAAAACTCTCAAGCGCGGCACCCTCAAAGCCATTCTCCGGCAATCCGGACTGGGGTTAGCGGATATTCAATAAAGCCATCGTAAAAAGAAAAGAGCACCTTAGGTTTCCCCAAAGTGCTCAGTATTTCGTAATAAACTTATTTCGCGGGCAGGGTCACTGTCGCCGGCACCGTACTGGTAATCGGCGAAGATGCCTGGAACAGAAGGTTAAATGGCGTCTCTGAACCAGAATAGTACATCGGCCAGAGCCCACCCCAACGCCTTACCTTCTCGTACTCCACCAAGATCGTCGTAATAGAGGCGCTTAACTTCTTATTCGCATCCGCCTGCGCGTTGGTTACCGAAGTGATTGCCTGCGCCTGTCCTTCCGCTTCGGCGTTCAGTTTTTCCTTCTGCGCCTCGGCGGCTCTCTTTGTCGTGAGGAAGAGCGTTTGGATTTCGATCACGGCAGCTTCCTGTTTCTTTGTGTTAATCAGGATCTGCTGCTCGGCTTGCTGGCGCTCAAACTCCTTCTGCGCCACGTCTTGGAGAAATTTGTTGACTGCCGGTTCATAGTCATAGTCAGCAATCGCCAGCTGACTAACATTGACCAGAGGTTTGCCGTCAACAACCAACTGCGCCTGTAGCGCCTTCTCCACCTCATCCTCGAAGGCGACGCGGTTCGACTTCAAATAATCGTATGGCCTTCGACCCTGAATACTTTTGAGGGTCGTGACCCATTGCCGCTCCACCCAAGAATTCACGTAGTCAGCGCCGTAACGCCGGTGCAGGGTGATGATGACATCTTTGTTGACGAACGCCCAGCCCCTGGCGAGAAAATAGACAACCGGCTGTCCGGGCGAGTCCGAGCTCGAGGCAACACCGAATGCCTGCGTCGCTGTCAATCCTGGCGTCGGCTTCGCCCCTGCCGGCGGTTCGCCGATCTCAATGATCTGACGTCTAAGATCGTATGAATAGACCTTAGTCATCAGTGGGGTTAAAACTGGTTCAAAGGGCCAAACGTGCGTGCCGCCGTCCAATTGATAAAACTGGCCATTCAGCGTGTTTTCCACCACGGCGACACTGGTCGGCGCAACTTCGGTCGCGGTACTGAAAGCAATCCCGCTGATCAACCCTAACAGAATCAGAACAATCGGGAGTGCCAGTGACGGGCGAAGTGTTTTGGATTTGGCTGCGTCGTCATTTCGGAATCCACGGGAACCTCTTTCTTCCTCACTGTACCACGCCATAATCCGGAGACCACCCCAAATAAGCCCACCCAAAAAGACGAGCCACGGAACTACTTTAATCAAAAGTACTAACATCGTTTCCTCCTTCTGATCCACCCCTTATGATGGACCTAACTCAACATCAGCCGCTTAATGGCTGCCTAACCACGAACGAAGTGTACTATAGCAAAAAACTATGTTCGAGTCAAGTTTAGAAGCAGGATTGACTTTCGGTCTTTTTTCGGTATTATAAAGAGGTGATCCAACCGGTTAATCTCCCCGTCTCGGTAACGACGCATTTTGACCACAAGAAAAGAGTGACCCTACCGGTGAGCGTTCTTTTCGAAGGCCGGGAATATTCGGTTACCAAGTTGGGTTTTCATCACACTTACCGCGAGGGCCGGGTTCTTTATCATGTCTTTTCCGTGGCCGGGCTGAACATTTTCTTCCGGCTGGTTTTCAACACCGAAACACTCGGTTGGCTTCTCACGGAGGTCCACGATGGAGAAGTTAGTTAACTTAACTTTCAATCCGAAGCCGCCGACCCTTTTGCACCTCGACCTCAACTCCTGTTTCGCCACCATTGAACAACAGGCGGATCCGTTTCTCCGGGGCCGTCCCGTAGTGGTAGCCGCTTACACCACTCCCAACGGTTGTATTGTGGCGCCTTCCATTGAGGCCAAAAAACTTGGAATTAAAGTGGGAATGAGAGTTAAGGAGGGAAAACTGCTGTGCCGGGAATTAATTGTCCTGCCGCCCGATCCGAACAAATACCGGGCGGTGCACCTCGCTTTGCGTTCCCTGCTCCGGGATTATACGGAGAAGCTAACCCCAAAATCGATTGATGAATTCGTTCTCGACCTCGAAGGTTATCCAGCTTTTCGGCGGGGAATGATGGCCATCGCCACCGAAATCAAAACCAGAATTAAAGAAGAAATCGGCGACTGGCTTTCGGTCTCCGTCGGCATCGCTCCCAACCGTTTTTTAGCGAAGCTGGCGTCTTCTTTACAAAAGCCGGACGGGTTGGTGGCGATTAATAAAGATAATTATTTAGAAATCTACACCGCTATAAAATTAACCGACCTGTCTGGCATCAAAACCAATAACCTCGCCCGGTTGAACAGTGCCGATATCTACACTGTGCCGGATATGTTTAACGCCGCCGCCCCGGCGCTGAGAAGGGCCTTTCACTCTATCGTCGGTTACCACTGGTATTTAAGACTGCACGGCTTTGAAATCGACGACGTTGTTTTCGGCCGCCGGAGTTATGGCAACTCTTACGCTATCCCGGATAATCGGAGCAGTGTCGAGCAACTATCCCCGATTTTAATGAAATTAGTGGAAAAAATGGGAGCCCGTGTCCGACACGCTGGATATCGGGCCCGAGGCGTTCACGTCGGCCTCCTCTATCGGGACGGAACGTATTGGCACCACGGCCAGTTACAAAAAAATTATCTTTTTGATTCCCGGGATATTTATAAAACCGCCTTGGTGATTCTTAGTAGTTCCCCCTACCGCCAGCCAGTGCACACTCTCGCCGTTTCCGCTTTTGATTTAATAAAAGAAACCGACCGGCAATTATCACTACTGATCGAGGTGGATAAAAAAGAGGCGTTGGTCGCCGCGGTGGATAAGATCAATGAGCGCTGGGGACATTTCGTTCTTACCCCGGCCCGGATGCTCGGCACAAAAGACCTCGTCCCCGACCGGGTCGCCTTCGGCGGAATTAAGGAGTTGGAAGAGATTATTTTGAATTAAAAAAGACTGAGACCCTCACTTTACTTTCCCGGTACATTTGCTATTATAGGACGCGAGACTGAAGTTTTAGTCCCCGAAGAAGGAGTGTCCCGAGAGTTTTTATTGGCACCCCACATTTTCCATTATTGGACGGAAGGAGGGTTATGGGCTCAAAATTAGATGAGCGGTCACAGGCGTGGGCGAAAGCCCTGCACGTGGCATTAAAGAAGTGGTTGAGGGCGAACGATTACATTTCGGGCGCACAGTTAGCCAAAGAGCTGGGAATCGGGTTTACCACCTGGTCGCATATCCAGTCCGGCGGTTCGTTGTCCCTCGCCGAAAACTACGCACGGATTTATCTTCGCACCGGTCTGGCGGAAGCCGACCCGCGGAAAATCCCTTCGCGCGTGCGGGCTTTTCCCAATAGAGCTCCAAAAACAGAGGCGCGGGCGTGGACGGGCGGGCAGTATCAAGCGTGGCTGGAGAAAAACAGAGCTAAGCACCGGGCTTCGGCACCTGTCTTACCAACCGTAACGGCTTTAGGCGGTTATCAACCAACCGAAGCCGACGGCATCGAGGTGACCTTCGCAACCTTCTTCGCCGGGTTGCAGGCCTTGATGATAAGGTTACAGCCGGGACATGCCGATCCGAACGATCTGGAAACGCTTGTCGCCCGGCTCAAAGAACATTTTGACCGCGCGATTAGTGGCACTGCTATCGATCGCGACCGGTTTCAGACGGAGTACGGCGAGGCCGTCAAGCAATTGCTTAACATGGCGGATGCGCTGACTCTCCCCGACCGCGAGGAACGGGAAAATGCTGTGTTACGGATTAAGGAATTTGGAGAGGTGAAGACATGAACGACACCCCCTCTCTAGTTCGATCGCTGGTAATGCAAGTTGATCTCGGGCAGATGATTCTGCACGCGGCAAGTATCTACGATACGGACAGCGAAGCTTTGGCGCAATTCGCCGAGAACAGCCGCGACGGCGGAGCAAAAACTATTTATGTTGAGCTCCGACCCGATGTCCTAACCATCACTGACGATGGTTGCGGCCTCGGGGGGTGGATGAAAGCGGAAGCCAGAGAAATGCTTAAAAACTGGCTTGCCGGAAATCGTGAGGGGTTGGGCTGGGAACAAGTTGTCGCTCAGATGACAATCGCCTCCCGTCAGAGCTTTGAAGCAATGATGTGCTCAATCGCCCGCAGTAATAAAATCGGCAATCAGAACATGTTGGGCGAAAAGCACCTCGGCTCCTTGGCGCATTATCGGTTCGCGGACCAGACAGTCTATTACTCACGACCCGACGAGGCTATCCAAACCGATGCCGGGGTAAAGCTCAAAGATGGTGAAGTCTATCTCCTCCGCTTCCCCACGACGGGACAGCTGAGAGGGAACGACTTGAATTTTGGGTTAGCCGGACCAATCGATAGGCCGCTGAAAAACCCATGGGGTGAGCGTTTACGCCATGGCACCCAAGTCGTGATGAAGGGACTGCATCCCGGCTTCGAACACAGTTTGTCGCCTCGTCTTTTGGCTGAATATCTTAGCAACGTCTTTGGCGAAGATATTCGGCACGGTTTGGTAATCAAGGTTATTGATCGCCTGACCGAAGAAGGACGGAGGACACAAGGCGGGCGGGTCTTGATAGCAAATGCCCCGGAATTTAGAGGCGGCTGTCTGCTGGACCGGGAACTGGTAGCCCACGGGAAACATTCTTTTCGGGTGCAACTCTTCTACGCGCCCGGAAGCGTGAATCTCTCGCCCAGGATCCTACGCAAAACAGCGACAGGAAAAATGCTAAAAGACCTCGGAGAGGATTTTCTCCGGCTTACTCCCTGGAACCGGCTGGAAGGAACGGTTTCTGCACCCGACGAAATAGAGTGGTCGAGCAACAAAAACGCGCCGCTACAATCGTCACGAACCTACCGCCACTGGATCGCCTGTCTTCGATCTCTAGGTGAAGAGCTGGAAGATCTAATCGCGGCCGCGGACAAACGCAGCCGGGAAAGAGTGGCAACCCGCTTCAGCGCTGAAGCGGTCGACGCGATCTTGGCAGCCATGGCTGAAAGTCATATTTTTAGCGACCAGCCAATTGGAACACTGCCTGACGCTGCCCGAAAAAAGAAGACGAGCAAGGCACGGGAAAGAGTCGAGAGACAAACTTGCAAACGGCGAATTGAGGCGACCGTAATGGATCAGTACGATCAGGCGTTCGAGGGAGCAGTGATAGAGCTGTGGCACGACGGTCAGTTGGTTGACCGACACACCACCGGAAGGTCCGGATATGTGGCTTTCTGTGATCTGGCGCTCAACCGGAAATACAAAGTCAAGCTTGCCAGTGTCCCGGCAGATTGCCTGATTGAAGGCACAACCGAGGAAGAGAAAACCCTGACGCCAGCAAAACCCGGCTATCGGTTCCCTTTTCACGTGCGCGTCAACCGACCGCCGAAAGCAAAGCCGGAAGAAGCAGTGAAGTTGGATCGGGTGTTCCGACCCCAACTTTGGATCCGCGATATTCCGGACGTTGATCCGGAGAAAGTTATGTATCGCGGCCGCTTGCCCGGGCTGATTGAGATTCACGCCGCGAACACGTTTGTGGCCGCCGCTTTGAAAAACGGCGATCGGTCTGGACTTGACCATCTGGTCTCTTTCTGCTGCGCCGCTGCCATCGCCGAGTACATGCTGAAAGGGCAGACGCTTGAGTTTGTTCTTCAGGCGATCGGACAACTGGCCGCCGGCATCTACGAGAATCTGGAAGATTCACGGAAAAAGAGAGGCAAGAAGAAATTAATTTAGAACTTACAGCTGAGGGTTCGGGAATTTATTCCCCCCTCAGCTCTTTTTTTGACTGGTTGGTTAGCGAGTTCATGAGCTTACCAACCATCAATCCGCCTCTGGCGGATGGGAGTAGATTCGTCCAACCGATTACCATGTCTTTTTTTGGTGCACGATCGGAGGTTAAAAAAAGACAAGGAAAAAAGGTGTTGTTTAGAGGCCTTTGGGTAAGAGGGGGTCCGTGATAAGTTTCGTAACTCTCGCTTCCACACCGTTCATAGAATTGGCTTCAGCTTTAGGCACACCCACTCGAAAGATCTTTGCCCAACGTCGACTTTCCGAATCTGGTAACTTCGACTTTAAAACTATAATCTTCCCCCAAAGCCGCTCTTTCTTAAGAAATGCCTCCAAATCATCTTCCACGGCGAAGGGACTCACCCACACACTCTTCTGCAAAAACTTAAAACCCAAATAGCGAAGTTGGCTTCGAAGGCGGGCCCTCAACTTATGGTCTTTTTCGGGGATATCGTAAACGACCATCCGCCAGTACCCATCCCAAGTCCGGTTACCGTATTTAAGTTTTGGGAATTTTTTAAATAAGAGGTCAAGCCCTTCTTCCGTGAGGAGATAAGAATCACGTCCGGGATGTCGGGAGCGCGAAATAAGCTTCGCGGTAGCCAAAAAATAGAGGGTCTTCCGGGCGGATTTTTCCTTCTCCCGAAAATATTCGTGACTTTCGTGCGAGTGGCCGATCCCGCTGTGGTAAAGATCAAATGGTTCGTAAAGCCTGTCTGCTAAATCCTCGATTACTGCACCCGTTACCAATAACCCGAGCAAAATCTTTTCCCGAAGATTAAGTTGTTTAAAGAGGATGGACATGTAGTTCCTTTCAACAAACCGAGGATCTCAATTTATCCCTTTCCAGTCTAGCACCATTCTTTTTTTGGTGCACGATCGGAGGGTAAAAAAAGACATGGGTTATTAACGCAACGGAAAAGAAGGGGGAAATTATTTTCTAAGATAATAAGATTATGTGCACGTCACCACGACCGGCTGCTACCGCCGCCGCCGGACATGCCGCCGCCGAAACCAGAAAAACCCGAACTACCGCCGCGCTGCCCACCGCCGTAAAACCCGCCCCAAGTATGGAGAAATCCCGTGGACTTGCCAAGCTTTTTCAGACGGTCGTAATTTTTCGAAAGAAAAAAATCAAGGATTAAACCGAAAAAGCCTAAAATCGCAACGGCGCCAAACCCTAAAGCGAGGGACCGGCCGAGGAAACCGAATGGAATCCCCAGCCCCGCCCCGATAACCCCGCCCGCCCAAATGCTTTTTGACCGGGCTAAAAAACTCCCGAGATATTGAAGAAGAGCAATTAGCAGAATAAATAT
>JBBTUG010000033.1:0-9731 GCA_038063895.1 Patescibacteria group bacterium | reverse complement strand
CAACCCGGAATCCCCTGCCGACAGTTCTTCTTTTGTCACACTGAGAATTTCAATGTCGCCTTGAAAGCGCGGCAAAAGACGGTAATTCGCCGAACCGTCTTTTAGAGTGCCCGATTGGGAAACCACTCCGATAACCCGAACCAATTGTCCGGATTCCAAATCCGGCCGGACGACTCCGGTTGAATCCTTTATATAAACCTTGGCCAACCCCGAACCGTCATTGAGATAAAAAGTAGTGCCGTCAAGGTGATCGACCAGGCCGGTGATTTTGACTAAATTGCCCTCGTTCACTTCATTGATCTCCCCGGTCCCGATTGAATCTGTTTCCGTTTGCGGCTGATTTTTTTCGAGAATAGCAACAGAATCAGTTTTAATATATTTCTCGCTATCGCTCTCTTCAATGGAGCTGGAAATTTTTATCTTAGCCTCTAAACCAAAAGAAGTCGAAGATAAAGAACACGTGCAGTGAACTTTTATTCCGCCGGTCGCGTCGTGGATATAAAAATCGTTATCGCCGAGGAGATCGGGCGGAGCGGTAACAAAAGCCTCGGTACTGATCCTGGTACCGGTAAGCAACTTCTTAATTTCGGTAACGGTCAGACTGTGGACGGGACTGTTGATCACGTTTATCTCCCCCGGTGTCGACTTTGTCGTCTCCTGCCAGCTATTGCCGGAATCCCGGGCAAACGCATTGGCTTTATAGCTCAGGGTAAAACTGGTTTCATCCGCGACCGTTCCGTCCGGCCGCAGGAGTCGGACACTATCACCGCCATTGTTAAAAAAGCTTGCCGCCAGATCAATTTTCAGGAAACCCTTTCCGGGAACTAACGACGAAAAGCTTTTCGGACTACTGCCACCCCCGGCAAGATCATCGATCTGCCATCCTGTCAGAGTTTTTGTTTCACTGTTGCCGTTGTATATTTCTATCCACTCATTACCCGAAGCCGGATAGGGCAAATATTCGGAGAGATAAATTTCCGAGGGGTAAGTAACCGGGGTCTTATTGGCAAGATTGGGGGTGGGCGCGATGAATGACTGCCAATCCGAGCTGGTGTCGGTATCCGCCCCATCCATATTTAACCCAAGCGAAGAACCCTCTTTGCTATCGGCGATAAAATCCCCTACCGTCCAAATACCAGCCGAAACTGCGGTGCTTTCCCAGGTCTGTCCCGCTAAGCCGTACTCCAAATAATCAACGATGGTACTTTTACTGTGGGTGGCGGAATTAAAAAGAGTGATGGAACTCTTCGTATTACCGATGGTGGCAAACCCGGATGATCCGGTATAGAGATTGGCCTCATCATCATCATCAACACCAGCCTTTCCCCAATGAACCGTAACAAAAGATTTACTCTTAAGGCTTAAGGAAGGGAATTTGTAATAATCGCCGGAAGCCGCGTTGAGTTCGTACCCCGTGAGATCCACGGATAAGTCACCCGCATTATAGAGTTCAACCCACTCCTGGCCAGGATCACTCCCACTCGGATCATAAAGAACCTCATTAATAACCACGGTATTAGTCGCGGCGGCGGATTTTGCTAGGTCAAGTTTAAAGGAAAATAATAAGATTAATAGAAAGAGGACGGAGATTTTAAAATATACCTTCCGGGCAGGGAAAGACATCGTTAGTTTAAGTTTAAGGAACAGGTGTTACCTTTTGCAAGTTGTGATCCACAAACATATTGGCGGTGCGATTATCCTTACGATCGTTCAATAAGTTGCACCTGGGTTATTCTCGGGGTAGAATTAAGAATGCCGAAAGATTCTGGATTATTTTCCCAACTATCCCTTCGCGAAAAAGCGCTGGTAACCCTTCTGGCGGTAGGAGCTTTTGCCGAGGATGCGTTTACAGATGGGTTTGGTTTCCAGAGAAGTGATCTCAATGCGTCGCTCTCTGGGTATTCTTACGAAGATATCAAGTATTTTCAAGAACGGAGAAAGACCTTTAAATATACCCTCCTTCGCCTTCTTAAGAAAAAGTGGGTTGAGAATAAGGGAACTAATCGTAATGACCGCCGGTACAATCTAACTCCGGATGGCATTAATTATATTTTTTCCAAATTTCCGGCAATAAAATACCGGAAGCAGCCTTGGGACGGTTATTGGCGGATAGTCTTCTACGATATTAAGGAGTCGGAAAAAAGATTAAGATCCCGCCTCAGAACTTTTCTGAAGCACATCGGATTCCTGTACATCCAAAAAAGTGTCTGGATAACCGCTTTTCCGGTTGATGAAGAGCTTGAAAAGTTCTTTCGAAAAGAGGGCCTGTGGGGAAAAATTATAGTGTGTAAGTCGGTCTTATCCCCCTTAGACAGTCGTCGGTTATTTCCGTTATTTTACCAACAAATAGGAGGGATCAAATGTACGCAAACGGAAAAAGAATTAATTGCAATGATGACTTCCCTTTTCAGAGAAGAAACGGTAACTAAGCAATCCTACCTCCCAAAATAATTTCAGAGTTCTCCTGTAACAGTTACTTGGTGCGTTTTAGGTAACGATCGTATGACAAATCGCACCTTTGTTTTAGTTTATATTTAATATTTGAGATAAAATGCAGTAAGTCCGAGTGTTTCGAGGCTGGACGCCTTTTGTCCGGAAAGTCTGAACCTGAGTTGTTTAAAATGCATCACTGAATATGGAGATAATAACTGAAGAGACCGTCGCCGTGGTCGATAGCCGCATATTTTAACGTCGAGCCACTGCAATTGGTTGAGCCTTTGTAAAGAGTCCCGTCGGCGGGGGCCCGGATCATATATTCGTTGCGCGTATACATATCAATTCCGGTGTGCGGACTACCCCGATAAAAACCGCTTTTAGCCCAAAAAGACATTCCATATTCCTGGCTGATTATTATTGGATCATTCAGCGGCCAGCGCCAGGAACCGGTATAACTCATCGGGGCGACTTGGGAATCGTAACTAACGTCATGCCCGGATAAATAGGCGGCCGGGTTTTCATACGATCCGTTCTTCCGAACCTCGAAATGAAGATGGGTTCCGGTTGAGCAATTCGGCGACCCGGAGTTACCCATTAAAGCGATCGGATCCCCGGCTTTGACCGCAACCCCGTCTTTTAAAGAAATTGAAGTGATCGCCCGCTCAATTGCCTCCCGCTCGGCTTGGGCTTGGCGGAGTAAATCCTGGTATTTTTTCTCGTCCGACCGGGTGATCTCCAAAAGGTAAGCTTTATCCCCCCGCTGCCGGTTAATTTCCGCCCGACCCGCTTCCAAACTCTTTTTTTCCGTTTCGATCTGTTTTTTTACGATCTCGGCTTGGGCTTTTTTATCCTCCAGATTATTTTTTTGCTCTTTGTAATTTTCGCGGGTGACCTTCATCTGCGCCAGCATCCGCCGGTCCTGCTCCTCCAATATTTTAAGGTACTTATAACGGGTTAAAGATTCCATCAAATCCTGACCGCCCAGCAAAACCTGTAACGGGGAGACGTAACTGTTTTTATAACTGGCCCGGGCGCGGTCCCCCAGCACTTTGGTTTGAAAAACCAGCGAGTCGCTTAAACGGGTGATCCGGCCGGACAGATTTTCAATATCCTGACTTAGTCCCTGGAGTTCTTTCTCCTTTTCGTTCAGGCGGGATTGAGTCTGTTCAATCCGGATTGTTGTCAGGCTGATCTGATTATCAATAATCGCCAACTGGTTCTTTAGGGTTTTGTCATTTTCCTGCAGCTCCGCGACCTTTTTCCGCAACTCCTCCTCCCGGCGCAGCGCGTCATCGTAACTGCCGGTATCAGGAGTTACCGTTTGGGCCCGCACGGAAAGGAGCCGGGAAGAACCGGTAAGAAAAGGCAACAAACCAAGAATGATAATAAGACCAAGAAACTTTTTTAACACGGGAAGAAAATAATTAAAACCGCAGGTATTTCCGGATGGCCGCGGCGCTGCCGGCAATTCCCAGAAAGACCCCGAAGAAAAGCTGGCCGGCAACGATCTCGGCCAAAAAAACCGGATCCGACAGTGGAAAGGGTACCGTCCCCAGTGACGTTACGCCCATCAAACGGAAAAAATAAGGCGTGACCACCGGCGTGGCCGCTAAAAATAGAACGCTGGAAAGGCTGGCGGAAATAAGTCCGTAAAGCGCTCCCTGGAAAAGAAACGGCAGACGGATATACCAGGCCGTCGCCCCCACCAGGCGCATGACTTCTATCTCCTCAACCCGGGTATAAATAGTCATCCCGATGGTAATTAAAGTTATTAATACGGAGATCAGAGTCAGGATAGAGATTAAAATAAGTCCGAACAGGCGGATGGTTTGCGTCCACCGTAAAAAGGTATCGACCACTTCCTTAAAAAAGACGACCTCCTCAACCCCTTCTTTATTTTCCAATTCCTTCGCCAATTGGGGAAGATCCGACAGCCGCCGCCCGCGGATTTCTAAGCTTGGGGGGAAAATACCCGCGTTGACCGATTCCAGCAAAGTCGGTTCGTCCTGATGCTGACCGAGGTAGATTTTCAGCGCTTCTTCTTGGGAGATGTATTTGACTTCGATGGTACTTCCACCCGCCTCCAAATTATCTTTGATCGCCATGATTTTTTCCGGCGGGGCGTCATTTTTAAAGAAGACGGTAATTTGGGCTTTTGATTCAAGAAATTTGACGGCGGAATCAGCTCCGGCAGCCGCGCCGACGAAAGTGGCCGTGACAAAAAAGGTTAAAGTCATCACCGCGACGGAAGCGACCGTGAGAAATAGATTGCGGCGGACGTATTGTCCGGCCAATAAAAGGGATTCGGGCAAGAAATTAGAATTCATACTGTCCTTGGGGATTATCGCGGACGATCCGCCCCCGTTCTAAGCTTACCACACGTTTGTTCAGAGAGTTCACCACATCCACGTCGTGGGTGGCCACGATAACCGTCGTCCCCCATTCATTAATTCTTTTCAACAACTGGGTAATGCTCCACGTCATCGCCGGATCAACATCGCCGGTGGGCTCATCCGCAATCAACACTTTCGGTTCGTGCACTAACGCCCGGGCGATAGCCACCCGTTGCTGTTCCCCACCGGAAAGCTGGTCGGGAAAATGACCGACCTTACCCAATAAATCGACCAGTTTTAAAACTGCCGGCACCAACTCATTAATTTCCGCCCGCTGCCGTCCGACCACTTCCAAAGAAAGGGCCACATTCTCAAAAACCGTCCGGGTCGGCAGGAGTTTATAATCCTGAAAAACCACCCCGATATCCCGTCGGAGGTGAGGCAACTGGTTTGCAGGTAATCCCGTTACTTCCTGGTCGCGGAAGAAAATTTCACCGCGCGACGCAACCTCCTCACGGATCAATAATTTTATCAGTGTGGTTTTTCCGGCGCCGGACGGACCGACCAGAAAGACGAATTCCCCCGGCTCAATCAGCAGATCAACTCCGGACAAGGCCAGCGTTCCATCAGGATATTCTTTATCAACTCCGCGAAATTCAATCATAGTGTTTTGGGCTTCCGACAAATCAGTCGTTCCGCCGGTATCGGATCGATTCGACATTAATTAAAGGCAGGTCGTTCACCAGCCGCTCTTTTTTTCCGGTGACCTCAACTAGAACCCCGGAAATCGTAAAATTCAAGTCCAGATTCCGGCTTTTAAGAATCGCCTCCACCTTCCCGTCTGCGCCAACTAACCGGTGCGTTCCCCCCGAACCATTATCTTCCAGCAGCGGCAGAATCGAACCGAGAAGAGTCACTTTAGCCGCGGATTGGACCGGCAAAGGTGTCGCCGAAATCACGCCGGAACCAAGGGTGGTCTCCGGAGCCAGGGCTGAGGTCTTCGGATCAAAGACAATAACCTTGGCCAGATAAACTATCCAAAAGATCAAAATAAACCCTAGTAAAACCCGGGCCAAGTTCTTCTCCTGCGGACTACCTTGTTGCGGTAATTTTAATTCCATTTATTGCCCTTCAGTATAGCATCAACGGAGTAAGAACCGCTCCGTAAATTATCAGAATGCGCCGATCCCGGCTCGCAGTTCCGCTTCGATCAGTGGTTCCAGCTCGCCGTCGAGAACTTTCTGCGGATCGGTACTCTCCAGCCCCGTCCGAAGATCTTTAACCAGTTTATAGGGATGAAGAACGTAGGAACGGATTTGGTTTCCCCACCCCGGGACTTTGTAGATACCTTTCAGCCGTTCGTGTTCAGCCCGGGCCGCCTCGATTCGGGCTGCCAATAACCGGCTTTTTAAAACCTGCAGGGCGATTTGCCGGTTCTGTGCCTGGTAGCGCTGAGTTTGGGCCGCCACCGTAATTCCGGTCGGTTTGTGCCGGATCCGGACAGCGGTTTCGACCTTCTGAACATTTTGCCCTCCGTGACTGGAAGCGCGGAAGGAAGTGATTTCCAAATCCGAATCTTTCAACTCAATCTCGTCATTAACGGCTTCATCCGACAAAGGTGTTATTTCCACCATTGAAAAGGATGTCTGCCGGAGGTGGTTAGCATTAAAGGGTGATTGCCGCACTAATCGGTGAACACCCGCTTCGCCTTTTAGGTAACCGTAAGCGTACTCCCCTTTTATTTCCAGCACCGTCGATTTCAGTCCGGCTTCCTCCCCCGGCGACTCGTCGACAATCACTACCTCGAAACCCTGACGCTGACTATAGCGTTCATACATCCGTTTTAGCATCGAGGCCCAATCCATTGCCTCCGTTCCCCCCTGGCCGGAATGGAGAGATAAAACCGCGCCCTGGCGGTCATACGGCCCCGAGAGCAAGGTCTTAATCTCAAGTTTCCGCACCGCCGCTTCAAGTTCCGCCAGGACAGGAGAAGGGTCCTCCGTTTCCTGATTAACTTCCTTAATCTGCTCTTCAATCAGTAAAACAAGGCTCAACTCCTTCTGAAGGGAAGCCAATTCCTGCATCCTAGCGCGGGCGTTGTCACTATCCTGCCAGAAATCGGGACGGGTAATCAGCTGCTCGATTGCCCCCACCCGAGCTTTTTTCCCGGGAAGATCCAGCGTCGGTACTAAAATTTCAAAACGTTCCTGTAAGGTTGGCATAATTATTCTTCCAAAATCTCTGTCCCTAAGATTACGGCTTCGCCTTTTTTAATGGCACCGGACAAAATCTTTTTCGCCAGATGCGCTTCAATCTTATCCTGAATCAAACGGCGGAGAGGCCTGGCGCCGAGGGCAGGGTCGTAGCCAAGCCGGCTTAAGGAATCAATTAATTCGTCGGTAAAGCTGAAAGCCAGACCGGAAAGTTGCCCGAGGCTAGATACTCCTCTCAGTTTCAGCCTGACAACCATATTAACTTGTTCCCGAGTCAGAGGACTAAAAACCACCACCCCATCAAAACGGTTCAACAATTCGATCCGGAAACTGCCGGAAAGAAAAGAGAAAATATTTTTACTGATCTCGCTTATACTCCGACCGCTCTTCAGTCCCTGATAAATTGTCTCAGTTCCGGCGTTACTGGTAAAGATGAGCATTGTATTGCTGAAATTGACGGTGTGTCCCGCAGCGTCTGTCAGCCTCCCTTCTTCCAAAATCTGGAGAAACAGATCGAGAAGGCGCGGGTGGCTTTTTTCCACCTCGTCAAAAAGAACCAGCGAAAACGGATTCTTCCGGACTTTTTCCGTCAATAATCCCAGCTGCGCGCCCGGCTCTGTTGATGCCGGAGAACCAAGCAACCGGTTAACACTGTCTTCCCGCTGATACTCGCTCATATCGAAACTGATAAAAGCGGACTCATTTCCGAAATAATTTTGCGCTAGGGTTTTGGCGGCTTCAGTTTTTCCAACTCCGGTCGGACCAACAAAAAGAAGAGAAACAATCGGCCGGTTCGGATCGCGCAGCCCGACCCGGGCGCGGCGGACGGCGTCAGCAATGGCGGAAATCGCCTCATCCTGACCAATCAGACGCTCGTGCATTTTTTCTTCCAGTTTTAGTAACTTTTCGGACTCGGCGCCACCGACCGCGGTTACCGGAATATGAGTTTTCCGGGTAACCAGCTCCTCAACATCAGCGGCCGTCACCATTTTACTTTTTCCGGTCCTGGCTGCCAAAACAACCGTTTCCTCTAAAATCCCAATCGCCTTGTCCGGTAAAACCCGGTCAAAAACGAAACGGGCAGAAAGGGTAATGGCCCGCTTCAGAGCCGGATAAGAAATCATTAGGCGGTATTTCTTCTCTAAGTTCAAGCTCAGATATTGCAGAACCTCAAGAGTTTCCGCGAAACTACTCTCGGGAATTTCGACGGTTTCGAAAAGCCGGGAAAAGGCTTCGTGCGGTTCAATGTACTTGCGGTAGTTCTCCCAACTGGTCGCCCCAATCATTTGAAACTTTCCGTCCGAAAGGTGCGGCTCCAAAGCGGAGAAAATAAGGGAAGTTTCCACACCGCCGCCGGCAGCGACAGCATTGTGCACCTCGTCAATAAATAGAATAATCTTGCCCGAAACCTCAATATCCCGGATTAAGCCAACCAGACGTTCCTGTAGTTCTCCGCCTGAGCGGGTTCCCGCCGAAAGCACCCCTAACTCCAAAGACACTAAACGCCGGTCCGCCAAAGCTTTGCTGTGCGTCCCCGCCACAATATTATTTGCCAGGCCGTAAACCAAAGAAGTTTTTCCACAGCCGGTCGGACCGACCAGTATGACGTTGTTGGCGCTTTCTTTTTCCAAAACCCGGAAGAGCTCATCCAGTGGCGTTTTTTTCCCGAACAGCGGCGGCAACTTTCCGCGTTGGGCCAATTTCGTTAAATCACTGCTGTAAGCGTCAAGCGTCGGCGTAACCCGCCCCGTTAACGCCCGATTAAACCCGCCCAGCGGCGCGACCCGGTACGACTCTTCCCACAACCGCGGCGGGTGTAACCACCGGAAACGGGCCTCTACCCAAGCTCTTGTAGCCTCCCGGTCTTCCTGCGTTAAATCTTCCTGGCCTCCTCCATCGAGCCGCAACTGAGTCTCCCGCCCCATTGCTTTAAGAAAGTTCCGATTGGCGAAATACTGCAAAAGACTAAGCAGAGAATGAAGAAGGTCAAATAACAGGAGTAAGCAAAGCCCGTAGCGCGGGTTTGCGAGACGGAACAGAAGTCCGTAAGGAACCAAAAGCCAGAATAAAATTAAAAACAGGAACAGCAGATCCGCGAAGAGAATGGAAAGAATGCCGAAAACGACGCGGAAACTGCGGAAAATAATTCCGATAAAAAATCCCAATACCGAAGTGTCGCCAAAAAGAGGTACGAACATCGTCCGGAGCATTAAGCTGACAGCCAGTCGGTGATCCAACTCCAGCGAAATCTTCCGCAAAAGTTTTAGGAGATAAACCGGAACGGAATAGAGCCACCAGACAGGAAACAAAATGAGGCGGATTAGGAAGGCGGGCATAAGTAAAAGTTAGCTCCTTATTTTTATCAGAACGAAAGCAACCACGACGAAAAAGACAATAATATATAGGATCAAACGCCGGTCGATTTTTCTAATGGTCTGGCCGATAAAGATCCAAGAATAGACCCATAAATCTTTAAGAAATGACATACGAAGCCCTTCTATTAATCATACAACAATTCCGAAGAAACGGCCTTTAGCGACGTAGTTTGCCTTCTTATATTCCCAGTCAAAATTTGTTTTTTCCAGCCCGGCTTTAAGAATAACAATCGGATCCCCGTGGGAAACCGCCACAACCGACCGGTTCGGATACTGGCAGGCTACCCGGCGCACAAACAAGGTCATCCGTCGTTCAATGTCTTCCCTAGATTCGCGGTGGTATTCCGCCAGCGGCGTGGAATTCGACAGCGCCG
>JBBTUG010000032.1:0-3408 GCA_038063895.1 Patescibacteria group bacterium | reverse complement strand
TTTTCGGGAAAGTTAGGGCGCAGCGGTGGGAAGGCCCGGCCAATAATATCGGTTTCGCTTTTCTGATCCTACTTTTCGTCCTGGTCACTTTCCAGGATCTGCGCCGGATGTTCTTTTCCTCTTAGCCCCAATTGTTTTTTCACCGCAAAAATTAGTCCTATAACATTGACTAAATGGCTAAAATATGCTATAATATAAGGGTAAGGGTGGATAAAGTGCTTGCAAATAACCGAGCACTAAGCTATATCCAACTTGACAAACTATGAGATTCCGTACTAACCTATAAGAGCACTCGCGCAAGGGCGCATATGTAAAAGTGAACGCACTATTTTTTAACGGGAAGCCTACCACACAAAGTGGTCCCAGCCAAAAGGAGGAAAAATGGCAAAAAATTTGAAACCCGGAATCAACTGGACGCCGGACGGGAAGTTACTCTTGGTACATACGGTTACTAAGGTAAATCCTCAAAAGGTAGTAGTGGATACGGGTCGTGGAAAGTTCGCCATCGTGGTGAAAAACGGGAAACCGACACTCGCGAAGGCGTAGTTTCTTTGAAGCGGACGTGATGCAGCGCAAGCTCAACATCACTCCGCTTCAATCTTTTTATGGGAAGATCTATTGATAAATCACTTAGAGGTTAGGCACTTACCGTTCGACCCCGCTGAGCGGGGGAGAACTTCTTCGCAGAATAAATGCGGAACTTCTCGGCCGCAGGTGGCCTCGAAGGGTAAGAAATGCTTATTTTCTAACTGACTTGTCAATAAGTCCAATTAGAAAAATAAATGTCAAAGAAATGTGTGCGATCGCACACTAAATATTGACATCGCTTTTTATGATTCGATCGCATCATAAAAAAGATCCTTCGACTACGCTCAGGATGACCGCAGCGGTCAGATTGCTTCGGTCACCAAAAGGTGACACTCGCAATGACGGTAACTTTATTACGGTTTGTGCTAGTATTTTCTCAATGGATTATTACGCGCTGAACCTTTGCGGCCTGACCCGCCAATTGCCGCTCGTGGCCATCGCCCCGAATCTAAAAATCGCTTCTTTTAACCTGCTGGGCGACGGCGAGTTGGTCGAGGCAATCGCCGGAGAACTCACAGTGCGCCTTAAGGCAATATCTTTCGACTATCTGGTCGGGCCGGAGGTTAAGGTCGTCCCGCTGCTGCAAGTTCTGGCCACGCGTTTAGGCAAACCCCGTTACGTGGTCCTGCGCAAAAACATCATGGGGTATATGACTGGTCCTTTAACTGGAAAGACGAAGCCTACGATGGTTTTAAACGGCCCGGATGCGCAGTTGCTGAAAGGGAAGAAAGTTGTAATTATCGATGATGTTGTTTCCACCGGAGCGACGATTGAGGTGGTTAGTGAACTGATTAAGTCCGCCGGAGCTGAAGTCGCCGCCGTTTACGCGATTATTAAGCAGGGAACAGAGCCGGAAAAAATCTCCGTGCCTTTTTATTTTCTCAGCAAGCTACCATTTTTCCACAATTCCTCTTGACAGTGGTGGGCGTTAAACAATAAGCTGAAAGTAACAGAATAATATCCCCAAGCCGTGGGGAAACCTTATCGACACATTCGACAAGCTCAGTGTTGATCCTGAGTGTATCGAACGGATCAAGATGATAAGACTCTATAAATTGGCCATCAAAATCGATCCGACTTTTTCTGGATTTAGTTCCGAAGGCGGATTTTAAGTTTTTATAGGCCGGAAGTCCGGTTTTTTTTGTTCTTTGACAACTTGAGTTTTAGAGATATCACTCCGTCATTCTGGTAAGGCTGAAAGCCGCATCCAGAATCGGAAGATGCTGGATAGTACCAGCATGACGGCAAGGAAAGGAGGTGCATATGGTTAATTAGTGGGTACGTTTTATTTGGTCGTTTTTCGACGCCCAATCAGAACGAAAAAAGGAGATGAGACCGTGTTTACCCCAAAACGAATCACACTTATTGTGCTGGTTTTAATTTTAGCGGTCCTGGCGGCCTGCGCTTCGGCGCCGACGCCCGTACCGCCCACCGTTGCCGCGGCGCCGGTCAAGTTCGGCATCGTGCTCGTCGGTCCTTACAACGATCACGGCTGGAGCGAGGCGCATTACCTCGCTGCCAATTACGTCAAAGCGAAATTACCCGGGAGTGATTTCGTTTACATCGACAAGCTAAATCCGGCGGATCGCCCCGGTACCACGCTCGAGCAAGTCGTGGCGGACATGGCGTCCAAGGGTGTGAAACTAATTATTACCACCAGTGACGACTTTCAAACCGACACGATCACCGCGGCGCAGAAACATCCCGATCTGACCTTCATTAACGCTTCGGGGGACAGCGCTTGGAAAGACGGGAAGAACTACAAGGACATCAAAAACCTTGGCAACTCCATGGGCAAGATGGAATACATGAAGATGGTCGCGGGGTGCAGTGCGGCTCTTTCGACGCAGACCGGCAAGATCGGTTTCCTCGGCCCGCTGATCAACGACGAGACGCGCCGGCTGGCGGATGCGGCGTACCTGGGCGCGAAATACTGCTGGGTACACTTCGCTAAAAAGAACCCGGCGGATCTGAAATTCGACGTGAAGTGGATCGGATTCTGGTTTAACATTCCCGGCGTTACGCTGGATCCAACCAAAGTGGCGAATGATTTCTTCAACTCCGGCAACGACGTAGTTATTTCCGGTTTGGATACGACGGAAGCGTTGGTGGTTGCCGGCCAGCGCCAGAAGCAGGGACAGAAGGTGTGGGCCGTCTCGTATGATTTCAAGGATGGCTGCAATGAGGCGCCCGACGCCTGTTTGGGGGTTCCTTACTTCAACTGGGGTCCGCGCTACCTGAAGACGGTACAAGCGTTCAGTGCGGGCACATGGAAACCAGCGTGGGACTGGGACGGACCGGATTGGAAAGATCTCGGTAATCCCGATACCGGCGCCGTGGGCTTTACCTTTGGCAAGGCGATGAGTGCCGCCAACAAAACCACGCTCGAAACCTTTATCAAGGGTTTGGGCGATGGCAGTATCAATTTGTACAAAGGTCCGCTTACGTTGCAGGATGGGGCGGTTTACGTGAAGGAGGGCGCGGTGGCAACGGACAAGGAGATCTGGTATTTCCCGCAACTTTTGAATGGGATGACGGGAGTGAGTGCGGATAAGAAATGACGCAGCAGCGTCAAGTTTAGAAACCGGCGGAGTTGGGTTGACAGAGTTTACTGTCTACCTAGCTCCGTTTTTTATTGGCGGTTTTGCGATCGTGCTCCGGATGCTGGAGGATGTAAGCGCTGGAGAAGGGATCGATGAAGTTTTTAATATGAAGCTTATATTCGTGGAGCAGCTTAAGAGGGACGCCGAGACCGAGGGCAAAAATTAAATTATGATTGAAGATAATGTAAGCGGGGAGGATAAATTCCAGCAGGTTCGG
>JBBTUG010000031.1:0-3497 GCA_038063895.1 Patescibacteria group bacterium | reverse complement strand
ATGCGCTATTCGAAACTTTTTGGAAAAACCGTCCGCAATGCGCCCAAAGACGCGACGTTCATTTCCCACCAACTCCTGTTCCGGGCCGGGTATATCCGCGAAGTCGTGGCCGGCCGTTATATCCTCACTCCGTTAGGGCTTCGGGTGGAGCAAAAAATCATTGGGATTATCGACGGCGAAATGGAGAAAATCGGCTCGCAGCGGGTGATTTTACCGACTCTGCATCCTCTCGAGATATGGCAGGCGACGCATCGGGATACCGCGTGGGGCGAAGATTTAATGAAACTTAAAGACCGGCGCGGGGCCGAGCTGGTGGTCGGGGCGACGGCGGAGGGATTGATGGTGGAACTGGTGAAAATGTTTAACCCGACGTATAAGGATCTGCCGATTGTTATTCACCAGTTTTCACAAAAATTCCGCGACGAGCTGCGCGCCCGCGGCGGCCTCCTCCGGCTTCGTGAATTCCTAATGAAAGATGCCTATTCCTTTGCCACGGACGAGGAAAGTTTTTTAAAAACCTATTACGACCAGTACCACGCTTACGAACGAATCGCGGAAAGACTGGATTTAAAGGCCGTCCCGGTTTTGGCCGACAGCGGAGCGCTGGGTGGCGACTTTTGCCACGAGTTTATGGTTCCCGTTTCGTCAGGAGAAGATCGTATTCTCGCCTGCGATAAATGTGACTACAAAGCGAACGTCGAGAAGGCCGAGTTTGTTAGAGATGAAGTAAATATGAGTGAGTCGGAAAAACCGCTCGAAAAGGTATCTCAACCAGAGTGGGTGGAGACAATGGCCGACAACGAAAAGCATTACGGTTTGCCGGCACGACGTTTCCTAAAAAATGTTGTCTATAAAACCGGCAAGGGCAAAATAATTATCGCCGTCATCCGCGGGGATTTGGATATCAATGAGCGGAAACTGGTGCGCTTAATCGGAGAAGGGGAGTTGCGCCCGGCCACTGAGCCCGATTTGAAAAAGCTGGGAACCCGTTCGGGCTGGGTGCATTCGTGGGGCCACCCGGGCGCTTTCTATGTCGGGGACCATTCCCTAAAAACCGTCCGGAATTTTATCGGCGGCCAGAAAGAAAAAGAAACCGATATGGTTAACGTTAATTACGGCCGCGACTTTAAGGTTGAACTTTTAGGCGACATTGCTCTCGCGCCGTCCGGAGCCGGTTGTCCGAAATGCCAAGGCCAGCTTCAGGAGTTGAAAACGATGGAGTTCGGACACTGTTTTAAATATGATGATTTTTACACTAAAGCCCAGGGGGGAACCTTCGTCGATAAGGACGGGAAAGAAAAATTTATGCAAATGGGCGCGTACGGCATTGGGGTCGAGCGGGCGCTGGCGCTAATTGTGGAAACTCATCACGACGGGCGGGGGATTATTTGGCCGGCGGCGGTTTCTCCGTACCAAGTTCATTTAATCAATCTTAATTCCAAATTCGTAATTCCTAATTCGGAAGGAAAAGATGGAATAACGAATAATGAATCAGGAATTAGGGCGGAAGAGGTGTACGAACAGCTGAATGGAGCGGGGATTGAGGTTCTTTACGACGACCGGGATGGGGTTTCGGCCGGAGAGAAATTTGCTGACGCGGATCTGATCGGGATCCCTGTCCGGCTCGTTGTTTCCGAGAAATCTCTGGCCGGGGGCGGGGTAGAGTGGAAACTTCGAAACAGCCAAGAAACGAAAATTGTTAAGACCGCCGCCCTCGCCGGAGAGGTGTCCGGTTTACTGGCCGCTCACTCATCACAATAACCGGTAGTCGCTTGAAAAGGGGTAAAGACTTATCCCTCCGTGGCGCCGTTTTAAGACTCAATAACTTATACGTTTTCGTGACGATCGTCCGTAAAATATATACAAATATTCGTATAATTTCTTGCCAATCGGCATCGAAAATAGTTAGAACTATTGGGCTTAATTACCGCTCGCTCCGCCCAGCGCCAAGTTGGATATGGCGGAATAAATAGCGCTCAGATAAAAAATGACCTTCGAGTTGTCCTCAAAGGTCAAAGACTAAAGTTTCAGGTCGCGCAACTGTTTATTCCGTCGCGTACAGCGCTAGGCATACGGCCGCCCCGACCACTTCCATTTGCTCGAACGCGAGAACGTGGAAGATGGCGTTAAAAATTAAAAGAACGGCCAGCCCTCCCCAAGCGATCTTGCGTAACTGTTTGGTAGTCAGCATTTCGGCTCACCTCCTCTCCGCTTTCTGAGTTTCTGACAGTACAACAACTCTTAATATCCGGTCATTAACCTCGTGCGTAACTATAGAGGAAACACTCTCAAATTGGATCTCTCCGATGCTTCGAGACTCACGCTTACGCTTCGAGCCGAAAGCGAGAAGTTCTCGGCCTGACGGCCTCGAACGGTAATTCATAGTCCAATCCGTGTTGTTATGTGAATAGTGGCCCGGACGAGTAGATAAATAATACACGATTATAAGTTATTGTCAAACCCCGCGGACAAAATAGGACTTTACTCGGTTTGTGAATCTCTCTTAAGGTCCGTTCCCCGCGGCTCGCTATGAGGAGAGTCATTTACCTGCTCTCTCAAGGAAGTAGAACTCAACCCGGCGGGTTGAAGGATATATGGCTGTCATGGCGGGGAAATTAACGGATGGTTTTTGGCAGGGCGGTTTTGATTAAGAAAAAAAACGCGCAACCAACTATGGATGCGCGTGGATGGAAAAACCATCTCTTGTGCTTAATACAAAATGTTTCCCCAGGGGCCGTTAGCTCCCGCAACCGACCCATTTATCCAAAGTTCTCCCGTTCGGGAGTATTTTGGGCCGTAGCCGAGTACCGCCGCCGGAGCGTGGAGGAGGGTTCTTTTAACGTTGCCCCAAACGATTGTTTCCTCCGAGCAGGTGCTTTTGGGGGCGTAGTAAACGTTGTAATGTGCAATAACCCCAAGGCCACCGCTGTAAACCCTCATCTCGCAAAAGTAGGCCTGAAGTACGCTTTCGCCTTTTTGGCTACGGAAAGCCACGTCTTTGGCCAGGCCGTCGTTTTCCTCGTGCGGGCTAAAGATCATGATGAGGTCTTCGAACGGCACTTCAAAACTCCCTCTGATCGTCCGCCCGATAAGTTCCGGCTTGACCGCGGGGCTGAGAATAAACCCGTGGCCACCGCGATCATAAGGCTTCTCCGGCCACTCGAGCTTTTGCCCGTACCAAATCTCCGTGTCCTCACCTCCAATCATGCGGTGGGTGGCAACCGTTACCGCGACCGGGAACTTTTCCCAAGGCGTGGTAAGCAGGGGATTGGGGGCCGTTGTTGGTTGGGTGATCGGTTCCACCGTCGGTGGCGCCGGAACCGGTGGGACAGTCGACGGGACCAATGTCACCGTCGGCGTGGCGCAAGCGACCAAAAGTGAAATAACAACCACTAATCCCAAAAATAACTTTCTCATGTCTCTGCCTCCTTTTTGGATCAGTCAGTAGGTTCGCTAACGAAGTGCAACACTAGGTAAAATCACAGGGTTAGGAGGTG
>JBBTUG010000030.1:0-17439 GCA_038063895.1 Patescibacteria group bacterium | reverse complement strand
TTCTTCAAAAAGAAATTTTCGCGGGGGTCTTGCCGAAGCTTCTTTCTGCCCGTTTTCTGTCCGAGGAGACCTACTTACTTTCCCGGATTATTGCTCTCTCCCCGGGCCTTTCCGATCGGGTTAATAACTTTCCACAAGCCAGCGTCTCCGCCACCCTGCAGGAAGGGTTTCTCGGTTACCAGCAGCACAGTACTCTCCTCCGTGACCAGTCCGAGCAGGCTCAGGCAACACCAGCTTACTCCCTTTTAGAGGATATTTTGGGAACTTTAAATAAGCTCCGTGAAGATATTAAACTCATTATCGGGTTGTTGGTTCGGCCTACCCCTCCAAGTTTAATAAAAAAGCATTGATGGAAAAAACTTTATTCTTATTATTTCTTTTAGTTTTTCTGTGGTTCGGTTGGGGAAAGTTATGGCCGAAGAAGGAAGCTCCTTTAGTATCTGATTTAAAAATAATAACCATCGGCAACACTTCTCTGTCGGTGGAAGTTGCGGTGGATAATGAGGCGATAACCCGGGGTCTTTCCGGCCGGGAAAAGTTGGCGGAGAAAGCGGGCCTGCTTTTTGTCTTTCCCGCCCCCGGCTACTATCCTTTTTGGATGAAGGAGATGCGTTTTCCGATTGATATTATCTGGATCGGAGCGGATAAAAAAGTCGTGGGCTTTTCGGAAAACATTCTGCCCGAGTCGTACCCGGCAACCTTTGCTCCACCCTCACCGGTTCAATACGTTGTTGAAGTTAACGCGGGGTGGGTGGAGGAGCGGGGGATATTGGTTGGTGATATCTTAACTCTTTCGGAAAGACTATGAAAATAAGCAAAGCTATAGCATCCTCTACTTTCATAATTATTTCCTCCAAAAAAGAACTAACTGGTAGGAGCTGAAGTAGCGCGTACCAGTTAGTAACTAACTCTCTATTCAATTTTCCCGTTTTCACCTACTTTCCAGTCATTGCGCTGGGCTGGTGGTTACTTGCAGGTCGTTCCAATCTACGCGACGCCGAGAATCTTAAGAAGCTGGTTGTATTCTTTCAATACGCCCGCCTCTTTTGCTGTTTCGGCTGTGACAACCTTTACGCGAACTTCATAGGTCAGGTGGTGGACAACACCAGCAACACAGGGATCTTTTGCTCCCGCCACCATGTCACATTTTTCAAAAGTGGTCCAATGAACGGTTTTGTGAGCGCTGTAGTTAGGGATTCCTGTTGGATTCACGACCTCCACCGTCTTGGTGTCGTGCCCTTCAAAGAACCGGCTCAGTTCCATGTAACGATCAAAATCTAGAACTACTTGAATCGACAACATTCGTGCCTCCTTGCTTACCTGGCGGGGCTTGTTTTAGGAATCGGGCGAAAGTGCTTTGTTCGTCCCGTTCCCTTCCCTCGTCGGTAGCTCCTTAATTATACCACAAAAGGCTTATAGTGTCAAATGGGTGATTGCCGCGTCGTGAACTCCTCGCAATGACGAAGTACGAAAACTGACTGTTTTAATTGAATTCGGTGAGGCCTTTACTCCAGATATCCGCAACGGCGGTGACGAGGAGAGGATAATTAAAGTGAGCTAACAACTGCTGCTGCCAATCTTTGTCGGTGATATTGATTGTTGGCTCAACGCCGTTGCCCTCAACCGGTTTATTATCGTCCCGCAGAGTCAGTGTGTGAACCAGATAGATTGAATACTTTTCCGTCGGATCAATCTGTTGCTTTAAATCAAAAACCCGCTCAATGGTTCCCCAGCCCTTGGTTTTTGTGCCGACAAGTACCCCGACGTTATACCGTTTTAGAACCGAAGCCATCAGTTCCGCCGTAGATTGGCTGTTGCCGTCAATTAGGACCACCACTTTTTTAAAGCGGACGAGGGCAGGCAGATATCCGGTTTGGGTTTTAAAAGGGGTATATTCGCCTTGGTGGAAATACTCGTAGGCATACTGGTTTTGGCCGATGAAAGGACCGAGAAAGTAGGGCATAAGGTCGATCGCCCCGCCGATATTGCCGCGCAAATCCAAAATTAACGTATTTAACTTCGGGTACTGATCCACGCTATCCGCCGCCTTCTGGAATTCGTCGAAGGTGGTCGGTGAGAATCTTTTAATATAAAGGTGGTAAATTTCCGGAGTTATAACTTTGGCGAAAACCGTTGGCTCCGCCTTATTATTGTCATAACGTTCCTTTTGGTCTTTCTCCGTCAAGACAGAATACGCATAATCAATCTCTTCCAGTTTCTTTTTTGCTTCCGGAGAAGACTCTTTAAGGGGGGCCAGCGCCACCACCTGTTTCTCGTAGGCTTCTTTTATAACCTCGCCGGAAGCTCCCTTACTGACGCCTAAATTCTGGTAAAGATCTTTTTCCGGATTGACGTTTTGGACTGTATTCTTTAGAGCCGTTTCGTCTTCACTGGTAAAGAGACCGTTCCGGCCGAAGGGATTGAGATTGGCTAAGACAATTCCGGCTAGATCCGTCGTCAGCTTTTTCTTTTTTTCCGTCTCAAAATCTTTTATCGCTAGGCCGACCATAACCCTAACACCGTCTTTATCTTTCGTTTTAAGGTTTTGGGGAAACCCCGTCAGCTTCTCAACTCCTAATTTATAAAGATTTGCCAGTTGGTCGTCACTGATTTTATCCCAGTAATTTTCCTTAACTTTATCGTAAATTTCGCCTAAGAAGTCGAGGTAGGGGTCTTTCGGTGTTGCGGAAGTTACAACCGGGGCCGGGGTAGTCTGGCGGGAATACAAATAACCGCCAAAGGCGCCGGCGCCAAGCAGGAGGATGGGAAGGATCATTAGGCCGAGGGCCTTCAAGGGTGATTTTAATTTACTTAAGGCAGGTTTTTGCATAACTTCATCCAAGCGTTAATCAAGTATAATACATCCAATGAAATTCGCCAGTTACAGCTTTGGCTGCCGCCTTAATCAGGCGGAAAAAGAAGACCTTGACCAGCGCCTTTTGGCCCGCGGTCTGGTTTTTAGTGAAGATCGCCCGGACTTCTACTTCATTAATACCTGCGCCGTAACCGGAAAAGCCGAGCGCGAAGCGCGGCAATTGATCGGCGGAATCAAGAATAAATGGCCGGGGACAAAGCTTGTCGTGACCGGTTGCGCGACGACGAAATGGCTGAGTGAGGGGTTTTCGGTAAGTGGGATCGACCTTTGGATCGATAACCGGAATAAAGAAAATATTGTGGAATTGGTGCTGGGTTTGTTTCAGACGGGGACGGTTTGCGATGCGACTGTCCAAGGGACTCTCGACGATAAGTTTATCAACTCGGGCCGGCGTTATATTAAAATTCAGGAAGGCTGTTCCCGTTACTGCTCGTATTGTTTGGTTCCTTTTTTACGTGGACCCTCCCGTTCCCGGCCGATCAGTGAAATCACAGTGCAGATTAATCAGCTTGGCGACAAACTGGCCGAGGCGGTACTCACGGCGGTCAATACCGAATACTTTGGAAAAGAAAATGGGGAAACGTTGCCGCGACTGGTGGAAAGCCTGCTGAATAAAACAGCCGTTAAACGGCTCAGTTTCGGTTCAATAAATCCCTGGAGCCTGACCCCGGAGTTGCTTGAGGTGTACCGGAAATATTTTCCCGGTGGCCGGTTAACGAAATATTTCCACGTTCCGTTGCAGTCCGGTTCCAACCGGATTTTAAAGCTGATGAACCGGGGGTACACTTTAGAGGAGTTTAGTGAAAAGATTAAGGCGGTAAACGCCCTTGATCCTTTGGTCCTTATCGGGACCGATGTGCTTGCCGGGTTTCCCGGAGAAACGGACGGGGATTTTCACGAAACTTACCGCTTTCTCGAAAGTTACCCGATTAATAAGTTCCACGTTTTCCGTTTTTCCCTGCGGGACAACACAGCCGCCGTCCGACTCGTCAAAGAGCTTGGCGAGGTTCCCAGCGCGGTTAAAATTTTCCGGTCCCGGCGGCTTAAGGAATTAGGCCAAAACAAATACCGGCAGTTTCTCACCCGCCACCTGAATCGGAACTTCCCGGCTTTATTTCTGGTCGAGTCGCGGGGCGGCTTCCGGAAGGCTTTGTTGGATAATCAGGTTTCCGTTTTGGTGGCCCCGTACAGGGGTTTCCCGGGGGAGATAAGAGTCGTAAGGGTTAGGTCCCTAAAAGGCGAGCAGCTGTTTGGGGAGGAAGTTTAGTAATTTTTGTAATTTTAACTCGATCGAGTTATAAATGCAAGGAGCGAGGGAGAACTTAAAGAGGCAAAGAAAAGTAGGAAAAGAAAAAGCAGGAAAAGACGACGAGCGCCTTTCCCTGCTCAAAATAACTTTACTCCGGCAAACTCCACATATACGCCAAGTCCGCCGCAAAGACATTCCGCTGCGAAATCGGAAATGGGAAGAACCTCCGGTCAAAAGTGACTGTTGGATCCACGGCGGCGCCTAAGGGTGCTACAGAGAGTTTGTGGACGTTGGCCGTAAACTTATTTACCACCCAGTCAATCCATTCTTTGAGGGTGTGTTTCGATTTGTATCTCGGGTCCATTTTCTTAAGTCGTTGGTCCGTCCAGTGCCCGCACGCCCGTTGATAGATTTGTGATGGCGTCAAATGCTCAGTTACAAACCAAACACGGAACATGTCGATGATCGGATAAGGAGGGTTATCCTTTTCAGCTCTTTGACCTTTCTCCAACTCCGGGCTAGGTCTGGTCTCAGTCAAACACCTCTCAACCGCTGTCAACTTTCCTCCACTTCGGCGGAAGAACCACCTCAGCATTTCTTCGACCTGTCCTTTGCCTAAGTCTTCAACTGCCCCAAGATCGCCCGCGCCGTCACCGAATTTGGCGGCGTAGCCGATAAGATCTTCGGCCCCATCACAGGTGTTGAGCATTAAGAGGTCGAGGCAGTTGGCGAGATCTTCAATGAGAGTAGATCTAAGTCTGGCCTGATCATTTTGCCTTGAGATGGCTGTAGCCCTTTTATTTCCAAGCATCTTTTGCAAGAGATGCAGATGATTGTGGTGTGCATTGCCGATCGGAACTTCGATGTAGGGTACTCCAAGTTCCCGACAGAATTTCCGGGCGAGAGCTTTTGTCACCGCAGTATTGTTAGCGGTCGGCATACCCACGCCGATAATTGCCTTGCGAACAGCTCTCCGCCGAGCCTTAGGTTTGAGGTGCCCGAAGTATCGGTTTAACGCTTCGACTGCGAGTAGTGTCGCTAGCATCGAATCGCGTCCGCCGGATTCGGCGACCACAAAACCTTTTAGTCCGGATTTGCGCAGATAGTCAAGGAGGCCCAAAACTCGCCGCTCAATCATTTCAGAAATGATGGTACTGCGCGCAGGTGTTATTTTCCTTACGATTGGACCGTCTTCGGAAGGTCCTAGTGCTACGATCAGCGGCTGCCCGCGGTCGAATAGGCCTCTTTCAGCGACCAACCGGCCGTTATTTGCGACCGAACAACCGCCTTCGAAGATTAGTCCGTCGTTGGCGCCGTAGAGACTAACGGCGGCGATAGGGTAGCTCCCTTTCGATCTGGCGAGCAGGTTTTGCTGTCTGGCTTTCGACCGGCTGCTATCGTAATAGGTTGCCTGCGGAACGACCGCGAAATCAACATCGCCAAGAATTTTCCAACGACTGTCGGTGTCAGCGTCTTCGCCGACGATTACTCCCATTCGTCCGAAAGCCGTCTGAAAAACCCGAAGTTCCATATCGGTCCGCGAGTCATTGCGCCGCCAGTAAGATTGGAAATAAGGCTGGTCGAAGGCCGAAATGTTCATCTGCGGGACCAGACCTAGGACCTTTCCTTGGTGAACAACGGCGGCACAGCAGTAGGTCAACCTACTTGAAGCCACCGGCAAACCGACAATAAACACCGGCTCGAGGTTTTTGACTGCTTCGGTAAATCTTTCCAGCCCCTTCCAGCAATCTTTGACAACCTCGCGCCACAAAGTAATGTTCCCCGTCGGATAACCAAATAAGCTCATCTTCGGGAAAACGACAACCTGGCAGCCCCTTCGGGTCATCCGCCTCGCCGCACTGATGTGTAAATCAGTGTTCGCTCGGACGTCTCCGACCGTGGGGTTAAGTGGGACTAAACCGAACTTAATCGTCGGGTTCATAAATTCTCCTTTCCGGTATCGCAGAAAATGTAAAGTTCCAGCGGCATCCTTGCCCGCGTAAATTGACGACCCAGCTTAGCAAAATCTCCACGACAAGTCAAAGTTATGGGTTAATGTGAAATTAGACCGTGGGAAGCACCCTTTAAGTATTTGAGGGCCGTTTTGGTAGGTAAGGAAAGAGGAAGAGAAAACTGCCGGTCACGGCCATTAGGAAAAGAATAAAAGAGAAGAAAGGACTAAGGTTGTTGTGAAGAAAACGGACGAGGCCGAGATCAATAAAAGTCAGTTTGGCGGAAATGAAAGAATATTTCAGTAAGATTCCTGTTCCGGCCATGATCAGGCTGAGAACGATCATTATGATAACAAGGTACCGGTGAATTTTCCGGGCGAGAAGATAATATTTAGTCATACTCCTCCATTCTAACAGTCTTCTTTTATTAAAAAAGAAAAGCTTCCGGCAACATAGTCGTCGGAAGCTTAAGATTCAAACCGCCATCGGGGCTTTGATTGCCGAATGGTGCTGGTAATTTTCCAGTTTGAGGTCATCGAGCGTGAAAGCATCAATATCCATCACTTTGGGATCGAGTGCTAAAGAAGGCAGCGGTAACGTACCTCGTGAAAGCTGCTCCCGAACCTGGTCCACGTGGTTAAGATAAATGTGCGTATCACCCAGAATGTGGATGAATCTTCCCGGTTTCAAACCAATTACCTGAGCGATCATGCTAAGTAGCAGGCAGTAAGAGCTGATGTTGAAGGGAACTCCCAGGAACATGTCACAGCTCCGCTGGTACATCTGCATCGACAGGAATCCGTTGTCAACAAAGAACTGGAAGAACATATGGCAGGGCGGCAGAGCCGTTTTTCCGATTGTCGCGGGATCCCAGGCCGTTACGATTAACCTTCGACTAGAGGGATCTTTCTTAATTCGGCGGATCACCCCAGCGATTTGGTCCAATGTTTTATCACTGTACGCCGACCGCCACGCCCGCCAATGCACGCCGTAATGAATTCCCACATCTCCGGGAAATTCGGCTTTCGGCAGCCAGCTTGGGGCATAAGCGTTAGCATCCCAAATGTAGCAACCCTGTTTTTGGAGTTCTGTAATATCCCGGCTTCCTCTAAGGAACCAAAGAAGTTCCTTCTTTACCAAACCGAAAGCGACCAATTTGCTTGTTAAGATTGGAAATCCCAGGGAGAGATCAAACTCCATCCGCCGGGCAAATACCGTCCGCGTACCGACCTTAGTACGGTCTATCCGGTCAGTCCCGTGCTCCAATACATAACGAAGCTCATCTAAATATTGCTTCATCCGGGCCTCCTTTCTTCCTCCAGAGTATTGTAGGTGAGGCTTTAATTAAAATCGAGGGTGAATTGCAGATCGCGGTCGAAGACGCCCTGCCACCGGACTAACTCCCCGATCTTCTGAAAATTATCGCCAATCGGCAGGGTAGTTACACTTTTCCCAAACGGCGGAGTGAAGTCGAAGACGAAGGGGCTGTTTTCGGCGCCGGGTTGTTTTTGGATCAAAAGACGGTAACTTTTGGCGGAGGCTAAATTGAGAATTTCCGGCGGGACAACGTAACGGAAAGTTAAGGAGAGGTTTTCGCCGGCCTTCAGGGTGAACAACGTGGCGAAGACGGTCTTACCGGATTCCTGTCCGATTTTTACGGCATTGGTAATATCTTCCCCCTTGCCCTCCAAACTTTCGCTGCTCCGCTCAACTTTCAATAAGGCGCTCTGGGAAGGAACAAGTAAGCGGAGGTAATTTTTTAAAGGTCCGCCCGGCCAGGTATTATCTTTGCCGGTATGGGTGTAATTGAGGGCTAAAGTAACTTCGAGCTCACCTTCGCGGTTAATTTTTTCCACTTTGTATTTCAGTTGGCGGCGGACGAAATAGTTGGCTTTGGTCGAACCGACGTTCGCTTCGACGAGCATTAGAAAATCGCTTTTGGGACTTTTTACCGAGCCGTCCCAACCCTGACTGCCTAAATATCCCGATAACTTGCTTTCGGGAAGATAGATTAGAAGGTCCTTCTCCGTTAATGACTGGGAAAGTGCGTTGAGGATCTCGGGAAATTTTCCGGTTTTCAGATTAAAAAATTCGTAAAGCATCTGTTGGCCCAGCAGGCTGAGAAAGGTTTTTTTAGCGGTACTGCCAGGGAAAAAGGCCGCTTCGGAGTGAAACTCCGTTCTTTCAAAAAGGTTTTCCGACGTAATGGTTTCGCCGAAGGAGGGAAGATTAACCGGACCGATGACTTTAAGCAGCCGGCTAATGGTATTCAGATCCAAGGCAATTAAGCCGCTGACCGGCTCATTGGTGGCTTTCGTGTACAGATCTATAATTGTTTTCCCGCTGACGGTGAAATCCGCGTCCCAATTGGCGTCCCTGATCCGGAGATTATCCGTCCCGAGGTTTTCCTTAATCGGCGCCGGCACCGGGTAGATGATTTTCTTCTCGTCCAGCAATCCGTCCGGGTTGTAAATATCGTCGATTTTCAAATCTTTAAGATAGCCGTTATCTAAGGTCAGCCGGGCGTAAGAACCGATAAAGCCGCCGTTTGGACGGAGTTCCTGCGAATTTTCGAAAAGAACCAGGTAATTTTTCTTCCCTTCGTAGCCCAGCAGTGTTCCGGCCTGGGTAGAGAAGATTTTTAGAAACTCTCCGGCTTGGGCTAAACCCTCAACCATCGTGGCCAGGGTCCGGGCTTTTTGTTGAAGAACTTCCGGCAGTTTTTCGAGGCGGACATTTCTAATTTCCGCCAGCGCCAGGGATAAGTTTTCTCCTCCTTCGGTCAGGTTGCCGGCGGTTTTTTCAAAGGTTACAGCTGTTCCGGTTTCACTCTCCGCGGTTTCGGTAAACCCGAGCCGGTAGAGCTCTTCTTTATATGGTACCAGCGCCGGTAACAAGGCGGCCATGCCTTTCGTGGTATAAAGCGCCGTGGCCATCAGGGATTGGAGTTCAGTGCTGTAGGGAAGGTAGGGAATTTCGGTCAGAGCGGACTTGGCTGATTCGAGATAAGTGGCGGAACGGGCGGCCTCTTTCCGGGCCGTCTCCAAATCCATCTGAAATACCTTCTGTTCCAGCCGGGTCAGTGATTGGTACGACAGGCTGCCGTAATAAGCAAGCGAAATAACCGGTCTGAGGATAAAGAGTAGAAGGAGAAAGGCGCTGCCGGCAATAAAGAGCGGCTGCAGTTTATTTTTCCCGGCTGCCGTTTTTTCCGCCGTCGGTTTCCGGTTAAATTTAGGCCAGTGCGGGAGACTAACTTTAGGCCGGTGATAAGATGGCCTTATCCGGGGCGCCGATTTGGCACCGGGCAGAGGGGTAGTCATACTGGCGGCTTTGAGCCCTTCCGGTATTGTAAAGCCCATGGAACTCAAGGTTTGGCTGACGCCGGATTTCAGGCTCACCCGGGCGGCCCAGCCTAAGTCCCTCTGATCCTGGCCGTCAATGACTCTTATTTCGGGCAGAATTACTTTGTGGGCACGGGGCTTGAAGATAACTTCCGTCTGGGCGGGAGCAAATTTCTTGACGATGTAGGCTTCCTCCAAAGTTGTTACCGGCTGAAGATCCGTTAACGGATATATTTTCCCCTTAGTGTTTTTATTAAAAAGGGCCGCTTCAATTCCGGACAGCGCGTCGCTCAGGAAGCAGTAATAATTTTTTTCCAGACCGTCGCCTTCTATGACCAGATTCTGTCCATTGATTGTATCCTCAATAAAATGTCCCAGACTCCCGCTGGCGGCCAGGGGTACGCCGGGGCCGTAAACTTTGCCTAAACGGGCAATTCGGACATCCAAACCGAACTTTTTAAAGTATTCCCAAACCAGGCTTTCGGCAAACCGCTTCGCTTCCGTGTGGGAAAATATTTTTTCCTCTGACGGGGTCGGACCGAAGTAATGAATTAAATCGGTGGCGGAGACGACCCCCTGGTAAATATCCACGGTGGAGGCGAAGAGAAAGCGGGCTTGGCACTCTTTGGCAAACTCCAAAAGGTGATTGGTGGTTAAGGCGTTTGTTAAGAGAGAGTCTAGGGTAATCGATTCGTCCGTGCTGTAAAGATAGGTGGCGTGGGCGGCTAAGTGAAAGATAAAGTCCACCGACTTGATTTTCTCCGGCAATCCTTTGTTTAGGTCATGCTCAAAGAAGACGAAGCGGGGATGGGAGAAGAAGGGTTCAACGTTTTCTTTCCGGCCGGTTTCCAGATTATCGACAGCAATCACCCGCAGATTTTTAGCTAATAAACTTTCACACAGCGCGCGGCCGAGAAAACCGGCGCCTCCGGCCACCAGCGCTGTCGGCATTTTATCGTTGCGGACGATTTCGGGAGGATTATACATATCGGGCAAGAAAACAGCCTCTTAACGGATTATACCGCCTTTTGCCCGTAACGAAAATGGGGGTGGCCCAATTGACAACAGAATTGAAGGGCAGTAACGTAACCTCAGATGGAATTGCGTCAACTTCTTAAAAAATTATGGTCAGCCCGCTTATTTATCGTAATGGGTTCAGTTATTTTGACCCTGGCCACTTACATGATTTCTCTGTCGCTGCCGGTTAATTATCGTTCTTCCTTAAATTTGTACGTTAGCCGGAGGATCCAAGAACCTTCCGATAAATACTACACTTTTGATGGTTACTACTCCCAACAGGCTGCCGAGCGCTATACCCAAACTGTGATTGGTATCCTCCAAAGCCGGGAGGTGTTACGGGGAGCCGCTGCCTCAGCTTCTTTGCCGATTGATGAAGTATTCCTAAAACAACTCTCTCGGTCCGTTCGGGTAAGGGAAGATGCTCCCCAATTAATTTCTTTAATGGTGACCCGACCTAACCGTGAGCAATCAGCCGCCCTTAATTTAGGTCTGGCTAACGCGGCGATCGGAAAACTGACGACCCTTAATCAAACCGGGGACCGCGATTTAACTATTGAGGAGGTTAGCGCTAATCCGATTGTTGAGGTCCTGCCGCCGATGCCCTTGCTTAACAGCCTACTGGCTTTTATTTTCGGACTGGTCGTATTTTCCCTCTTCACCGGTTTATTCTCTTATCTTAAGGAGTGATAGCTATGACGCCCAAAGCCCTAATCCTCTTTAGCGATGGTGGTTCCCGCAATAATCCCGGCCCGGCGGCGGCGGCCTTTATCCTCAAGAATAAGGATGGGTCATTGATTGAGCAGCGGGGCATATATCTCGGTGAAGCCACTAACAATACTGCGGAATACGAAGCGTTATTGGCAGGGTTGCGGACGGCCGAGAAGTTTAATCCCGTTTCGGTTGACTGTTTCCTCGACAGCGAATTAGTCGTGAAGCAGCTGCAGGGGATTTACCGGGTAAAGGAAAGCCACCTCCTTCGATTGAATGAGCAGATCCGGTCTCTGGCCAAACTCTTCCCGGCGGTAACCTACAACTATATCGGCCGGGAAAAAAACCGGGAGGCCGATAAATTAGTTAACCAGACTTTAGATGCCCTGCCACGTCCGAAAGGTAGCCGCTCCCCAAATGAATGATTCTCTCCCGAATATTTTCGGAGATGTAAGTTTTGGCATAATCAAAGCTCTCGCCTACGCTGACGTTTTTGATTTTCCCCTGACTCCTGACGAAATATATTTATATTTCATCGGTTCCTTTCCGGTGGAACGTCCGCTTATTAATGAAGCTCTGGCTGCTCTTCGGACCCAGGGCCGGGTGGGGGAGCGCGGCGGATATTATTTTTTACCCGGCCGGGAAAACATCGTTCCTCTCCGGCTCAGTTGTCTGGCTCCTTCGTTGAAAAATTGGAAAAAGGTCGGGCGTTTTACGTATCTCTTCCGGTTTCTGCCCTGGCTGAAATTGGTCGGGGTTTCGGGAGCGCTAGCGATGGGCAACAGCGGCGGGGATGACGATATCGACCTTGTTTTTATTACTGATCTGCGGCGGGTTTGGTTGACCAGACTATTTGTGGTTGGGCTTTTAAAATTATCCGGGCAGTACCGTTCAGCGCGGCGGATAAAGGGGCGGTTCTGTCCGAATTTGTTTCTGAGCACGGCGGGGATGACCTTTACTCCGGATCTTTTTATCGCCCACGAAATCGTGCAAATGCGCCCGGTCCTGGCCAGGAACGGAATTTACGAAAAATTCCTGGCCGCTAACAGCTGGCTTTACGGTTATCTGCCTAATACGAAAAAATTTCCGGAAGAGAAGGAGAATATAAAAAGAGATCTATTTCCACAAATTTTTGACGGTCTCGAAGAGCTTGCCCGGCGGTTCCAGTTGAAATATATGGAAAAGAAAAAGACCATCGAAACTACTACGCTGGCGGTAATTGCCCTTCACCCCCGCGCGACTAAAGACCAGGTTTTGGCCGCTTACGAATCGCGCCTTACTTCCTTAAATATAGAAAGAACCACTGCGTCTTAAGGATCGCAATGGTTCTTTATTCTTCGAACGTAGTGAGAAGTTCAGCTCGGAAGTTCTCGTCGCTGGCTTCTCGAACGGTTACGGACAGCCGGTGCGGGGAATTTTCAAAATTTTCCCTCCTTCTGCCGGGTTAATGCCGGGGTTTTTCTGCATCAGTGCCCCAACCGTGATTCCATAATTGTGGGCTACGGATGCCCAAGTGTCGCCAGCAACCGTCGTGTAGTTGCAAATCAACACTGGTGCTGTTCTAGTCGCCGTCGGTTTTTGGACGGTGGCAGTCTTCGTCGGTGCCGTTACCGGTATAGCCGTCGGTTGGACAACCGGTACACCCGTTGGCGGTTGCGGAACCGGGGGAACCGTTGGTGCTAGTGTCGCCGTCGGTGGCACCGCAGTCGGTGATGGCGCCAGTATCGTTGGTGAAGGTAGTACCACAAAGATTTTCGTGGCCGTAACTGTTGCTATCACTGTCACAGTCGCCGTTTTCGCTGTTGGTTGAGGGTTTCCACTCCCTCCCCAAAAGAAGAATACAAAGGCGGCGCTCGCTAACAGCACGATGACGATTGCACCGATTGGAATATTCCACCGCCACCCGTAGAGCCGCTCATAAATCCGTGGTCGGAGAACCCAACCCTTTTTCTGTCGCGGTGTTGTCTTTGTGGCAACTTCCCGGCCCTGCCACCAAATGATTCCTAGAACAACCAGTGATCCTGATCCCATTCCGATTAACACGAAATCGGAAATGATGATAAGAAAGGAGAAGGCGCCAAGCCAATAATCCTTCTGGTTCATCATATATTGTTGTGTGGAGATATTGAGCAACAATATAATGACCAACCCGAGAACCGCAAAAATCACCGGAACCAGCCACCACGCCTTGCCCATTTCCTCAACGGGAAGAGAGCTTTGGCTTCTGAGCTCTTTCCACCAGTAGGTGCCAAGGGCACCAAAAATACTCCCGATGAGGATCAGAGCGATCACTATGATGGCGATGATAAGAGCGTCCGTTATTGCGATCTGTACATCAATAACTAATTGGAGAGCTGTAAGCAGCCCGCCAACAATAGTTCCCCAGAACAACCCCGGCAACGCCCGTTCTTTAAGAGCGTGCTTGAGACGTTCGTCCAAAAACAAGTTACCCATCTGAATCCCTCCTGAATCGTCAGATTATGAATAGTGCCGAACCATTATATACTAAAACCCCCTCCGCGTCAAATGCTCTAGGTTATTGACAAATGTGGAAAAAATGTCTATAAATCCTTGCGATGAATAAAGTCCGTCCCCTGCAGGATAACATTCTTTTAGAGCCACTCGAGAAAGAGCAAAAGACCGCTTCCGGGATTTATATTCCCGATACGGCCAAGGAAAAACCCCAGGAAGGGCTGGTCGTTGAGGTTGGCGCGGGCAAGATAAATGAAGACGGAAAAATCGTCCCGATCGAAGTAAAAAAGGGCGATCGCGTCCTTTATAAAAAATGGGGCGGGAACGAAATAAAAGTTGACGGGAAAGAATACCTTATAGTTAAATCGGAAGATATACTAGCGGTTATTGAATAAGTTATGGCCAAACAAATTATTTACGGCGAAGACGCCCGAAAAAAATTAAAAGCCGGAGTTGACGCCCTCGCGCGAGCGGTGGTGACAACTTTGGGCCCTAAGGGCCGGAACGTCGCCTTGGATAAAAAATGGGGCGCGCCGAATGTCGTGCATGACGGCGTAACCGTGGCTAAGGAAATTGAGTTGGAAGATCCCTTCGAGAATATGGGTGCTCAGCTCGTCCGGGAAGCCTCCAGCAAAACTAATGATGTGGCTGGGGACGGGACGACCACTGCTACCCTTTTAGCCCAGTCGCTGGTGGACGAAGGATTAAAAAATATTACCGCCGGGGCCAACCCAATGGCTGTCAAGCGCGGGGTTGAAAAAGGGGTGGAATTAGTCGTCGCGGAAATTAAGAAAATGGCCAAGCCGGTTTCCGGCAAAGAAGAAAAAGTCCAGATCGCGACGATTTCCGCCGCTGATTCCCAAATCGGGGAGATGATTGCCGGGGCGCTGGACCGGGTCGGCGACCAAGGCGTGGTGACCGTCGAAGAAGGAAAGGGTTTAAAGCTAGAGGTCGAGTACAAGGAAGGGATGATGATTGATAAGGGTTACGCCTCCGCTTATTTTATGACCAACCCCGACCGGCAGGAAGCGGTAGTCGAGGGCGCTTATATTCTCATTACCGATCAGAAGATTTCTTCCCTCAACGATATTCTCCCGATGTTGGAAAAGCTGGTAAAGTTTTCGAAAAATCTGGTTATCATTGCCGATGATATTGAAGGCGAGGCGTTGGCGACTTTAGTCGTGAATAAATTGCGCGGAACCTTTAATCCGTTGGCGGTGAAAGCCCCGGGTTTTGGTGACCGGCGGAAAGAGATGTTGCAGGATATCGCTATTCTCACCGGCGGCCAGGTTATTTCGGAAGATATCGGCCGGAAACTGGAGTCGGTTACAGTCGAAGACCTCGGCCGCGCGGATCGAGTTGTGGCCGGAAAAGAAGAAACCATTATCGTCGGGGGTAAAGGTATAAAGCAAGCAATTGCTGATCGGATTATCATTATTAAAAAGCAGATTGAAGAGACTGATTCCGACTTCGATAAAGAGAAACTGCAGGAGCGGCTGGCGAAGTTGGTCGGCGGAGTTGCGGTGGTTAACGTCGGTGCGGCTACGGAAGTAGAAATGAAAGAAAAGAAGCACCGGGTTGAGGATGCGGTGGAAGCGACAAAAGCAGCGATTGAAGAAGGGATTGTAGTGGGCGGCGGCGTTGCGTTGCTGCGGGCCCGCTCTGTGCTCACTAAAGAAATCGACGCGAGGGCCGGGAAGCAGGAATCGCTGGACGAGCTGGTCGGTCTGAAAATTCTTTACAAAGCCCTGGAGATGCCGGTCCGAAAAATTGCCGAAAATTCCGGAGTCGACGCCGGCTGGGTTCTCAAAGATGTTGAAGCGCACACCGACGACTACGGTTTTGATGCCGATAAAATGGATTTTGGCCACCTGGTCAAAAAAGGAATAATTGACCCGGCGAAGGTGACCCGCTCCGCCCTGCAAAACGCCGCCTCCGTGGCCATTATGATCTTAACGACCGAAGCCCTCGTTACTGATCTGCCTGACAAGAAATCAGAGCCGTCAATGCCCTCAGGAGGAATGGGCGGCATGGGCGGAATGGGCGACTACTAAACCTCTTTCCTCCCCATCACGGTTGTCAACTAAATCCGGCCGTGCTAATTTAAGTAAGGCATGACCGCAACTCGTAAACTCTTTCTCATCATTTTTTTCAGTGTTTTGATCGCTTCCGTCGGCTATGTTATCTATTATCAGGCTTGGCTGAAAAAAGCCGGGGGCGCCGTCCTGACAGTGAATAGCCTTTACCAGCCGTTTTCCGTGTCTTTGGACGACAATCCTTTGGGCGCAACGCCCATTGACCAGGCCTCTCTCAATGGCGGCGAACGATCCCTTCTTCTCTCCGACAGCCACTCAACCTATTCCACAAAGCTAAATTTTCTTGACGGGACCCGCAGTGTCGTGAATTGGGGACTGGGGCCATCGGAGGCTTTTAACGAAGGCGAAGTGATGTGGTTTGAACGGATGCGCCGCGGGGACTCCGCTACGCTGGTGGTAATTTCCGATCCCGAAGGAGTGGAAATCAGGGTCGACGGGGTTCTTATCGGTAATGCCCCCCTGTTATCGGGCGACTTAACCGTCGGTGAGCACACTTTAAGTTTAACCAAGGACGGTTATAAATCACGGGAAGTTTTTATCAATCTGCAGCGGGGGTATAAATTGAATATCAAAGCCAAGTTATTACTTATTCCCCTCGGCAATAGCACTCCGGCAAAAGTGGAGTATGCAACCGATACCCGAATCAGTTTGTATGAACTGTCCACCGACCGGACTTTATTGCTGACGGACACTTCCGCCTGGGCGAAGGGATTAGTTTACTACTTAAGTCTCGGCCGCGAGGCCTCACTGTCGGCTCTGCCCTACGATTATCTGCTGGACTACAAAGGACAGTTTTTTGATAAGTTGGGCGTGAAGTTTGCGGCCGGATCGGAACCGGAGGTAAAACTGGAAAAAATAAAAATCGGTTATCTCGGCAGAACTGACACCGGTTTATCCGAGGAGGCAAGGGCCGCCCTTAAAGATTTTGCCGGGAAAGCTCTTCTTAACACCCGGAAAGTGGAAATTCTGGCGACGCCTTACGGGTGGCTGCGGGTTCGTGAGCAACCAAGCACTTCCGCTAAGGAAATCGCTAAGGTTAATACCGGATCCCGCTTCGAACTTTTGGAAGAGGCAAGCGGTTGGTATAAGATAAGATTAACGGATGGAAATACGGGTTACATTACTGCCGCCTACGCTAAGAAACTTTAGTTTTCTTCTCATTTTTTTATTTTTAGTATCTGTTTCCGCCGGAAAAGTCTCGGCTTTGGATTTCACCGGTTTGCCGGCGGACACTGTTTATTCCGGACAGCAGGGCCGGACCGTTGACCTCTTCCTCGCCAAAAAATTATGCTATACCAATAGTAGCAATCCGGCCTCAAGCCGAGGGCGGGCCCTTTTTATCTCTAATGCCAAGCTTCACCAAGACCCTTACTACGACGATTGGGGCACAAAAAAATATAAGTGGACGGCGGTGGGGCTGTATTTTGATTATCTGCCGGACTTTGATTTTTCTTCGGTCCGCTTATCGCTCTATCCGGCTAATAACATTAACTTGGTGGAGTTTAGCAATCCTCTCGTAAGAGACGTGACGGCGGATGCCAGCCGGACCCAAACAATCAGCGTTGACGGGCAGCCAAAGGCTTTGCAACTGATCTTCCCATTCTACCGGGTATTTGATTTAACCGGTGTGCCCTTTCAATTTAGCGAAAGTTTTTCTCCACAACCGGCGAACGGGGGCGTTCTCACGGTCAGCTGTTTTGGTAGCGAGAATCAGGCCGCCTCT
>JBBTUG010000029.1:0-10126 GCA_038063895.1 Patescibacteria group bacterium | reverse complement strand
GGAGGGAGGAACTGGTTTGGAAGGCTATATCCGATAGTCAGAATGGTATAATAGTAGTATAGGGGGTAAAAAAGTCGGGAAAGGCTACTTTGGATTATATGGCGTGGTTGTCATATTTTATACCGGCAGACAAAGCCCGCTGCCACAGCCTCCGTGGGTGTCATAATAACCGATAGTACGGAAAAAGTGGTATAATTAAAGGGTAGGGGTGAAAGAGGAAAGGGCGTTAGGAAGGGGAAAAGAAAGGGAAGTAGAGAGGTAGTAACGGGTGGTAACGGGTTGTAATGACAATGCTTTACGCGAGGAGTGTCGCGACGAGCTCATTACAATCCATGACTATTTATTACTCGTAGCTCATTGACAACTTAATAGACCCACAAGGCAGAGGCGGGAGAGACACACTCTCCGCGCGGCGTGGGTTATATAGATGGATGATAGAAGATGGATGATTGAGGATGGAAAAAAAGGAATGGAGATAACGGGAACGGATGAACGAATAATCGGAAAATCAAAAATAAGGGCCAACCTTAAAAGGAGGAAAAAATGGCCACATTAAGTACTGTGCTCGACCCACTCAAGAATGCATTAAATGCTGTAGTGGGAAGTGCAAAAGGGATTGCGGAAAATGTTGATCTGCTCGTTTCCCATTTGGACGCAGTTCATGGCGAAACGTACGGAGCGCGAATCCTACAGATTAATGGGGAGACGCGCAGGTTAACCGAGCGCGATCGCACCATGGACAATCTGCAGAAAGGTCTGGGAACGAAGGAAATTCCGTACCGCGATGCAAGCGGGATTCCGACGACGATGACGGTACTACCTGTTCTTGTCGTCGTCGCAAAGCGCTTTCCGAAAATCACCAAGGAAACGGCACAAGAGGAAGTGGACGAAGCTGTTCGAATCGCGAAGGGTATTGCCGAAAGAAACGAACCCTATGCGATTCTACCGAAGAGTTTCAAGAACGTTGGTGATCTACAGAAGCGGAAGATTCCTGTTTGGATTCCGCCGGCGAAGCCAGCTTTCAAAGGCCACCCAGATCTCGACGTAGTAGCCCCTAAGTTTACGGGAACGTTTGTTGATGGGCTACCAAAAGAGTATCCGGCTCCGAAGTTCGTTCTTGTAATTCCGGAAGAGCAGGCGCTCGCCGCCGGACTGGAGCACACTGCCGTGGTAATGTGGCCATGGCCGGACGTGATGCGGGCGCATACAATCCTGACCTTGCACAAGATCATAAAGGAAGGGCTGGTCGACCAACTATTGGCGTTGAATTATTTCACCGCCGATGTGCAGAAAATGGTTGAGAAATTAGGCCCGTCGTTAGGAACAACTGCCCGAGGACAGTTGCTCTACCGGGTGATGGCGATGGCGCTGACCGGGGTGTATAGGGCAAACGGTGTTTCTGTCTTTCCTGAGATCGTTCGGATGTTCGATCCCTACGACAAAGATTTCTTCCTTTTTCGGGACGACATCTATCAGGATCGGCACAATACCCTCTTCAAAGTTAATCCGCGGAATCGTCTTGATATCCGAACCCTGGGTTTGGAGATTATTGACGAGAGTACTGATCCGTGGGTTTACGACCCAATGAGCAGACCGGATCAAGGTACACCGTGGATGCTACGGAACGAGGAAACCGGACGAGAAATGTCACTGGACCCGCGAATGGATCCGATGTTCCTGGCCCAATATTACATATATATCATGGGCTGGGAGGATCCGGGAAAACAGCAGCATTTCAATCAGCTGGCGCGGTTCAAGTTGCACTTCGGCAACTCCTTTAGACGGATCGCCACCGAGCAGGTGATTGCCAGGGTACGAGTTACTTATCAGACCCCTGGGGCGGTTTCCGAAACGTTCTTCAAAGACATCAAAGCGGCGCTTGATCCTACCGGTAAAGAGCAGGGCGGAGTCTTTCCGACCGGTATCTTTACTTCCAAGGTGGATTTGAAATCGCTGAGTGGCAGCGTCCACTTTGACAAGGTGTTTTGGGAAGATCTTTACTGCTTTCTGCTCGACGCCGCGTCAGAGATGTGGGAAGAAGAAGCCAAACGCGATGCGGCGAACAATCTCCTCACTTTCGCAACGGTGTACAAGGCAGCATCCGCTAGTGGGTGGCAGTGGAACCATCTTACGGTGGCGGGGAAAAAGGCAAAGATGTTGCGAATCTGGCGTATTTTATACGCCATGATAGAACTGGTCGATGTCAATCCGGCGTTCGGATCGGAAACGTTCTACCGAGCGGCAGCAAGTAAGTTGATCGCAGAAGGTCTGTACTTGCACTTGCCGGAGCCGGAAAAGTCGCAAAAGAAAGGTCGGCTGCAAGTGATGGCCGACTACTGCCAAATGGTCTTGTGGGCCAAGTGTACGGTGTTGAACAACGCACGGGAGGCCAACGCCCATGGTCTTGTGGAGAAAGGTTTCGGGTTCTACCCCCCCGGCTTCATGAATCTAGAACTCGTGGACAGAATCCACGAGATTATCACGCGATTTTATGAACATGATAAGGTCGCGGTTGATAAGGTTCTTAAACAAATCGCCCGCCGTTTAACAGTCTCTCATACCGGTGGTCTCGGAATTAACAAGGATGATAGAAGCGATATTCACGCAATCATTCTTACGGCCATTGGGATGGGCTGCGGTATCGAAGGGTTGGTTGATGAGTTGCACAACATCGGGTTCGAGTTGGTTATCGACCCCGAAGACGAAAAAAAGATGATGGCTGTTGAGTTCACTTGGCGCTGTGACCGGCTGAAAGAGCTGGTCGAGCTAGAAGAGATTTGGCGGCTCTGCGGGATTGACGTGGAGAAAGAAAACGTCAGTCTGACCGCGCTGTGGCTTCGCCTGATCATGGCCAATGACAGCGGCATCTTGAAACGAATACGCGCAGCCGCCGGGGGAAAAGAGGAAGATAGCTGGAAGGCACAGCTTTTCCATACGGCAGTTAGCGCGTGGTTCGAAAAAAACAGAAGTGAGCTAGTAAAGGAGGCGCTACTGTGAGTAGTCCAAACCCGTGGGACAGTTCGGAGTTGAAAACACTTCAAAAAGCCAAGGCTGGCGATGGTGGCCGAGCACTTGGGCAGTTGGGAATGTCCCAATTGCAGTACCGGCTGGAAACCAAGAAGTATAAAATCATGGACGTGGAGTTCCAGCTGTGGCAGATCCTTCCCCCCGCGATCGGTTACTTTGCGGGAGTGGCCGCGTGGAAATTTCTCGCGGCGGTACTGGATTTCGGTGTCAGGGGACCGGATTACGGGGCGTTCTTTGGTCTGGTCGGCATCGTGGTGGGGTTTTACGTCTGGCTGCGCCAAAAGAACTCGCTGGGGTTTGTGAAAACCCTTGCAGTGTTCATGGTGACCGCCCATACCTCGAATGCCATCGGCGCGGCGCTAGCGAGCTGGGACTGGGAGATGGCGATTACGACGTTAGTTTACGTCCTGGGCATCTTCTGGGGATTTCCAGTTCTCGTCGAATGGCTAGCTGACAGGCGTGGGACAGAGCAGAAGACAATAAGTCAGTCTCTGTATCTGGTGATTCTCGCGTTGGTAGGTAGTATGATGATCTTGGCGACCCCTCTCGGCTGGTTAATTCCGGTTGATCCTTACGCAATTCTGTTGGGATCGAACGGTTTGTTGGGGTTGGGAGCCTGGGGCGGTTTCGTTGTCGCTGCCCTTTGGTTCATCGGACTTTGGCATTGGAACGACTGAGACAACGGTAAGTAAAGAGACTGCTGATGAGAGGTTTTACAACCTTGACTCAGCAGTCTTTTTTTTGCCTAAAATTAACCCATCATCTTACCGACGAGGGGGATACCCTTCATCATTGAACCGGGATCAGCACCGGCGCGGGAAGTGTGGGCTCCGGGAACGACGTCAAACATCTCCTCCAGCATCGCCGGGATTTTCGGCGCCATCGAAAGAATTCCCAGGGCCATCATTCCGGAAATATTAATTTGTTGCGGATTGGCGCCACCTGCAGGATCGATAACGATAGTCGGGAGTGGAATTCGAGCGCTATTATCGAGGACCACGTAAGCGATGTTAATTAAGAAAAGCATTCCGGGAAAGGTGAGGACGTTAACCAGCATCTCTTTTATCCAGCGACCGGCGGCGTCGTCGCGGCCGGGGATAATTCCGATTACCATGTGGAGCGGACCGAGGATCGCCTGCATAATTAAAGTTACGTAACGGGAAAGAAGGGTCCAAAATAGTTTTAGGACAACGGAGAGAGCAAAGAGAGAGAGAAGGGTTTCGATCAACCAGTTAATTTTGTCATCGATTTTTACCTGTAATTTACCACCAACAAAAGTGAAGTCACTAAGCATTTTTCCCAAGTCGGCGAAAGCGATTGTCCGGTCAATCGTACAGCCCGGGCAGAATATTCCCTTGATGATTGCCGAGCCAACCTCGCCGATATCCATTAATAAACCGGCGATCGGCAGGCTGAAATAGATTAAAACCAAAGCCATAGCGACGCGCGGAAGGGCCATTTGAAAAGTGATCGTGGTTCGAGGGTCAGCCTTAGCGCGGAACATTACCATCAGGCCAAAAATTCCGAGTGCAGCGGCGACCCCGAGATAAGCGATGTTGCGGAATAACGTCCAAAGTTTAATAAAGCCAAGACCTTTAAGGAGATCAGTGCCGAAACCTTGGGCGTAGGCCGGTTTGGGGTTAAGAATATTGTTCGAGAGCGCTTCGCGGAAGAAGGCAGTCTTATCGATCATTTGGGTCGGAGGATTTTTGTAAATACTATTAACTCCCGAAGCTAAGAGACCGAGAGCCCCGCCGCCCTCAATAAAAGGATTGGGTGGCCAGTTATATCCTGTATTTGGAGTCGGGTTGCTGTCGGTGCCGGAGATTAAAGTGCTGACGGAGGCTAATAGGGCGATGGTGAGGTCGGCGGTGTTGCGGGCAAGGTTTTCTTTTGTCCGGTTAGCGTCGCCAAGAATAGCGGAATTGACCGCTTCCCCTAAACAGGCAAAAGTCATCCCGTTACTCGAATCACATTGAGAAGGAGCGGGAGTGGATGGGCCCGGGGTGGCTACAGCATGGACGGGATAAACGGACAATAGGGAAACGGAGAAACCGAGAAGTAGGAGAACTTTTAACCTAAACAATTTTCGTTTCATCAGGCAGGACCTAACCTATTATCAGTGCGAACTTACTCTTTTGTCAATCACGGGCACACTAAGATATTTATCGAAGGTGTTAAGAATCTGATCGCGGTATTGTTTTGCTTGCTCATTGATTCGCCGCTCCGCGGCGAGAATGGATGTATCAACGCGAATCCCCAGCAATTTACTTTGGGCATTAATCTCTCCCTCGAGGTACCTTTTGACGTTGCCAGTATATGAGAGCATGTTATCAATCTTTTTTTCCAGTCCAGCCAACTCCTTTTGAAGTTCTTTTTTGCTGATTGATTGGGGGTTACTTTTAACCATACTTTCAGTTTAGAGTGGTAGTGGAGCGAAGTCAATTGGTCTGCTACAATTTATTTGCACGAAATATGCCGGCCACAACTACCACCTTTCCAACAAGTTCCCCTGTGCCACTGCCGAAAAAGAAACCCGGCGGAGGCGGTCCTCCCCACTCTCCTAAAGGCTTCTTTGAAAAATTCACCAGCAAACTTCCGAAAAACATTTTAAAGCAGACAAGAATTAAGGGGGTAATCACTACTTACGAGAAGGTAGAAGATTTTCCCGGTGAGTTAAAGAAAGCAGTCAAGTTGGCAGCTAAAGACCGCGTCTTTTATTCCGCCTTCGGGCCATATTTCCGCCAAAATCCTATTTATGGAGTGATGGAGCTGACCGCCAACGCCCCAAAGAAAGTATTCAACTTAGTTAACGACTACGTTTGGCAACCGAACACTACTTGGGGTTACGAGAAGCACGTTACTCCTACTTTCGCCAACGATCAGAAAGATATTCTAAACCACTTTGCGCAGAACCAGTTCCAGGAAACGGATCAACTCGGCCATTTAGTTCTTAATAACGATAAAGGAGAGCGCTTAAAATTAGCTTACGATCGCCGGATTGAAATCATGGGTGTTAAAGTTCCTTTTTCGCAGGGTAAAGGCGCAATTAAAAACACCACCGTTTGGACGCCGAAGGCCAACGCCGGAAACCTGCGGGCGCTTGGGACTGTTTTTCAGGTGATTAAGAAAGGGGCGCTGGGTTATGGTTTATCTTTTATCAATCCGCTCTTAGCCCCGCTCCCTATCCTTCTCGACGACAAAATACTATCCCACCTCGGTTGGGAAACGCAGGGAGGAATTTACCGCGATAAGATTGGCCTGCCGTTAATCAACGGCCAAAATGAACATGTTTCCGGTCTTAAGGTTTTGACCGAAGACGGGCGGGAGTGGTTACTGCCTCAGTGGAAAATGTCACCGGCGGATATCCGGGCAAAAGCCCGGGTGTTTAAGGGTGGCGGCCGTTTGGCGGGTTTTCTTAACCGGGTGGCCGGTCTTTCCCGGGGGGCTTATTTATTCAACCGCTATATTTTTGATCACAGAGCCCTTGAAAATTTCGGTTGGATCAGGGAAATCGGCGAGGTTAATTTAAGGGGCGGACAGACCACTGTTAATGTAGTGCATCGCTCTGGGCGTTTGTCGCAACTTGGCCGTTCTTTAACTTATCTCCACCCCAAAAACTGGATCAACGGCGAGGCGTTTAAAAAACTGGGTTTTGCTGAGAGCTTAATATTAGGCGCGGACGGAAAACCGATGAGATGGTTAACAAAATTAACCCCCCGTCAGGGGTTCGAGTGGGCGCAGTACCTTTATAGTGTCAGCCGCCTCTTTTCAAGAAATCCGAGTGAGCTAGGGAGGTACGGTTGGGAGAATATCCATATCAAGGATATCAAGGACCAAATGGATGTTCTCCTAAGAAATGGAGGAAGGTTCGCGCAGTTCAACCGCCTTCTTTTTTATCTTCACCCTAAAAACTGGCTGCTGGGGAACGAAACGTGGAAACGACTGGGTTGGGACACCGTCGGTGGCGCCTTCGAGAAACACCCGATTGCTTTAGCGGATAAGTGGGGACCAAAGAAACTAACCGGAGTTAATCTCATTCCTCGTAATAGTACCAATCGCTTGACCAATTTTGTTCACCGCTCGGCTCGGCTGATTCATGATCTTCACCCAAAGACCTGGTTAGGAAAGGCGGGAGGGGCGGTTAAGGGTTGGCTGTTGGCGGCGAAGAAGAAGTCGGACGGGGTATGGAAGAAGCTAATTTCAATTCCGCTGAAGTTCCTCTTTGATTTAGCGATGAAGGCGCTGTCCAAGTTGGCGAGTGTGATATGGAGTAAGGTTGGACCTCTTCTCTCCCGCCTTAGTGGATTCATCTCGAGCCATATCCCGGCTGGTGTCAAAAGTATTTTCTCGAAAGTTGGAGCAGGGATTGGGGAGAGTGTAGTTGGTAAGCTGTTTGCGAAAATCGGGGCGCAGCTGGCCGGAAGAGCGCTGCTAGGAGTCGCGGCGCGGTTCATTGGGAATGTTTTGCTCAAAGGCGCTTTCGAGGCTTTCGCTTGGGCAACCGCGCCGGAGATTCAGGTTTTAAGTTACGCTTGGAGAGGAATCCAGTGGCTTTTGGGTCAGACCGTTGGCCGCGTTTTGGGTGCTCTCTCTTCCAAAATGGCTGTTTCTCTAGCCTCGAGGTTAGGGGTGCCGGTGGCCCAAATGGGTATAAGATTTCTCCTAGGGACAGTTCTGCGGGGCATTGGGACATTCCTGGCGACTTCAGCCTGGCCAGCCGTGGCAGGATTCTTTACCTCAACTTTGCCGGCGTGGGTTGCCGGAGCGGGCGGAGCTCTAAGCACAGCGCTGGCTGGAATCTCGTTTGCCAGTCTTGCCTTAACGATCGGGATCGCCACTACTCTTGCCGGTCTGATTTTCATTATCACCATCTACGTCCCGGCGCTATTTTGGAATCCGGCTAGGAGTGAAGTAACCCATACGCAGGTGGTTCTAGATAAGATCGCGAAGGTGGTTCCCGGGGATCCCGCGACTAGTTTTATTGGGACGAACCGCCTGCCTGTCGATAATCTTGAGCATACGGTGGAGTATTTTTTCCGGGTCCGGAACACAGCAGACAAGAAAGCTACCGCGATTAAGGTGACGGACGCAAAGTTAGTAAAGACCTTTCCTTTGGATGGCAGTACAATCGACCTTAACCCCGGCCAGGAGTTGGAGATTGGCCGCTTCGCTGTGAAGATCCGGGCTAACAGTGAGAGGGTGGAGACGAACGAGGCTATCGGAACCGCGGTGATTGAGGGCGAGACGATAACCTTTTCTGACGTCGGTCTACTCCTGATCGGAAATCCGGCTTGGGCGCCGCCCTGCGGTTGGCCGGCGACCGGGACATTACGGGTACTCTTTCTAGATAAATATCCGCTTTGTCCTTCTGAGTCGGAGTGTTCCGGCATCCAAATCGTCGGGTTGCCAGATGAATTTACTTTTATGAGGCAGTCGCAAAAAATCCGTTCAACTCTCAACGGCGTCGTTTCTCAATTGTGGTTTGATCTGAAGTTGGGCGGAGTGATGAAGATTAAGGGTTTGGACGGATCCTTCGAAATTGTTTACGCTTATTTAACTGAGGCTTCGGTTAGGCCCGTTTCCGGCGGTCTGACAAAATACGGTTTAGAAGTTGGTACCAGGGTAAATCTTAACCAGGAAGTGGCTGAAACATACTTCGGACCCCTGCCTTTGAGTTGGGATACTAGTCTTCATTATCAAGTTAAGGTTTTGCACTATGGCTCTGGAGTGAGCGGGTTTGATAACAAAGATCCGTTGGAATTTACGCCTACCCGCCCCGATAGGGATGCTACAGTACAGGCGGGAGGGTGCTGAGAGAGTTAGATAATCAGGTAATCGGTTAATTGTGAGTGGTTATTGGTGAGAATAATATGTGGGAAAAAATAAAAGAACATAAAATATTTTGGCTAGGCTTTGGTATTATCTTCCTTTTAGGCGGGTGGTTGCTGTTTTCGCAACTCTTCCCGAGCACACCACAGGAGAAGGAAGGCCCGGAGACCAAACCTGAATTGTTAACGCAAGTGATTCCGCCGGAAATTAAGGTGCAGCAGCCCTCGAGTGAGACCCCGCCTGTCGTGGAAACGACGGCAATAACCCCGGAGGGTTGGGCGCAGCTGCCGAAGATGGTTGATATTTGGGAAATCACCAGTGCTTCGGCGACAATCGCGCCGTCCTATTGGGCGCAGAAGTTCGGTTTTTCGGGGGAGCCGGTTGACGAAGGCTTGGGGGTTTGGCGGTGGATAGGTGTACGGAAAATCTTCCGCTTCGATACCCGCGACAACTATATTTCTTTAGTGACCATCGGGTTGCTGGAAAAGGGCTCGCTTAACTTAGAGCAGTTGACTGCTCGAGCGCGGTTTTACTTAAAGGAGTCAGGATTAGATACGGACGGGAGTTTTGCCTTACTGGGAACGCAGTTTAAAAACGGTGGCGAGGCTGAGGTAGCTATTGTGAACTCTCTGGCTTACGCTGACCGGGTCGTTTTTAACTTTACGCCGACGTCCAGTGGTTTGCCGCTCTTAACTGATGACGGTGAGCTTTATCCGACGAGTCTGGTTTTAGACCGTTCAGGCCAAATGCTTACCCTGCGCCACTACCTTTGGAACTTTGCTTTGAACAGCCGCCGGACAACTCCGTTGAAAAGTTATCAGACCGCGATGACGGAATTAAGTGAGGGAAAGGGCAAAGTAGTGGCAGTTAATGGTTTAGGGGTGGCGACCCCTTTGCTGACTGAGATTAATCCGACGCGCGTCCGCCTGGGCTATTTTTTCCCCTCGCTCGGTCAGAAACAGCTCCTTCCCGTTTTGGCTTTTGAAGGTACCGCTGTTGATAAGACTGCTGGAAAGTCGGTTTCAGTAACTGTTCTTTTGTGGGCGACTGAGTAAAGGTTGTACTAAAACAAACTACACGAACTTTGGGTGACACACTGGTAGTACTGGGAAATTGCGCCGGGGAAATTTGGGTTAATCGTAAAAGAGCAGGGATAGTGGCCTTCGGAGAAGCGGCAGGCAAACTCCTCCCAAGGCTTAGTTTTATAGCTGAGGCCATTCATACAACTCAGGCCGGCGGGAATATTATTTTTTGGCGCTCCGGTACA
>JBBTUG010000028.1:0-1089 GCA_038063895.1 Patescibacteria group bacterium | reverse complement strand
TGGAGTCGTCCTCCACGCTTCGCTCTGAGTCCTCCCCAGAATGACGGAGTGTCTTTAAACCCTTTTTACCTCTTGCGGCCGATAGAAGTCCATGTTAAGATTGGCAATTGTATGACCGAGAAATATAAAGTCCCGTCGCTCGAAACCCTTTTGGAATCCGGCCTGCATTTCGGCCACCAAAAGCGCCGCTGGCACCCGAAAGTGGCGCCCTATATCTTTGGGCTGAAAAACCGCGCCCACATTTTCGATTTAGGGAAAACCAGAGAATTGCTCGCGGAGGCCTGCATTTTTCTTGAGGGTGTCGCCAAAGCCGGCGGCAAGATAATCTTCGTCGGAACAAAACGCCAGGCCCAGAGTGCTATTAAAGAAGAAGCGCTCCGGGTTGGGGCGATGTTCGTTAACAGCCGATGGCTGGGCGGAACGATGACCAACTTCGAGTCCATTAAACACAAAATCGAGCGGCTCCGCTTTTTGGAAGAAGGGTTTAAGAGTAATAAGTTCGAGAAGTACACAAAAAAAGAGCGCCTGCTTTTGGAAAGAGAGCAAAATAAACTCGAAACTTCCGTCGGGGGACTGCGGGGGCTGACTGCCCGGCCTGACGCGCTCTTTATCGTTGACATCCGCCGGGAAAAAACGGCGGTCGCTGAGGCACGCCGGAAAAATATCCCCATCGTGGCGCTGGTTGATTCGAACAATGACCCGACCCAAATCGACTACCCGATTCCCGGCAATGACGATGCCAGTTTGGCTATTGAATTAACGGTGAAAACAATCGCCGAGGCAGTCGGTCACGGGTATAAAGAGTGGGCGAAGGAGAGTGCGGTTGTAAGTCCTCAGGATCCGAAAAAACCCGCCGTTAAAGTTGGTCCGGCAAAATCGGACAAGGCGTCGGACAAAGAGATAGAATCATTAAAGTTGTCTGCCTCTTCCACAAGTGCCCTGACCAAGGCCGGGATTAAGACAGTTGGCGAGTTGAAACGCCTCTCCAAGGACGATTTGAAAGGCATCGAAGGATTAAGTACAAAGGCGGTTGAGGAGATTCTTCTTAAGTTGAAATAGGAAATAACGCCACGAATCTTCTCCACAAAT
>JBBTUG010000027.1:0-6000 GCA_038063895.1 Patescibacteria group bacterium | reverse complement strand
GATCCAGTAGGCAATTTTCACGGTGGGAATTTTTATCGTATTCGCCGTCGTGCTGGGAGTGATTTCGTTCGGTGCCGCGGAGTCATTGTATGAGCTCTGGCTGGTGTACCACGACTGTGGGTGGTGGGCCGGATTCGCTACCTACTGGATCACGTTGATTGGTGGGATCGTTGCACCGATCGCGTTCGTGGTCTACGTGGGCGTTGTTCTACACCCTCACGATCTAGTCGAAATCATGGGGCTGTACGTCGGATTCGATCTCATCGTGATCGCTGACTACAGTTTGTTGCGGTATCTAGTCAGTGGGCGGTTCGGGAAGTGAAAGAGAAAGCTGAGAGGTGTGGGTGCGTATCTGCAACCATATCTCACAGCTTCCCTTAAGCAAATCAGTTAAGAGCTGGTTGGTTTAAGGGAGGATATGAACCTCTGGTCATGCTTAAAGTTGTGGCATGGTCAAGAATCGCACGACAAAATCTGTACGACCCTTAAGGAGGGGAAAAATGAACGGAAATGTTGTTCGAGGTGGGCTTTTGGTGATTGCGTTGATCGGGATGGTTGTTGGTGGATTGAGCTTGGTGGCCTGTTCTGAGGCGACACCTACAACCACGCCCACGCCGACAAAGTGGGCAGTTGCAGTGGGACAGTCGACCCCTACCCCGGGTCCAGGACTGGATCAGCCGATCAAGATGATTTGGGGTCAATTGCCGGCTGAAGTTCAAGCGTACTTCCTACGTCAGCCCGCGGTCGTTACGCCCGAGCCATCCGACTTGATTGATTTCGAGGTCGGTAAGGGTGGATGCCGGTACACGGTGGTGAAGAACGCCACTGAAAAAATCACCGGCTCTTTAGCGGGGGATTGCGTTGAAATTCTCAACGCGCTGAACCCCTCGCCCGCGCCAACTGCAACGCCAACTGCAACACCAACGCAGGTTGCGACGGAATTTATAGGCGTCATGTACGACCCACGCCCCGATGCCAACGGTGTCCTTATCGAGGTGCGTGGGAGATACGGCGAGTGGTACGCTACCGCCCGTCGCGAGTTGGAACCAGGAAGCGGGATTTATCACATCCAGGCGCTTCCTTCCAACGGGTTGATCATAAGTGGCGCAGTGGTTTATATGACTACTGATGCCAACGGCGCCCCGGCGGTTGAACTCGATTACTGGAACGGCTCCGCGGTCCGGAGCGAATTGTTCGTGTTGGATGACTGGTTTCCGATAAAGCATCTGGAATCGGAGCCAACCGCCACGCCGACACCAGCCCCGACCGGCGATGGCCCATTTATTTGGGTTGCGAACGCAGGTGGGTTCGGATTGTTCCTAACGGTGCGTGTGGATGAAAACAAAATGGCGAGTGTTTTCAGTCTGCGAGAGTTCAAATCCGACGGCACTTTGTTCGTCGACGATTTCTTCGTGACGTCGACGGTGTATGAATTCCGCGGCGCGGAGATGCGAGACGATGGTTACGTCTACATCCGCTACGGAACGAGTGCACAAGGTGCAGATATCATGATCCGTCACCGACCGTGGTTTCGTTAGATTCTAACCACGGAAGAGAATAGTAAAAAGAAAAAGTCGTGAGAGGGCCAAAAACCCACTCATGACTTTTCTTAAGCAAATCAGCGAAAAGCTGGTTGGTTTAAGAAAACATCCGGAGAAAATAACATTATAGTTTACCCGCGAGGCCTTTAAAATACCCTTTACCAACGCCATTTTACTTTCACAAATAACTCGTCGATCGTGAGAAGTTTATAGATAAAATTATCTATAAATTCAATACGAACGACGGTTTTTTAATGAAAAAATTATAGTTGTAGGCTCTAGGGTTAGGAGGGCTCTTCGGCGGGTTCGGTTTTCGATAAAAAGGTGTCGCGGGTGAAACTGATGTTAAAAATGAGTGTGAAAAACAGTGTGGCGGCGAGGTAAAGAAGGCGTTGTGGGCTGGCGAGGATCGCTTCGAGATTACTGATTATCTGGAAAATGCTGAAGGCGAGAAAAGCGAACTGCACGGTCGCGGAAAACATATGGTATTTCCCCGGAAACGTCCACTTCCACGGCTGTGGCATACTCCAATTTGTCATCGCCATTTTGGCCTGGGCGAGGTGAAGACTGGCCGTGACGACAACCCCGGCGACGAAGGAGAAAAGGATTAGTCTGCTTTCCACTGCAATCGGCAATTGGTAATAAGTTAAAAACAAAAGGGTGTTAATCGCCGGCGCGCAAACGGCGTCCCCGATCATCCCCGATAAATAACGATTGATGGCACGGTGGGGGTCGAAACTGTTTCGTTTATAGTGGGTGATATAAAGATAGTAAGAGTAGGGGATGGCGAAATCCAAAATAAAACTGGCGAGAATGAGAGCTATGACAACCGGCAACATGCGCTCATTCTAGCGGACGGGCAATCAATCCGCAAAGGGATAAAAATATCCGCCAAAGTTTTAGGCTTGGCGGATAGAATAATTAGGTCTTTTGGTCTTGGTGGAAGATCCGTTTCATCGCTGCCAGATCTTCATTAGCCGGGGCTTCGTCGCTGTAAAGTCTGACGGTGATGTGCCGCAAAATCGGGATGTCCACTCCGGCTGCGGTGAGTCCATCGATGGTGGGAACCTGATCATCAACCGGAAAGTAAATTATGCTGACGGCTGGCCGGCTGACCATTCCGATGTGCTCCGTAAACTTATACCCAACCCACGGATTCCGGGAGCAGTAAGAAAAAGTTGTACTGGGAGTGTCCGGAAAACCCAGCGCCTGCAAGATTACCAGTAAATCAGTCTTGTTATTTCCCGTGGGAACCAGGAAGAAAATAAAAGCCTGGTCCTCCGCATCCGGTGCTGCGTAACTCGGGTCCCGGCGTACCTCACCGATAACTTTGACCGTGGTTGCTTTCCGCAACACCGATTTAGCGTTCTTTAAGATACTCATCTTAAGTCCTCCTCTCTTTCCAAGCGTCAATTCAAAAACGTAACTTATAATATCTTTTTTGCCTCCCGGATGCAAATAGGCTTTATCCGTTGTATATTTAATTATTATGTTCGGGGGAGGTGATAATTAGAATTTAAGATGACGGAAGAAGTTTTTAAGGTCAAAGGCGAAGACCTGTTGAAAAAATTTAAAGAACTGGTGAACGAGGGTAATGTCCGCTCCATCGCGATAAAAAATCCGGAGGGGAAGGTTTTGGTCCGTTTTCCTTTAACCCTTGGCGTAGTCGGCGCGGTACTAGCTCCGATGTTGGCGGCGGTCGGTGCGATTGCGGCGTTACTGACCGAGTGCACGATTTCGGTGGAAAGGGAATAGGGCGTATTTAGTCCCTTTTTACTCCCTCGACCCCATAGTTTGACTTTTCCTAGGTAACTGCCTAGAATTATCTGCGACTTTAGTTATTAAGATCACGACCGCTGTTTAGCGGAAAAGGAGGGCGGAATGGCTATCGTCTTAAAGGCTTTAAACTGTACCCAATGCGGCGCCGCGATTAGCAGCGACTCTTTAAAATGCAGTTCGTGCGGGACCCAGTTCCTCATTGACTGGGTTAGTTCCTCGCCCGGACTCAGGGTCGTAGATGCAAAAGAGAACGATCTTCTCGCGCAGCTTGGGAAAAACCGTGATCGGGTGGTGGACTCGCTGATGCTGAGTCTTTTCCAGCACACCTTTAGGACGATCGGCTGGGAAAGCGAGCCGGTTTGGGATCCGGTGTACCACCAGATTGTTTTTAAGGCCAGGCATGCGGCGGACCAGTGGTTGGACGTGGTCACAATTGAGATGTATCCTCCGAACCGGGTCCACGTTGATGTTAAACGACCGAAGGGGGAAACGAATGATTACTGGGCAACGACTCCTGGCAGTGTGCGCGGTCGCCTTTCTTGGGAAACCGGCTTGTTGTTGGGCCGGCGTTTCTACAAGACGGCGATGACGGATCTTCCGACCGAAAGTTACCGTGGGGAAATGGATCTGATGGCTTCTCCGCAGATTGCTGCGTTGGCCGAGGCAGTCAAAATCTACTGCCTTTCAACCCTGCCGAAACCGGCTCCGGTAGGGACCGAAAAGCGGCGTTCCTGGCAGTCGGTTTTTGATTTTGGTCATTGGGTTAAATAAATATCTTCCCACCGGGAGTATACGAGAGGAGGCTCGGGTGACTAGTATTTTTCGTTCTTTGGGAAGCCTATTGTGCTTCGTTGGATTTTGGGCGCTGGTATTTGGTTTTCTCGCTGGCGCAGTCGATTCATTTGCGGCGGTTTGGTTGCTAATTGGAGGGGCGGTGTCTGCTGTCATCGGTCTCATCTTCGGACTTCTCGCAGAGATTCCGGAGTGGGCAGAAAAGCGGCAGCAAAGTAAAGTCGTTCCGAGGGCACCCCTGCCTTTAGTTAGACTGGGCTCGGCAGGCTCGACTCGATGGCGTTCGTCACAATTTCGCCGTCAGTCGCGACGAAGAAGTGTTTGAAATTTAGGCTCCTAAGATAAGTTGGGTTTTCCCGACTGTCTTTAGGAGCTTTCTTTTTGGATTATTAGCGTGGTGGTGCTGAGGGGAGGATTCGGTCACGCGTTCTCACCTACTGGTGAGCCGCTCGACCCCAGCTCGTCGCCAGTCGCTCCTGCGCTATTCGAATCCCAATGGTGCTGAGGGGAGGATTCGAACCTCCGTAGCCCTTTCGAGCAACGGTTTTACAGACCGTTCCATTTAGCCACTTTGGTACCTCAGCCTAGTAACTATGATAACTTAACGATCACTCGATAACTACTGGTTTTCTGGAGCCGGAGAGAGGAATCGAACCCCCAACCCGCTGTTTACAAAACAGCCGCTCTACCATTGAGCTACTCCGGCAAATACGTTACATCATTCTAGGGAATTTCAAAGAGTTCAGCAACCGATGAGTTAGTTAACGAATAATTCTAGGGCAATAAAAAAACTCAAGAACAAACTTGAGTTTTAGGATAATGACTCCCCGAAGATGCCGGAAACTTAGTTGGAAGACCTCTGCCAGAATAAGTGGGTCTCAGCAACGACGGTCCACAGACCGACGTATATAGGAGTCCCGTTGGACAGGGTTGAGGATCTTCTAAGACCAAGTATAAACGTACACTCCAGGGCAGATATCTTATCCGCCTATGCGAATAAAACTCTGTAATTATTTTTTATCATTTTGGGAGAGGTCTGTCAAGTTCGGGAAGCCAAAAAATACACCTTCCAGATGTATTCCGAACTACCTGGAAGGTGCAGTAATAAACTCTAAAGTTCCCACTTTTCCTCAAAGACTTCAATGAGGTGGGGATTTTTTTGTCCCCGGGGAAGAGCAGCTTCGTTACTTGGGCGGCAAACGAGAACCCGGTGGTTGTAACTGCCGCAATCGCCGCAGGGAACGATAAAGTCTTGGGTAATCTCAAGGACGAGATTTCCCCAAACAATTAACCGTCCAATTCGCCAACCCATTTCGAACCACAGTTTAATGGGGCCGACTAAGTTCCGTGCCGGTAACAAAGCTTGGGCGGTAGGATTATCCTCAAACGCGATCGCGTAGGGGGTAGTCATACGGCCGGCGGAGTAATACGCGCTCCTGATCCGTTCCGACAGTCTGTTACTTTCCGAATTGACGACGGTCAGTGACGGGACCAAGACCACATTATTGTGATCCCGAACAACTTTCAGCAAGAACTCATCCGCGCTAGTGACGATGATCACCGGCAGGCGAGAGTTCTCTACCAGATCCCCAATCTCCCTTAAGGAGATCCCCGCCGTCCCGCCGACGAAGACAAAGTCCGCCTGGCGCAGATACTTTTCGACGACGCCGGTAGCCGGAGGGATTTCAATCCAGTCGGTAATTAAATTTCCCAAAGAGCCCAAAGCTAATTCTTTCGCCTCGGGGATGAACTGTGTTGACCGGATAATAAGACAGCGCATAAGCCTCCTGGCTTAAGTAAACTTAAGTGTTGGTAAAATCGCCAGTTTAGAATACAGTCACGCCCCAAACCCCCAATTATCTTCAGACATTACCTCAAAACCACTGCT
>JBBTUG010000026.1:0-48356 GCA_038063895.1 Patescibacteria group bacterium | reverse complement strand
GGATGGGCAGTTAAATTCCATAACACTTTTTGAAAACCATCATCAACTTCAACCGTACTCACTAAACCCTTCCTAAGCCTCCAAAATCTCTTGTAGACTTTTGGTGTTCGATCGAACAGCAATAGTCTATTTAGAAATTGTGACCCTAGAATGGCCACCCGAAAATGTCAACAATATATGTACGATCGTACATTAAAAGGTGACATTAAGATGTGACATCAAACAGAGGACTTATCTACGGACTTATCTACCAACGAGTTTGAGGAGATCGGCGAGGAAGTTTTGGGGCAAAAAGTTTTCGAAACCCGGCAACCGTCTCTCCGAGTTTTGGATAATCACTTCCGATTTAACTTCCGGTAAAGTCTGGCTGGCGAGCAGGAAAACGGTCCGGGAGGCGTCCATTGCTTTAAGTACCCCGGCCTTGCCTTCCTCCGGAATTCTTTCAAAGATATTTTGCAATACGACCTGTTGCCGGATGGAGGCTTCCGTTTGGAGCTCCTTCAGTGCTGCGACCCGCGCTCCTGCTGCTTCGGCTTTTTGTAAAGCGTCCTGGCCCCGGAGGAGGAAACTGACATAACGGCCTAGAGTTTCTTCAGCCAGTTTAGGATTTTGCTTTGTCAGCATTGCTTCCGCCTCAGCCAATCTTTCTTCGGCGTAATTAAAAAGTTTTTCCGCCTTGGCTTTCTGGTCAAAGGTGAGAGTCAAGACTATTTTTTGCTTTAGGCGTTCGATTAAATAAAAGGGACTATCGGGAAGAACTCCGGGGGAGGCGTTCAGCAGCTGTCCCTGGGCATGGCTTACTCCCAAGTTGGCGAGGAACAGGAGAGATACGAATAAGGCGGTAGTTAGTATTTTCCTCATCTGAGTAAGTGTATCAAACCCAAGGGGAATTGAAAAGTCAAAGAGATTGCTTCCCCTTCGATCTTACTCAGGGTCACAATGACGTGGCCGGACGAGGTGATTGCCGCGTCGCGGACTCCTCGCAATGACGTTTCCATTCCGTGTTATACTAGGAAACGTATGAAAATTGCTGTCGGATACCCACCAATGAAACTCCGCTACAGCGGGGTGCCGTTACTGTCGCAAAACCGTCAGTACCAGATCTTCCACGCCCCGACCTTTATCTACCCGATGGTTCCAGCGTACGCCGCGTCGAATCTGAAAGCCCACGGGTATGAAGTCGTTTGGATGGATGGGATTGCCGAGAAGCTGACTTATGAACAGTATCTCTCGCAACTCGAGAAAGAACGTCCGGATGTTTTACTCGTCGAAACCAAAGCCCCGGTTCTCCACCACCATTGGGAGACGATTACCGACCTGAAGTCTAAATTTCCGGAGATGCTTCTCGTTTGGGTCGGGGATCACTTGACCTGGGACCCTACGGAAACGTTCGATAAATCTCCGGTTGATTTTATCCTGACCGGCGGAGACTACGATTTTTTAATTCTTAATTTGATTGACCACCTAACAAAAGGAACTGCGCTTGAAGGCGGGATTTGGTTTCGCGACGGCAACTCTCGGATAAAAAACCAGGAAACCCTCGAACTTAAAACCTCCCCGGCGGGCAATAAATTGCGCGTCACCGGCCCGATTTCCCTGAAGCACAATCTCGATGACTTGCCTTTCGTTGACCGGGATCTAACCAAGTGGGAGCTTTACGCTTACGCCAACGGCAACTATAAATATTTCCCCGGGACCTATATGTATTCCGGCCGTGACTGCTGGTGGGGGCGGTGCACCTTCTGCGTTTGGGATCATACGATTAATCCCCTCGGTACCTACCGTTCTTTTTCGCCAAAGCGCCTTTTAGACGAAATTGGCTATGTACTAGACCACTATCCGGTGAAGGAAATTTTCGACGATGCCGGGACGCTAAGAATCGGGCCCTGGTTGAAGGAATTCTGTACCGGGCTGATTGAACGCGGTTACAACAAACGGGTCGTTTACGGCTGTAATATGCGCCTCAACGCCATCCGCGACCAGGAAACTTACGATCTGATGGGGAAAGCTAACTTCCGGTTTATTCTTTACGGAATGGAATCTGGCAACCAAAAAACGCTGGATAAACTGGATAAGGGTTTACAGGTGGAGCAGATTGAAGAGGGTGTCCGGATGGCGAAGAAAGCCGGACTCGATCCGCACTTAACGGTGATGATGGGTTATCCGTGGGAGACCTTTGAAGACGCGAAACGGACGATTGATCTGGCCGCCCACCTATTTAAAAAAGGCTACGTCGATACCCTACAGGCAACCGTAGTCATCCCTTATCCGGGGGCTCCGCTTTGGAAAGAGTGCCGGGAGAAAGGCTGGTTATTAACGGAGGATTACGCCCACTACGATATGCGTGAGCCGGTGATGAAATCAGAGCTGACGAAGGAGCGAATTATGACCCTGACCCAGGAACTTTATAAATCTTTTCTGAGCCCGCAATATATTGTCCGGAAAGTTTTAGAAATCCGCTCGTTCGACGATATTAAATTCCTAGTCCTGGCCGGAGTCAAACTCGTGGGCCATCTTTTGGATTTCAATAAAGATCAGGTTAAATCAACGAAGACTCTCTAAGAGTTGGAGATTCTTCTGCAGCTGAGTGTTTCCCGGATCCGTCGATAACCCTTTTCTGATCGCTTCAATAGCGGCTTCCACGTTATGATTTTCGTATTCGATTGAGGCCAGAAGATTATATGTGTTCGGGTCGTTCGGCCTGATCCGCAAAGCCTCTTTTATCATCAGTCCCGCCTTTTCCTGGTCGCCTTTTTCGTGGTAGATCCACGCCAGTTTCGTATAGGCCTCAACCAGACTGGGATTAAACTGCAACGACTTTTCGAAATACGGAATCGAGTCGTCCGGCCGCCCGTTTTGGAGCAGAACGTTGCCGGCGTTATGCCAAGCGTCGGAATAGGCGGGATTGATCTGAGTAGCTTTCACGAAAGATTCGAAGGACTTTTGCGGGTCGCCATGGCGGCCGTAATAATCGCCGATGTTGTTTAAAGCTTTTGAGCTCGTCGGCGAAGTTTTAATTGTCGCCAGCCAAAGGCTGTCCTCGTCCTTCCAGTCAAAACCCCGAAAAAAAGTAATTGCTGAGTAAGCCAAAATTATGGCGGCGAAGATATATTTTACCAGCCGGTTCGGTTGAAGTTTTTTAATGGCCAAGTCAATAACATAAGCAACGAGCATTGCCGGACCGAGGGCGGAAAGATAAGCGTAACGCTCGGCCACGATCCAGGAAACCCGAAAGGGGGTAATTGTTGGTAAAAGGGCAACTAGAAATATGCCCACGGACAAGATAAAAAACCGGTTCTTTTTAATAAAGACCAAGGGCACGAAAAAAAAGATAATTATGACCAACGTTCTGATTGCAATATCGAGGGACCCGGTCGGAATAGCTTCGTGATAAAAAGTTAAACCGAGGGGTACTAAAAATAGCTGCAGATAGGTGGAAAGGGCGACAATATCCGCCTGGATGAAATTAATTTGTGGACTCGAAAGCGGGATATTACTCCCGCGGACGTCCTGGATTCTTAAGGCCACCCGGCTTAATGAGAGCAGGGTAAAGATACCTGCTAACAGAATATAAGGCCAGTAACTCTTGACTCCTTGCCGTAACCTGCCCTGATAGAAGTCAATTAAAATTAGAAGGAAAGGCAGGACAAGGGCCTGTTCCGGAAAGGAGTAGACGGCGAAAACGAAAAAAATGACGGACCACGACCGGTATCGTGCCGGCGCCTCAGGTTTAGCGGCGAAAAGATGCAAAATTAAAGATAGGAGAACAAAGATGGCGTAAAGAATATAGTGCCGCCCGGAAACCCAAATAACCGGTTCAGCGTGCAGGGGCACTACCAGAAAGAGCAGACTGGCGAAAAAGGCGACCCTTTCTTTAGTTAAGAGACTTAGAAAAAAGTAAGCCGTAAGGGTAAAGGTAATATGGAACAAAATGTTAACTAAGTGGTAACCCAAGGGGTTGGTTCCGTGCAGATAATAATTTAGGGTATAGGTCAGGGAATTAAGGAAGGCGCTGACCGGTTCGTTAATTATCTGGTTTAAGGGATTTTGCAGGTTGGGGCTTTTCAGCAGGGGCAAATCATCCGAAACAAATCCGTTGGGAAGAGCTGAGGAATAGACCAGTAATCCGAGGCCTATTATCAGTAAGATTTTTAGCCGCCGGCCGCGCCAGAAATTATATAGTTCGTCTATTATTCCCGAACTATCCTTTTTAGTCTCAATCGTGCTGTGTCCCCGGCTTTCGAGGTAGTGGCGAACCTCCGGCGCGGGCAAATTGAGTTTTTGGGCTATATCCTCCGGCCCAAGGTTTTTTATCGATTCAACGGCTAATTTTTGTTTCCCGGTTAGCTTCATAGATTTTCTTGCTTTTAATTATATATCTTCCATAATAGCTTTGTGACAGTAAAAAATAAAATATCCGCCAACAGCTTTTTCCTGGCGGCGGTGTTGCTGGCTTTTATCCCCCTGCTTTGGTTTAGGCCGTGGGATACCCTTATTACTAACGGCGATTTCTGGCTTCCACTTAATCCTCTAAATACCCTTCGTCAGTTGAGCAGTTCCTGGTTGGAAAACATTTCCGGCGGCCAGATAAACAGCCTCTCATTCCATATAATCCCTTGGGTCGGTTTTTGGGCATTATTTAAGTTTTTTTCCTTATCCCTCAGCACCATTGAAAAAATGTGGTTCGTGTCCGTCTTCCTCCTCGGGGCCGTTTCCATGTATTTTCTGACCAAAGAGATTTTTGAGAATAAGAGGGGAAGTTGGCGTAATTTTCTTCCTTCGGTCCTTTACCTTTTTAATCTTTACATAATGATCAACGGGTTTGTCACGACAAATCTTTTGGCTTATATGATGATGCCGCTGCTTTTACTGATTTATATGAAAGGCATTAAGGGAAAGGATTCATTTAAGTTTGCTTTCTTTTTGTCTTTGGCGACGGTGTTTATGGCTTCCGCTGCGGGAAACCCACCGATCTATTCCATTCCTTTTCTTTTACTGGCTTTTTTCTTTGTGTATTCGCTTTTTTTCCGGCGGCAATACCCTTTTTCCTGGAAGTTCAATTTCGAATTTATTATTCTCTATCTGCTCTTCAATGCCTGGTGGCTCTATCCGTTTTTAACCTCCCTGCTGAGCCAGGCCGGAACGATTCAGGGTATTACTGCCGCCGCAACAGTCGGGGCGACCTCAAAGTTCATTGACCTGGTGCGGCTTTTAGGCTCCTGGGCATTCTTTGCCGGTCATATGGGTTTCCCTTATTTTCCTTTCGCGAAGAGTTATTTAAATCCGGTTTTGGCCACTCTCACTTTCTTAGTTCCGTCACTGTGCGTACTCGGATTTGTTTTTCGCGTTAAAAAAGGAAAATCTGCAGTGACTTTCTTCGCCCTTCTGGCCCTGGTTGGAATTGTATTTTCTCATGGCCAGGCGGGCGATATTTTCGGTCGGTTAAACGCCTTAATCCACAGAGTCGTTCCATTTTTTTGGATTTACCGGGAGCCGTTTGCGAAGTTCACTGCTTTGACGGCTTTTTCATACGCGATTCTTTTAGGAAGTCTGTTTTCTTATTTGGAAAACCGCCTTAAATCGCGGTTGTTACTGAATATCCTGGGGGTTGCCGCCACTGCCTTGGTGCTCACTGTTGCCTGGCCGCTTTTAAACGGCGACCACTACCCGGGGACGCGTGGGGTTCTGGGTTCCTCAAGAACGAAAATTCAGCCGTACTGGTTCGAAATGTCCAAGTGGTTTGCCGGAAAAGAACGGGAAGGTCGGGTTTTAGTTTTACCGGAAAATCCCGACTACCTTCACTCCGGCATACCTTATGCTTGGGGTTATGATTCAACAGACATTACGCCCTTCTTTCTCAGTGCTCCCTGGATTGAAAGGAATAACGGAGCTTACCCGGTGACGGCGCTGTCCGACCGCGTCTCGGCGTTGGTCTACAACAGGCTTCACGGCTTTAGCCGCAGTCCGGATAATATCTCCGGGCTACTGAGTCTTCTTAATGTCAGCCGGATACTTCAACGCAATGATGTTGATCTGCGGAGAATTAACTCCCAACCGGAACGCTACTCTCCTGAATACCTCCGGCGTGTTTTGGAAGCGCAAAAAGATATCGCTTTGGAAAATAGTTTCGGGTTATTGGATGTGTATAGCTTAAATAAAGAGCAGCGGTGGGATAGGATTTATGTTCCAAATGAGATCGATTGCCTCGGTGGAAATGCTCAGGCTTTGAACTACTTTCCCGATTTTGCCGCCCCCGGTTCCGTTCCGGTAATATTTTCCCAGCCTTCGGGAAACACTGCTGTTAATGGCGACGGATGTCACGAAAACGTTATCGTCCCCGTTAAATTTACCCGGAAAGGACAGACTTTCGAAACCGGTCCGATCATATTTGTTCCCGGCGGTGACTTTAAAACCGCGGTTTATCCCGTGACCGACGTGCTCGGAGCCGCTGCCCTAAATGGGGATGACAACCACTATTATCTGCCGGTTAGTACCTCCGGAACTTACCGGTTGCTTGGAGAAAGGGCAGATTCTCCGGTCGGGGGCGGCTCTTCACCGGTTTTTAATATCAGGAATATTCAGACCAACGAGACTGTTGCCGGAGCCCTGGTTGAGGGGTTAAGCTTCAGCCCGGATTTGGATTACATCGGTAGCTACAACTTGAACCCGGGGAGCTATGTTTTTAAGGTATCCGCTTCCGGTTTACCGAATTTGCTTAAAGAGGGAAGTGAGAGCGGTCTTTGGAAAAGCAGTTTGACTGGCGTTGTCACGCCGCTCTCCGGCGACTCCTATGCCGGCGAAAAGTCTCTTGGTCTCGGACGCGGCCTGACTGACGCTTTTTATAGTTTTCCCCTTGATAAAATTGGCGGGGGTTACTACGAGTTGTCCTTTTTTAACAAGGTAAATTCTGGCGCCCCGCCGGCGGTAATTATCTGGGAAAATAATTGCGATATCGATCAACCGGTTTGGGTTAAAAGCGGCGGATCGGGGGAAGATCCATGTTCTTCTACATTTCTCGTCCAACCGACGATGACTGCTTCCGCCGATTGGTCGGAATATAGCGTGGACTATAAATTAAACCCGAAAGCCAAAAAGGCGGGTGTTGTTTTTGCCTTTTTGGACGCCCCCGGCAATATTTACACCAACTCCGGCGAAACTTTAATTAACAATGTTGCGCTCCGGATAAAGTTCTACCGCGGCTTCGTTTTGGAGAATAGGAGTGGGAAAACCCTACTAAACCGTCCGGAGATAAAAATCGCTCAGCGCTCTGCGACGAAATATTCTGTTGCCGTCAGGAATGCGACGGCGCCGTTTTATTTAGTCTTTAGCGAGAACTTTTCCGAGGATTGGCAAGCCTCCGTTGCTAACTCCGGGATTATCGGCGAAGATAAGCACTTCTTAGCCAACGGATACGCGAATTCCTGGTACCTAGAAAAAACCGGTGATTATCAAATTGAAGTAAGTTACCTGCCGGAAACATGGTTTAGGTTTTTTTCCGCAGTGTCGCTTATAAGCATTACAATAGGTCTATTGTTGTTATTCGTCATTTGACGAGAAGATTTGTTTGAAGAACCAAACGAAGATTGTTTTGAGGAAACACGATTTTACTAGTGGTAAATAGATTCCGCCCGCCGTTTTAGCGGTTCCCACCACCCTCTATTTTTGCCATACCAGTTGATGGTGTACTCCAGCCAGCGGTCGAGGTTGTGTTGAGGTTTCCAGCCCAGCTCCCGGTTGATTTTAGACCAGTCCACAGCGTAACGACGGTCGTGGGCGGGACGATCTGTTACGTATTCTATCCAAGAGCTATCTTTACCTAATAATCGAAGTATTTTTTTGGTAACTTCCAGATTATTAACAAGTTTGTTTTGTCCGCCGACGCAGTAGGTTTCGCCGACCTTTCCCCTTAATAATACATATTCGACCGCTCGGCAGTGATCCCCGACGTAAAGCCAATCACGGACGTATCTTCCGTCGCCGTAGATGGGGACTTTTTTTCCAGTTTGAACATTGGTGATGAATCTTGGTAGAAGCTTTTCGGGGTCCTGGTAAGGGCCGAAGTTATTACTGCAATTGGTGATGGATATAGGCAGTCCGTGGGTTTTGAAATAGGCTCTGACAAGATGATCAGCAGCGGCCTTAGAGGCCGCGTAAGGGTTAGTGGGGTTATAGGGAGATTTTTCGTTGAATTTTTTTGGACTACTAAGCTCTAGACTTCCAAAGACCTCATCGGTAGAAACATGGTGGAATCGGATAACCCGATTTTTTAGCGCCGAATGCAATAGAACATTTGTACCCAGAACGTTTGTTCTTACAAAGTTATTGGCATTTACGATAGAGCGGTCTACGTGTGACTCCGCGGCAAAGTGGACGACGATACTAGTTTTGCTCATCAGCTGGTCCACCAGGTCTGGTTTACAAATGTCCCCTCTAACAAACTGATAGTGGGGGTTATCACAAAAGTCCCGAGTCGAGGCGAGATGACCGGCGTAGGTTAATTTGTCGAGATTAACAATTTTGTCTTGTGGGTGCTTCTTCAGCCAGTAGCGGATAAAATTTGAGCCAATGAAACCGGCTCCACCCGTCACTAATAATTTCATAGATGTACTTCGGACAGATCAGAAATAATTAATCGGTGGTTTCTGTTTTTTCCGGTAATTGTAACTTCTTTACCGATAAAGCTTTGATCTATTCTCCTTTTAACTTTTTCGATTATTGTTCCTTCCATAATTACACTGTTTTCAATTTTGGCTTCTTTGATTTTACAGTTGTGATAAATCGAGGTGTAAGGCCCAATGTAGGATTTGGCTATTTCCACGTTGTCGCCAATTAGAACCGGGCCTTCGATGACACTATTATATATTTTTGACCCTTTGCCAACTCCGACTTTACCAATTAATTTACTTTTCTTAATCAACGGAGACTGTATTATGAACTCTGCTTTTTGTTCCATAACTAATCGGTTGGCTTCGGTAATATCACAAAGTTGGCCAGGGTCCCGCCACCAACCATCAATTTCGTAGGTTTCCACATAATAGCCATGTTCCATCAGCCACTGATAAACCGAACCTATTTCCAGCTCGCCCCGTTTTGACGGGGTTATTTTGTCACGCCCGGAAAAGCACTTAAAAACATTATGGTCAAAGAAATAGAGTCCAGGAACAGCCAAATCGTGCGGTGGATTAGCAGGCTTCTCCACATATTTCATCAGTTTACCTTTTGTATTGAAGTAAGGTACGCCCAGCCGACGATTATCCTTGTGGTGTAAATACGGGGCGAGGGCATTGGCCTTTGTTTTAACGAAACGCGCTAATGGTTCCCCGATACCCTCTGTAAAAAGATTATCACCCAGATGAAAAACAAATCTCGATCCTTTTAAAAATTTTTCTGAAACCTGAATCACGTGAGCGAGCCCGCCCGGATAAGGCTGGTCTATATAGGTAAAATTAACTCCCCACTGCTTACCGGTGCCAAGCACCTTTTCTATTTCCGGGCGGGTATCATTTGTGACAATGCCGATATCTTTAATACCAGCCTTGGCCAGGGCTTCAATCGGATAGAAGACTAAAGGCTTATTAGCTATAGGTATAAGGTGTTTATTTGTACTAAAGGTGAAAGGTCTGAGGCGGGTTCCCCTTCCACCGGTTGGAATTAAACCTTTAAGCATACCAAACATTGGGCAAGTAACGAAGTATTCTACCATATTGGTATTCGGTTAGCATTGTTTCCGCCCCTGAAGTATCCTATACTAGACCTAATGGACGAGATTGAGAAAAAATTACGTTGGGAGATCTCCGCAAAAATAGAGGAGATTTTTAATCTCCGGAAGAAAAATAAAATCTTTGTCCCAGGTAAGACCAGAATTCAGTATGCTGGTGGTGTCTTTGATGATAAAGAGATTAACGCCAGTGTTTCCACTCTCATTGACGGTTGGTTCGGTTTAGGTCCGAAGGCCGAAGAGTTAGAGACGGCTTTGGCCAAGTATGTTGGAGCCAGAGGATCAATTCTTACTAACTCCGGATCCAGTGCCAATCTTCTGGTGATTGCCTCGGTTATGTCAGACTTTTTCCCCGATCACTTAAGCCCGGGAGATGAAGTATTGACCTCGGCCTGCGCCTTTCCCACGACGGTGAACCCTGCCGTTATTTACAATCTTGTGCCGGTTTTTTTGGACATAAACCCAGAAACATATAATGTTGATGTCGAAGAGCTGGAAAGAGCCGTTTCGCCCAGGAGTCGTGCAGTAATGCTGGCGCATACTTTGGGAAACCCTTACGAGATGGATAAGTTGGTTGAATTTTGCAAGGCGCATAAGCTGCTGCTCATTGAAGATAACTGTGATGCCTTAGGTTCCGAGTACGATGGAAAGCGAACTGGTTCCTTCGGCGTTCTTTCCACCCAATCATTCTATCCGGCTCATCATATGACCACCGGAGAAGGGGGAGCAGTAAATTACAGTGATTTACGCTTCGAACGGATTACACGGTCGCTTCGGGACTGGGGGAGATCATGCTGGTGTCGGGGTGACGAAAAAAGGACACTTGGGGCCTGTGACGCGCGTTTTAATTACAGAATCGGCGGAAAGCTGAGTGATCATAAATACATGTATAACCAAATCGGTTTTAATTTTAAACCGACGGAAGCTCAGGCAGCGATGGGAGTAGAGCAAGCAAAGCGTTTACCACAATTCTTTAAAAAAAGAGAGGAAAACTTTAGCAGGTTTCTAGGTTATGCGAAACAATGGGAGGAGTATTTTATTCTACCCAAGTCGCTTCCTAAGGCGAAACCATCCTGGTTTTCTTTTCCATTAACTATCCGTGATAGGGCTTGTTTTGAACGGAGCGAGATCACGGTCTTTTTAGAAGAAAGAATGATACAAACCCGGCCCCTGTTTAGTGGTAATCTTACCAAACACCACGCCTACTCTAAGATCAACTATCGCCAAGTAGGAGATTTAGAAAATTCAACCCGGGTATTACACAACACGTTCTTCTTAGGGGTCTATCCGGAGCTGGGTAACGCGGAAATAGATTTTATGGCTGAGAGCATAAACGACTTTTTGAAGTCAAAGAAGCTTATTTAGGAGTCAACACTTTGGAGAGCTTGTTTAATCTGCTTTTGAATGTCATATTCTCGGGCCAGTTCAAGGCAACTTTGTTCTCGGCTTTTTAAGTTATTCGGGTCAAGGAAAAATTTAAGGGATTTCTGATCCGCTATTTTATTGTGAGGCGCCAGGAGGTAAGCGACGCCGGATTTTCTGATTGCTCCGGAGAGAGAGGGTTCGCTGGAGATAATAAAGGGAAGGCCGCAAAGGAGGTAGTCCCAAATTTTAAGAGGTTCAATATATTCCGTCGATCCAAACCAGTCATCATAGACAGCGATACCGACGTCGCACGTGGTTGCGAATTCCTGCCACTGCCGGCGGCTCGTCAGGTGCAGGACGCGCGTGTTTACAAAGTTGTACCGCTTTACATAGCCCTCGAAAGTATCGTGTTCTCGGGTCGGCGCTAGGTAAAATTCCAGGTCGGGGCGGATCGACAGAATTTCCTTCAACAAGTCAAAAAACATGTCATAAGTTCTAGCCGTTAAGAAGGCGCCGCTCCAGGCCAGCTTGTGGCTGGTTTTCAAAGGCTTTCCTTTATCAAAAATAACGGGGTCGAAAATGGTTGAGTTTGGAATGTAGCGGGAACTAACAGAATACTTTTCTTTCTTGTAGTCCTGAAGAGCTTCACAAACAACCCACACTTGATCTGAGAGTTGACTGCTTAAGCGGTCGGCAGTCTGATACAGACTTTGGAGGATACGGTTTTTAAACCTATTTTGGTTGAAGTCTACACTGTAGAATATTAGACGGTAGTTTGCTAGTTTCCGCAGGATTGCTAAAGGCAGACAAGATAGGGGGTCCACACCAACGATAAGAACTTTCCGTTGCTGCCCTTCCAAGTAACAATAGTGGAAAGTAAAAGCGGTTATCAGTAATACATCCAGTAAGTATTTGATAAAACTCACCTTTCCCAGGAAAGTCGGAATTTTCACTCTATTTTCCTTTTTCCACAGCCCCCAGAGGATTGGGGATTCATAACCGTTCAGTGGGAGAAAGAGCGAAGTTACAGACAGTCCCGAAGCCGTGAGAGCCTCGCAGACAGAACTATAAGGACCTTCGATCGCATCGAAGGGAGCGAGCGGGCGGTAAACTACGTGACTTACAACTAGGGCACTGTTTAGCCCCCATTTAATCGTCATGTTTTCCTGGAAGTATACCACTTTTGTATACCACCACCAAATGTTATAATCACTTTGAAGTGACTACTCAAGATATCTCAGAATGGCCAAGTGTTTCAGTAATTAATCCGACTTACAATGGGGCTCGGACTCTCGGTGAATGCCTCGCCTCAATCAGAAACCAAGACTACCCGCAAGATAAAATCGAAATTCTCGTAGTGGACGGCAATTCCAAGGATAATACCAAGACTATAGCAGAAAAATACGGTTGCCGTTATACAAATTCCGGAGACCCCTTTAACCCGGAACCACGTCGGGGAATAGGTCTAATGGCGGCCAAGAATGAACTTGTCGCCTATATAGACCAAGACAATATTTTACCTAACAAATCTTGGTTTAAGGAAATGGTCCAGCCGTTTGTGGAAAATAGTGAAGTTGTAGCTACGCAGACCTGGCGCTATGGTTTAAAACCTGGATTTGGGCTCTTTAACCGCTACTGTGCTTTGATTGGGGCTAACGACCCTGTGGCTCTTTATCTGGGGAAATCGGAAAAGGTCAGTTGGTTGGATGACAAATGGAAAGTTTCTCCGATTCTCGAGGATCACCCCGGCTACATTTTAGTTCGTTTTAACGGAGATAACTTACCAACCGTCGGAACTAACGGATTTATGGCGCGGCGTAAGACGCTGCTACTTTCCCGTTGTGATCCGGAAAACTTTTTCCATATTGATGTTATGGCGGATCTAGTGGCGGATGGCTACGATCTAATGGCTATGGTGAAGAACGAAATATACCACGATACCGCTGCCAAGCTATCTACTCTCGCCTACAAGAGAATGATGTTCTTTACCGAGCATAGTCCCTTTCGTGCTAATCGGCGCTATTTGGTTTTTAATGCGCACAAGCGTAAAGACGTTATTAGCGTAATTCTGTTCTCGTTATACACGATTACTCTGCTTCAACCTTTAAGCTTGTCGATTCGAGGGTACCTTAGAAAAAGGGACATTGCTTGGTTTTTACATCCCCTGGTCTGTTGGAGCTTCTTAATTGCTTATTCATGTTCGTCGATAATTCTTTACCTTAGGGTTATGGCGTATCGAATTTCCTCAAAACTCGCTAAAAAGTAGTTTCAGTAATAATTATTGCTTTAGATAACCCTCATAGAATAAGATGGTTACGTGAAAATCTTAGGAGTATATTACGGACATACCAGCACCGCCGCTTTATTAGTCGATGGTGTAATTACTGACTGTGTGAGTGAGGAGAGGTTTACGAATGTCAAAAACCAGTCGGGTCTCCCAAAGAACTCAATTACTTATATTTTACAAAAGCATAAATTAACGGGCTTGGATCTAGACGCAGTTGTCGTTCCGGTTAGATCAACAGCTCCGATTTACGCGTCAGAAGAAAATAAGAAAAGTCTTTTCATCCAACTAGTTAACTTCATTTACTACCGCATCCCACTTGTCAAAAATACTTACGGGTTCGTCAGTTTTTACAATCCCAGGCTAAGGAATTTAGGGCGGTTGTTTTATCAACTTTTTTCCCGTACTGTCGGGGTCTACACATCTTCTAAAGAAAGAAAATTACTTGCAGATTATTTGAACATACCGTCGGATAAGCTGGTCGCGCACGATCACCACAAAAGCCATGCTTTTGCCGGGTATTACGCTTCAAAATTCAGTAAAGAAAAAGCCTTGGTTTTAACTTTGGATGCAGAAGGAGATGGTGTTTGTGCCACGGTAAATGTCTTTAACAAAGGACGCTACGAAAGGATTTCCCGGACGCATGCAGATAACTCTCTTGGTCTTATGTACGCCGCCGTTACGAAGCATTTAGGAATGAAAGTGGGCGAGCACGAATACAAAGTCATGGGTCTTGCTCCCTATGCCAAAGAATATTCAATTAATAAGGCTTTTATCAAAGTGCAAGACTTATTTCGACTTGGTGGAAAGGATAATCTGGAAATACACTCTAAGTTTGACATGAGGCAGATGCCCAAGTACTTACGTGAGGAAATGAGTGAGGTCCGCTTCGATGTTCTAGCTGGTGTTTTTCAGAAAGTCCTTGAAGACACTGTTTTGGCTTGGGTACGCCAGGCCATTAAGGTTACCGGCGTGGATACACTTTGCTGCACGGGAGGTGTATTTATGAATGTTAAACTTAACCAAAAAATTACGGAACTGCCAGAAGTGGGTAAAGTTTTTTTCATGCCAAGCGGCAGTGATGAGTCCAGCCCTTTGGGCGCGTGCTTCGTGTCTTACGTGGAGTCTCTGAAGTCAACGTACAGGGATCCGGAAATTGAACCAATTAAGGATTTATACTTAGGCCCAAGTTATTCTCTTCAAGCCGTTAAAGACTTCCTGGACGAAAACTCGGTTGCAGATAAGTATAAAGTTGAATACTTCGAGGACATCGAGAAGCGAATTGCCTTGCTACTATCCGAAAAGAAGATAGTGGGACGTTTATCCGGGAGGATGGAGTGGGGAGCCCGAGCCCTCGGGAACAGAACAATTTTAGCCAACCCCTCTGACCCCGAAGTGGTCATGATTATTAACGAGCAAATGAAGGATAGGGATTTTTGGATGCCGTTTGCTCCTTCTATTCTCAAAGAACGGGCCGGAGACTACCTTGTGAACCCGAAGAATGTCGAGGCGCCGTATATGGTGCTATCTTTTGCTACAACGCCATTGGGTAGAGGGGATCTTAAGGCAGCTCTTCATCCCTATGACTTTACTTGCCGGCCACAAATCGTGGAGGAGTCGTGGAACCCGAAGTATTATAAAATAATTAAGGAATTTGAGAACCTGACGGGGATCGGAGGCGTCTTAAATACGTCTTTCAATTTACACGGGTATCCTATTGTCCTCGGGCCAAAAGAGGCCTATAATGCTTTCGAGAAGTCCGGGTTGCAGTACTTAGCGCTGGAAAATTATTTGATTTCCAAACTATAACATGAAGATAATACGTGTATCGAGACCAACTATCGGGAAAGAAGAACTGGCCGGAGTAAAGGATAGTCTGGAATCCGGTTGGCTTACGGCCGGACCTAAAGTTGCTAAATTCGAAGAAGAGCTGACCAAATATCTGGAGGTGAGAAATGCGATCTCGACTTCCTCCTGTACAGCCTCTCTCCATTTACTCTTGATCGCGTTGGGGATAGGAAGCGGCGACGAGGTGATTACTCCCTCTTTGACTTATACTTCACTCGGAAACGTTCTCTGCAATATTGGCGCCAAACCAGTATTTGTTGACGTTAATCCCGGGACGTTAACAGTCAATGTTGCTGAAATAGCTAAAAAGATTACGAAAAAAACTAAGGCCGTTGTTCCGGTGGATTATGCCGGGCTGCCTTCTCCCATAGGTGAGATAAAAAAGATAGTAAAGGGGACCGGTATTCATATAATTCAGGACGCTGCAACTTCTTTTGGAGCATCGTTTGGAGGAAGGAAAGTTGGTTCAATAGCCGATTATACTTGTTTTAGCTTTTACGCTACTAAAAATATGACAACGGGAGAGGGGGGAGCTCTCACCACCAACAATGATAGGATTGCCAACAAGGTTAGGCTTCTTTCAAAGCTGGGAGTGGATGCTTCGGCGTGGAAAAGGCACAAATCCCGTACGAGCTGGTTTTTCAAAGTTGTGGAACCCGGCCTTAAGTACTATATGACCGACCTGCAGGCCGCTATTGGTCTGCCACAACTTCACAAGGTGGATAGTTTTGTCGCTCGGAGAAGAGAGATTGCCAAAAGATACTATCAGGAGATAACCCACCTAAATATTGTCCGATCCCCTTACCCGATATTTCCGAAGGAACACGTATGGAATTTTTTCCCTATATTAGTAGATAAAAAAGTTAACCGTAATCGTTTTATGGAGGAACTGGAAAACTTGGGTGTGGCATCGAGTGTTTATTATATTCCAATGCACACCCACCCGATTTTTAAGAAGTTCCTCCCGAAAAACCTTTCTTTACCGATCACAGAAGACGTATTTTCCAGGGTAGCCACGTTGCCTCTTTACCCGGGATTGTCAGATAGAGAGGTGGAAACAGTTATCAGGGCCATCCGCCGGTTAGACAAAAAACTACTCTAATGCCATCTTTGTTATACTAACTCCATATATGAACATTCTGGTGACCGGCGGTGCCGGCTACGTGGGTTTCTTCGTAACTAGAAAACTTCTTGAATTAGGCCACAATGTCACGGTTTTGGACAATCTTTCTTACGGTAATAAGGGGCTCGAAGAATTTATCGGTCGGGATCGCTTCAATTTCGTTCTCGGTGATATATGTGATTTAAAAGCTGTTGTGAGAGCCACAAAAGGAAAGGATGCGGTTATAGCCTTGGCGGCAATCGTTGGAGATCCTGCCTGTAACCTTGACCCGGAAGAAACAATCAATACTAATTATCTGGCCACAAAAACTATGATTGATGTTTGTGACCAATATAAAGTTAAAAGAATCGTATTTGCGTCGTCTTGCAGTGTTTATGGTGATACAAAAGACCTCGTAGCGAATGAAGAGACTACACCTAACCCGCTTTCTCTTTACGCGGAAACCAGAATTATGTCCGAACAATCCCTGCTTAATTCGCCCGGTACAATTTCCCCGGTAATTTTACGTTTGGCTACTGTATTTGGGTATTCTAGGAGAATGAGGTTTGATCTCGTGGTTAATTTTCTAACGGCTAAAGCCTTTTTTAAGCGGAGTTTTACAATTTTTGGTGGGGGTCAGTGGCGACCCTTAGTCCATGTTCAGGACGTGGCGGAGGCTTTCGTAAAGGCCGCTCTTGCTCCAGAGGAGACAGTTGATCGGAAAATATTTAATGTCGGTAGCATTAACAATAACTTAACTATAGAGCAGGTAGGCGATATTGTGAGCCAGGCTATTCCTTTGGCCACTGCCGAAGTAAAGAAGGAAATAGAGGATAAAAGAAATTATCGCGTCAGTTTTGAAAAGCTGGAAAAGGTTTTGGGAATGACCTGTACTCGTAGTGTTGAGGATGGAGTAAAAGAAATTATCGGTCATTTAGAGAAAGGTGAGATTAGTAACTTCGAAGAAGACATATACTACAACGTCCGTTATATCTATAAATCTAGGAGTGTTGGAAAATAAATATAATGGAAACGGTAACGGTAGTGATACCGGTTCATGATGAGGCTGCGACAATCGCAGAGCTTTTTTCCGCCTTTGACTCAATAGTTAGAAAAGCCGGGTATTATCCGAAGTTCGTGGTGGTAAACGATGCTAGTCAGGACGATACCTTGTCAGTAATTCTAAGGCTTAAGGAGGGCTTTGGTTACCAGATTAAGGTAATTAATTTGGAATTTAACGTTGGTCAACATCCCAGCTTATTGATAGGCACACGGTCAGTAACTGATAGTGATTATGTGGTTATTGCCGACGCCGATATGCAAAACCCGCCCGAACATGTAATCCGGATGCTTGAACTGATGAAGGCCGAAGGATATAACATTGTTTATGGTTTGCGGCGCGACAGCCGTTTGGGAAATGGGCTGCTTTCTAAAATATTCTGGATCGGAGTTTATTTAATTTCTCGTTTTCAAATTCCCCGAGACCAAACCCCACTCAAAGTTATTGACGCCAAATTCTTATATGACTTCAACCGTTTGGAGACTTACTCGTACGCCTTCTTTCCCTATAATCTGTCCAAAGTAAAAGCTAAAGTTGGATATTTTTCTGTTCCCACTGTTCCCCGTAAATCCGGTGTCTCCAAATATAATCTATTTAATAAACTGGAGTTATATGTAAAAGTCTGCGCGGCAATTTTGTTAGGATACGGACGCAAACTTAACTACAAAATAGAAAATACTTTTTAGCATCGGCTATTTATGGCTTATCCAAGCTCTAATATGAAAATACTAGTTACCGGCGCAACCGGCTTTATAGGGAAACACGTTTACGCGAAGTTAAGGGAACAAGGGTATTCAGTTATTGGAATATCTAAAAACGGTGATCAGGTTAATGGTATCTTAGGTGTAGATATTGTAAAAAAAGAAGATTTAGAAAAACTATTCTTAAATAACCGGTTTGATTTAATATTTCACCTAGCTGCCTATATACCTAAAGCCGACTCTAAGAACTACGTCGAGGAACTGTTCAATTGTTTTAACGTTAATACTCTTGGTACCATTAATTTAGTCGAAGAAGGCTTGAAGCACAAACTAGGAAAACTTGTTTTTTCGTCCTCCGCCTCGGTCTATCCGGAATATCCGGAAAAGCTGCCGGTTTCCGAAAATGAAGTATGCCCCCGTAATTTTTATGGAGAAAGTAAACTGTTGGGAGAAGTATATCTCGGTAGCCTTAGTCGTACCCACCCATTTTCCTGCGTAAGTTTAAGATATTCTTCAGTCTATGGACCTGGTCAATCACAAAGGAGTGTCCTCCCGCTATTTCTCGGTAACGCAAAAAAAGGAGGAACTCTATCGGTTTTTGGATCCGGAAGCAGGAGCCAGGACTTCGTTTATATTGATGATGTCGCGGATGTTACAATTAAAGCCGGCTTAGAGGGAAAATGCGGCGTTTATAACATTGGATCAGGCCAGGAAACGAGCATGCTAGAGCTTGCCAACGGGATTGTAAATGTTGTAGGTAAAGGAAAAGTCGAGATTAGTCAAGAAATTGGACAGGATAGCCGATTTTATTTGGATATTAGCCGGGCAGTAGAAGAGCTGGGTTATACCCCGGCCTACTCTTTAAGCATGGGTTTGGAAGTATTGTTTAGGGCCGACAGCGGATGATTTATGAGCACACCTTTGTCCAATAAAACGCTGGTTATTTTGCAACCCCTATTCTTGCCATGGTTGGGTATGTTTGACATGATGGCCAGGTCCGATTTGTTTGTGATCCTAAATAATGTCCAGTTTTCCAGGCAGTCGTGGCAGCAGCGCAACAGAATTAAAACTCCCTCGGGAGTAAAGTGGCTCACTGTTCCGGTGAAGCATAACTTCGGAACAAAAATAATAAATGTGGAAATCGATTACTCCACTAACTGGCCGGAAAAGCACTTAAAAACAATTTCCCAGAGCTACCGGCATACCCCTTTCTTTGGGGAAATTTATAATATTGTGGAGAAGGTTTATTCGGAAAAACCAACTTACTTAATTCAGCTCTCTATTGGTCTAATCAAAGCCGTCCGAGGTTATCTCGGGATATCCACACCATTGGAAATGGCCTCCGATGTTTCTATTGCTAATCATGGTGGAAAGAGCTACGTACTGGATCTATGCAAGTACTACGGGGCGACAACATACCTTAACGGGCCGGCGGGTAAAACTCTTTATTCCCCGGAGGAGTTCAGACAGAACGGGATAAAATTAATTTTTCACGAGTATCTCCATCCCATATACCCCCAGCTTCACGGGGACTTTGTCTCGCATCTTTCGGTTATAGATACCCTTTTCAACTGCGGTCCCGGTAGTATAAAATTTGTCAGCGGTAATAATGAAAAAATTTAAATGCTTTCTAAGTAGCAATAGATACCCTCTGATTTTGCTCATCCTACCGTTTATTGTTTTTTGGAGGGACTTATTACCGGTGCCCGAACGCGTATTTTTTGGCAACGACGCGATATTATCCTTTAATACTCTTGCATCGATAATCTACCAGCTTCGTGAGGGAATAATTCCACTTTGGGATCCGCATACGTTTTTCGGCATTCCTCTTTTAACCCGCCCGGATTCGATGGTCTTTTATCCTCCGTTTGGTTTACTTGTCCTTATTAGTACCGTTTTTAAGATATCAAACCAGGCCATTTATCTTTTAATGGAGGTGACGACGGTATTCCATTTTTCTCTGGCCGGAATAGGTACCTATTTGTTCCTAAGAAAGATTAATCTTTCCCGATTTTCCGCTTTTATTGGCGGGTTAATCTACATGCTAAATGGTGGGTTAATTGCTTTCGCCAACACAACCGCTCTGCAGGTCAGCATGAGCTTACTACCATTTGTTTTAATTACCTTCGATGATCTTATTAGAAAACCTAATCTCCGCCGGCTTTCTATTTTTTCTTTAGTTTTTGCCATGCCTGTCATTACGTTTTCTTGGACAAGCGCTATCACTTATCACTCCATGTTACTTTTTTATTATTTTCTTTTCGTCTTTTTTTCCCGAGATATAAAAAGCTTTTGGAAATCGGGAATCTACGCCTTCTTGGGGCTTATTTTCGCAGCTCTTATTTCTGCGGTTGTTGTTTTACCGGGTTTAGAGGTTCCTCTTATCTCTAACCGCGCAACCCTTAATTTTACTCAATCAGCTTTTGCCGGAAACCTAAAACCGTGGCAAGTATTCGATTTTATTATTCCATACCTGACGGCAACCAACTACGGTGGTACAGAAGTACTGCATCTATATCAGGGGACACTTCCTTATACCTACGTGGGGATACTTACTTGGCTCCTTATTATTCCAGCGTTCTATAAAAGAAGGCACAAGCTTCAACTATTTTTCTTTTTTTTGGCTGTTACTGTTCTTCTCTTTTCCTTCGGTGGTGATAGCCCAATTTTTGGTATATTTTACCTGCTTTTTTTCCCCGTGATGCGGGTTTTTAGTGAGCACCGTCTGGCTTTATACATAGTCCAATTTGGTTTAGCTGTTACCGCCGCGTACGGTTTGGAAAACATAACCGTCTATTACCAGGAACATAAAGAGAAAATAATAAAATATAAGGAATGGTTGCTCGGTTTATTTAAGCTGATTTTGTTAGTTACGTTTATAATATTCTTTCGGGTCGATCAGTTTTTGTGGTCGCTTAAGCAGCCGGAAAATCCGCCTACGCCTTATTTCCACGGGCTTAATGCACTGGTTCTCTTCGTATTGTTATTTGTTTTTTCCCTTTGTTGCTTCTATCTGCTGGAATCGAGCAAGAGGGTTTTTAAAGTTGTCGTATTTCTCGTACTATTTTTTGACCTATTTCTTTTTGCGGAAAAATATCCAATTAACTTGATCGGGGTCGATCCCACAAAACTGATTCCTAACCACGAGGTTGTTAAATTCATCACCAAAGATAACAACAACGGTTTTTATCGGTCGGACGTTAGGGCACTGCCGCATAATTATGCGTCGGGGCTCTTTGGTATTAATCATATTGTTGGTTACCTCGTTTATACCAATAAGATAACTTTCAGTTTTTATGAACTTATGTCTTTAGCCCCCCGCAATAGCCTTGTTGATACCCTTTCAGCCCTAAGATACGCGGTTACGGAAACCGATATGAATTCGGAAGGTTATAAACTTGCTTTTACGCAGGAAGTTAATCGGACTAATTTCCCTTACTACTTCCACCTGGGCGTTGGGGGATGGGAGCCCGTTCCGTTGGGAACGAAGATTCGAGTGTATGAGAACACGTCCTATTTTCGATATCCCATTCTTGTTGATAAGGTACTCTCGGTCAACGATGATGAGGCCAGGTATCTTATCTCCAGTCAAAAATTTAATCCACAAGAAACGGCTCTCGTGTTTAATCAGCAGTCTAACTTAGTATTTAGCGATCCATCCAACCTAGTAAGTAATTTGGGAGATACTGGACCTTCAGTAGCCTCCGCCTCCGAAAGTCTTCTAACCATTGCGGAAAGAAATACTGAAAAGATTTACTCAGCAAATATCCGAAGTACCGGTTTTTTAGTCACCAGTTGGCCTTATTATCCTGACTGGAAAGTTCAAATAGACGGGGTAGATAGGGAAGTCATCCGGACCAACCTGGCTTTTATGGGAGTGACTGTTCCTCCCGGAAAACATGAAATAAAATTTTATTACCAGCCCCGCGCCTTTTTTATTGGACTAACGATCAGCGCCCTTTCGTTGATATTATCACTGGTTTTTATAGTTCTCGGCCGTCCGCCCAAAGAAAAAAATTCTAAATTGTAGCTTTAATTTGAACGCTAAACAAGTAATATGTTAACAGTTTTGCCGGAAGACAAGCCTAATTTATTAAGGCTCCTAATGCTGGGAGGAGTTGTTTTTCTCGCCGTTTTTCTTACCGTTCCCGTCCTTTCCAACATCACTCCCCATCCTGATGAGCACCAATTCTTTCTTAACGCCTGGAGTATTATGGGCGGAAAGCAGCTGCAAAATTTTCTCCACGTCGCCTTAACCGAGTATTTATTGACCGGATTCTTACTCCTCGCAAATATCCTAACTCCCTCCGGGGTTAACTTTCCACAGGGAGAGCCGTCGTTGGTAACGTATTTTTTCGGACGAGTGTTCGGGCTGATTCTTTATCTGGCAACCTTTATCTTAGGCGCTTTTGTCCTCCAGGAAGGAAAATCCCGCGTCCGCGTGAGGACACTAATTTTTTCGGTTTTGTACTTCGGTTCCATCGGGGTTTTCGAACGGTTCTTAAGGGTTAATTCCGATTCGATGTCTGTCTTTGTCGCTTTAAACTATCTCTTTCTTTCGCTGCGTTTTCAGCAAAAGAATTATTCCGTTGCCCGTTTTTTTCTTCTCGATTTAGCCTTTGTGTTTCTAGGCAGTTTCACCAACCTTAAGGCCCTTTATTTAATTCTGCCGGTTACCGCCTACAATTTTTATTTGCGGCAGTTTGTAAACTTCGGCCGGGATTCTGAGGATGAGTCGGCTATATTTAGAGTTTACAGGGTAGCCGGCTATATCGCCGGTCTTGCGCTCGGCACCGTTGTTCTTTGGTACCTATTTATTCCCAAGCCGGTGGATCCTAAGACGTTCTGGTACAACATTAAGAACGCGACCGTACGCGGAACCGGGTATGATTTTGAATATCCCAGCCAATCTTACCGAAGTTGGCTATTTTATCTTTACGATTTCTTTATAGAGTATTTAGGTCTTAGCCAGCTGTTTGTCATCGGGCTAGTTTTAATTTACGCCGGCTATTTAAGAGGTGTAAAGGCAAAACGGGAGCTCCTGTCCGGTCTAAGAAAATTCCTCGCTTTCCGATACCTAAACAAGGAGAACTACTATTCTCACGCATTGCCTCTAATAACTGTTCTGATTCTTGCCTACTATCTGGGGGTTTCTAAAACGCTCGTCCATTGGTCGCGGTGGGGAGTTCCCTTGGGGGTTTTGGGTTTCCTGCTCCTTAGCGTTCTACTGGAAAAGGTATTAATATATATTTCCGACCGCACTAAAAATTATTCAATTAAACCTGCGATGCTTCTGCCCTCACTTTTTATTATCGCTTGGACTTTGCGTATTTTCCTGTTCTTAGACCTTGCGGCTACAAATTACCCGGTTCTCGGCGGTTACCGCCAAACTTACAATGACATTAATAAATTATTGGAAGAGAAGGATATCGCAAAGGCTGACGCTAAGAATAAAGCCGCCTGGTTTACGGGTTATACCAATAATGTGGGAAATATTTCGCTGGAAAAGCTGGTCGATCCCGAGGGCAGTCAGGTAGAATATCTTCTTTGGCCCTACTGGAATATCGGCCTGTTATACACCGAAAATAATGTCGACAAATTTACCAGTAACCAAAGGGCGTTTGTTGATAAATATGCCGAGTCCGTCAGTTTCCGTTTTCCGACGATTCTGGCCCGCTATATGCACTACACCAAATATTTTGCCTGGCACTACTTGGGCGTAACGTGGAACCCGGAACTCGATTCCCTGATTGAGCCTCAATACGGGGTAGTCAAACTCCGGCCGGTTGGTACCCCGATAAACTTCGGTTACGCTGTTTCCGACAGCGACCTATCCCCCTACAAGTCCCCGAAATCTCTGACCTTCAATTATAAGAATCTTCCCGATACTTATATCTTTCCAACGTGCGCAACTAATCCCGATGTCCGTAAAGTAAATACCGGCGAATACATTTATCCGACGCCGGAGTTGTCGTTAAATGGGATCGGCGGAAAAACGGCTGGGCTCAACTGCCACAGCCTGTGGTTCCGGGTTTTACTGCGGGGAAACTACTATATAAGGATTGAGGGTCTGCCCTACGACTTTGATGATAGTCAGCTGGTGTATTCGACTCTTCCTTTTCTTTGGGATCCGGGTACAAAAACTTTGGCCACGGCGGTTGAGGATACTCGAATTTCGGCTGAGTTCGGTGTGGCAACAAAGGAAAAGTCCATTTCCTCTTTAAAGTTTAGGGTTTATTATGAATCTATCCCAAAGGCGGAGGAGGCAAGTGCTTCCGCCAAACCCAGGTAAAAGATATGAGCGATTTTGAAGATAAGACTCAACAGCCATTTTTTAATATTTTGTTATCTCTGCTTCTACTAGCCGTTGTTGGGCTATTTCTGGTTATTACCTTCCCCGTAATCGGCAATATTTTGCCCCACCCCGATGAGTACCAGTTCTTTCTCAACGCCTGGAGTATTATGGGCGGAAAACAGCTGCAAAACTTTCTCCACGTTGCGCTGACAGAATACGTCTTAACCGGGTACCTTCTTTTTATGAACGTTTTCACCAAAACCGGAGTTAACTTTCCGCAAGGCGACCCGTCGCCGGTAACCTATTACTACGGCCGGCTCTTCGGTCTCGGCCTACTGCTTCTTAATTTCTTAGTTGCTGCTTTAATCGTTCAGAAAGGGGAGCGTCGGCTGCGGTTACGGACCCTTATTTTCGCTGTCCTTTACTTCGGTTCTTTGGGAATTTTTGAGCGGTATATGCGGATTAATTCCGATTCAATGTCTGTTTTTGTCGTTCTCAACTACATGTTGCTCTCCTTTGTTTTCCACAGGCGGAGGCTCTCCCCGTGGCGTTTTTTATTCTTGGATTCGGTTTTTGTTTTTCTGGCGAGTTTTACCAACCTGAAAGCGTTGTATATGGCTGTCCCCCTGCTTTTTATTAATACGGTTGTTCCCTACGTCTGGTATTCCCGTCGGGATGATGATAAGAGTTACTCGTTACCGCTTAGCTACCGTTTCGTTTTCCACGCACTGGCTCTTGTAGCGATAGGGGTTCTTCTTTGGGTCTTTTTAATCCCCCGGCCGATTACCGATCCTAAAGCTTTTTGGTACCAGCTCAAGAACGCCACCGTCCGCGGGGTCGGGTTTGATTTTGAGTATCCGACGCAGTCCTACAACAGTTGGGCAGTTTACATCTACGATTTTTTCATGGAATATCTGGGGCTGACCCAGGCTTTGGCGATAGCCGCGACATTCTTTTTGGCCGTCTTTTCAGTTGGCCGGAAAGCCGTCGTATCCGATATTCTTTCCCGCTTAAAGAGTCAGCTCGAAATTAAATTAATTAAAGAGGGGAACCTTTACCGGTTGACGGAGCTCATTGTTTTTCTCTCACTCTTGTCTTATTACATCGGCGTTTCCCGAACTTTGGTCCATTGGTCGCGGTGGGGAGTTCCTTTGGGCGTATTCGGGATGATGTTATTGAGTCCGTTAATTGAGCGTCTGATTGTAATTATATTCTCACGAAAACGTATCCGTCTTTCCCGCTTATTACTAATTTTTTCCTTCCTTTTCTTATTCTCCTGGTCATTGCGTTTCTTACTCTTTACCGATCTTATGGCCTCCGGCTACCCGAAAAAGAGCGGTTTTAGCCTTACCTACAGCAACATCGACCGTCTTATTAAAGAGAAGGGAATGACCGCTGAGCAGGCAAAAACAGAGATAGCTTGGTTTACCGGTTACACCAGTAATGTCGGGAATATTTCTTTGGAAAAATTGGCGGAGTCGGAATACCGCAACGTCCGTTATATTCTTTGGCCCTATTGGAATATCGGGGCCGTCTATAATTCTAATGACCCGGTGGATGTGACTAATAGCAACCAGCGGGCATTCATCCGCAAATACGCGCAGGACATCAGCTACCGTTTTCCGAGTTTACTTTCTTATTATATGCACTATACAAAGTACTTTGCCTGGCATTACTTACGCCTAACATGGAACCCGGAGATAGATTCTCTGGTCGAACAGCAGTTCGCTGTAGTTCATCTCAAGGACTTTCCGAAAGTGATCAGTCTCGACTACGAAGTTCCGTTCAAAGACCTCTCCGAAGCGTACTCGCCGTACTCGTTGACCTTTAACTTAAAAAATTTGCCTGATTCCTACGTTTTTTATCCCTGTTATTCCAATCCCGGTGTGTACGAGGTCCTCACCGGAAAGGAGGTTCCCGTTCCGGAAGGTTTTGGCGGTTACGGGCGCACTGCCGGCCGGTGGTGCCACAGTTTGTGGTTCCGGGTATTTCTGCGCGGCCACTACGAGGTTAGAATTGAGGGTCTTCCGGAAACCGGGCAAGATTCACAGATGTTTTATTCCACCCAGAACTTTAAATGGAATCCCGAAACTAAAACAGCCTCCATTGATTTTCCCGAGACATTTATTTCGGTCGAGATCGGCGTAGCGACAAAGGAAAAGAATATACCCGACCTGAAGTTCCTTGTTTCTTACGAATTGACACCCAAGTGATGAAACTATCCATCGTTCTTCCCGTTTATAACGAGGTAAAAACAATTAAAGAGATTATTAAACGGGTGGAAGACGCCAGCCAAAATTTGGACAGAGAGATAATTATTGTCGACGACTTCTCAGTTGACGGAACCCGTCTAATTCTCGAGGACCTTAAGGCTAAAGGTTACTGGGTTATCTTTCACGAAAATAATAAGGGCAAAGGGGCGGCGCTGCGAACCGGTTTTAAGGAAGCAACCGGAGACATTATCTTAATTCAGGACGCCGACTTGGAGTATGACCCCTCGGAATATCCGCTGCTTATCGAACCCATCCTTTCCGGTCAAGCTAGGGTGGTTTACGGTTCCCGGTTCGCCCGCGACGGGGGTTTGGCCCAGGTGGTACGCCAACACAAAAATCTTTATTCCTGGCATTTTTTCTATTATCTGGGCAATAGGTTTTTAAGTTTGGTCACGGCCCTGCTTTACGGCGTGCCCATAACGGATATGGAAACAGGCTATAAAGTTTTCAGATCGGACGTGATTAAGGGTTTAACACTGACTGCTAACCGCTTTGAGTTTGAGCCGGAGGTAACGGCGAAAATTCTTCGGAAGGGGATTAAAATCTTTGAGGTTCCGATTTCCTATCACGGACGGGAATATTCGGAGGGTAAAAAAATCACCTGGCGGGACGGCTTAACTGCCATAAAAGTTCTTTTAAAGTACCGCTTTTTTTAATCAGTTAACGGGTTTCGATTTCAATTGTCTTATCCTCAGAGAGGATAACATCCTCAGTTTTTCCCTCAATTTTTAAAGTGTACTTAAAGTCGTAAGTGCCGGGTTGTTTTTGGATAAGTAGTCTGTAAGTCCCCTCGGGCGTTTGCGGCTTTGGCGAGGTGTACTTAAGTGTGAACATTTTATTTTGGTTAGGTTCGAGTTTAACTAATGCCGTAAAGACCGTTTTGTTGAAGTCCTCCCCGGTGATAACGGGCTCAGTTGTCCCCTCAGCCCCGATTAATTTTGATCCCTTGGGTACATAAACACGGACGAAATGTAAGTTGCCAACGTCTGGTGGCGAGCCGGGTTCCGGCTTAGCCATAAATTCTATGCCCAGCTCATTTACCAGTTGATCCGCCTCAATCTTTACCGTTTTTTCGACCTCCTGGCTTACCCGCCAGTTACTGCGCTGTGGCGAAAAAATGGCGTCATTAATAAGCAGATAGTCGCCGGCGTAATCTTTTAGGGCACCGGAAAGGCCATATTTTTCAACAAGTTTTTGCAGGCCTTCATTGGGCGAGTAAATCAATATATGCTTCGCGGCCCCGAGGCTTAAGACTTTTTGCAGGAGACCGCTGGCATTATAGGTGCTATAGGAGAATGACTTCTTAAGTAACTCGTTTAGGATAACACTGGTTATGTCTTTGTATTTACGGCTTTCGGCGGATTGGTCTCCGATGAAGAGGAAGAAACTGTCGAAGGTGGCTTCAATATTTCCGGAATTAATAAGCTCGCCGTTATCGAGTTTAATCTCTCCAAGGGTATCTATTAGCGTCTTTAAAAATTGGGTATCCAGAACAATAATCCCTTCCAACGCTACCGGTTGGGGAGTATTGGACCAGAGTTCAAGGAGAGTACTGGCCGATTTCTTAAAGTCCGGCGAGTAGTTAGCGTCCTTCATGTAGAGTGACTTTTCGCCGAGGAATCGGGAAATGAATTCCGGGGCCGGGAGCCGGTCAGATCTGACTTCCTTATCTAAAAAAGAAATATCTCCGGACTTAACCAGGCGAAAGCTACCATTGTCCATGGACAGGAAAGCGTAGCCGCCTAAGAGACCGCCGGAGGGCCTTATTTCTTTGTCATTTTGGATAATTATTAAGTAGTTTTTCGGGCCGGTGGTACCGATAAGTTCCGGTACCAGGGCTAAAGTCCCGATTAAGTCGTCGAAGTACTTATTGATTAATGACGATCCGGTCCTAAGCTGCGCAATGTATTTTCTCACCGGGCGGCCGCGAAAATACTCAGGGTAACGGGCTTCGTCCAGAGTCATAAGTTTTCGGCTGATTGATTCAAGATTAGTTTTATATTTTCCGAGTTCTGTTGAAACTGAGGGGAGAATCTTTGCCACATCGCCGGCTTTTAGAGTTTGCGAATTAGTCAGAGAGTTTTTCTGCCAGCCCTCAAAGGTAACTCCCGGCAGTAGTGGTACCATAAAGGAAGCCATCTGGATAACGGTATCATAGCCTTCCAAGGCCGCTTCCCCGGTATTTTTAAGGTCGCGGGCGTACGGTCCCGCCAGGGGTAGGGAAGCAAAAACCCCGATTTTGACAGAGGCCTTCTTAATCGCCTCTACTTGGGGCCGGAAATATTTCAGCTCAAAGTTTAAAGTTTCGATGTCCCTCCTTTTTAGGGCCGAAAGAACCGGCCGGAGGTCGCGTTGGAGCGTTTTGCTTTTGCCGTAAAGAAACAATGTCGGTTGAACCAGATAATAATTAAAGAGCAAAATAGATAGCGAGGCTATCCCTATGAATAAAGACAACTTTTTGTGGCTCGTTGGAAATTCTTTCAAATAGTGAACTAATTTCATATTTAGTTCATGTAATAGCCGCCGTTAACGTGGACAGTGTGCCCATTAACGTAACCGGAAAGATCCGAGAGCAGAAAGTAGATGGCCTTGGCCACATCCTCGGCCTGGGCGTTGCGCTTCATCGGGTTTTGGGCGGCAATGGCAGCCAGCTTTTCCGCCGGTATTTTTTCCGTGAATCCGGTGCCCTCGATGAAACCCGGAGCGACGGCATTGACCCGAATACCTTTGTCCGCAAGTTTCACGGCAAAGTACTTGGTTAAAGTGTTAGCCGCACCATTGCTGGCCGGGTAGGCTGGTGAGGACTTACCTCCCAGAAAGGCATTAACCGAGGTTAAGTTGACAACCGCGCTGCCGCTTTTCATGAATGGCAGGGCAGCCCGGGTGCAGTAAATGATGCCTTTTGATTTGATGTCAATTTCGGCATCAATTTGTTCGTCGCCAATCTGCTCCAGGGTGGTATAAGTGTTAACGCCGGCGTTGTTTACCAGGAAGTCAATTTGGCCAAAATCAATGCCGATTTTGGCAAAAACAGCCCTTACTTCAGCGTCTTTAGTGACGTCACACAGATATACTTCGACACGGACCCCGTCAATACCAAGCGCTCGAAGCTCACCGGCGGTTTTCTGAAGTTTGTCCAACCGTCGTCCTAACAGAGCCAGGTTACATCCCTTTTTGGCCAAAAATATAGCTGTGACTCGGCCAACCCCTGTTCCGCCTCCGGTAATTACGGCTGTTTTATTATTTAGTTCCATCTTATCTCAAATATTAGCATGGGGTACCCTAGAATCAAAGTTGGTGATAGAATAAGATTTCAGAATATGGAAAGTAACCAAATAGTTAGCAAAACACCAAAAAAGGTTTTTGTGACGGGGGCTTCGGGGATGCTGGGTAGTACCCTCTATAAAGTTTTTACCGGGGCCGGGGTTGAGGTTATTTCTACGGACATCATCCCTCTTGACCCCTGGACACATTACCTGGATGTCCGTGACCGTGTCCGCGTCCGTGAATTGATTTTAAGATATCAACCCGAGGCCGTTCTTAATTTGGCCGCCCTGACTGATTTGGAGTATTGCGAGGCCAATCCTCAGGAAGCTTTTTACACTAACGGTGTGGGGGCGGAAAACACGGCGCTGGTTTGCTGTGAGCTGGATATCCCCTTGGTTCACATTAGCACGGCCGGAGTTTTTGACGGTACCAAGCAATCGGCGTACACCGAAGAAGATTCCCCTAATCCCATTAACGTTTATGGGCGTTCAAAGTACGAAGCCGAGAAAATTGTTGCTGCCATTACTTCCAAACATTTTATTTTTAGAGCCGGTTGGATGATGGGTGGGGTCGAGCGCGATAAAAAATTTGTTAAGAAAATTATGAATCAAATCAACGCTGGTAAAAAAGTCTTGCACGTCGTAACCGATAAAATGGGCTGCCCGACCTCCACACTGGACCTTTCACGGGCAATTCTCAGTATGTTGTCAACCGAAGATTATGGCCTTTATCACATGGTTGCTGAGGGCAACTGTTCACGTTACGACGTGGCTTTGAAGATCGTTGACGTTTTAAAACTCAAGGGGATTACCGTTCAGGAGGCTACCAGCAACTCGGCGGAAGTTAGGGAAGGGTTGGGTTTTACCGTACCTAGGGCCCGATCGGAAATTTTGGAGGACAAGAAGATCCATGATAAAAATTTGAAACTCATGCGGCCCTGGGACGAGGCTCTTACGGAATACCTAGTAGAGAGTTTCACCAGTGCCTTCTCCAATGTAGAAATGTTGTCGGCGAATGACTTTGAAGTAAGAAAAGAAGAGGCGAAGGAAGTCTATAGTCGATATGAACCTGGATTTGGCCGGTACGAAGGACCTATCGTTTCCCTAGTGACGACCGCTTACAACAACGAAAAATTTAACGAAAAGTATTTTGAATCAATCAACAAACAGACCTACAAAAACATAGAGGTCATTTTTGTGGATAATCTTTCACCGGACGGAACGGTGGAGTCGGCCAAGAAGCTTTTAAAAAACGGTAAGATTGTTTCTTCTAAAATTAACACCGGTTGTGCCGGCGGTAATAATTTGGGAATTACCGAGGCGAAGGGGGAATACGTCTTTTTATTTGGGCCCGATGCCTGGATGGATCCCTATTGTGTAGAAAAACTGGTCCGGACAGCCAAAGGACACGACGACACCGTTTTTGCTCCACGACAAATGGGTTACGACGGCACCTATTTTATTAGTTGTGGTATCGCCGTAGATTATTTTGGTTACCCGGCCCGGACCTACAGCCCGGATGGGACACGTCTCATAAAACCAAAAATTTTCTATGCTGATGGCACGGGAACCTTTACCAAACGGGATAATTATTTTAAAGTCGGTTTAGAAGACGAAGACACTTTCCTTTTTCATGAAGACGTTGATTTTTCCTGGAATTGCCATTTAGTTGGTCTTAAGGTGGAGCCGGCGTTTGATGCTGTTCTTTACCATTACAGCAGCGCCTCCGTGGGCGTGGGAGGCTTTCCCAGGCCGGGGGTAGTTTACCGCACCAACTATAACCGCCGTTTTCTGGCCGAAAGAAATATTATCCGTAATATCCTTAAGCACTGGCGTTGGTACAACGTGGCCTGGATCTTACCTTACTATCTGTTGATTAATCTGGCCGAGATGGTTGCCATGATGTTAGTGGGTCAGTTCCAGGCGATACCCCAGACTTATTTAAAGGCTTATCTCTGGAATTTCAAAAACTTCGGTTCTACACTAAAGAGAAGAAGGCTGATTCAGCGCATTCGTACGGTTGGTGATTTAGCTATAATGAGGAAGATGTACCTTTTACCCCATAAATTTCTGGCGCTTCTGGAACTTGGGATACCAAAACTCGTTAAATAATTATCTGCACCTTCTGGATGTTTAAAAATATACTCGGTAACCTTCTTAGGTTTTTTTCCCAACATAAAATTTGGTTTTTATTTTTGGTCTTTATTGTTTTATTTGAGTTATTCCATATTAGGCTACTTTTTGGTGGTTCGGAACTTCTGGCTGGCGGCGATAATTACCCTTATCTACAACTTGGGCGACAAAAGATGTACCCGTACGTTTGGGATGTAGGCTATCCTTGGGGCATCCGCAGTTTTACCATTTCTAATCTTCTCGGTTTTCAGCTTTACACCCAACTCTTCGGTTTTCTCTCCGCGCCGGTATTGCAAAGGCTTTTAATATTCTTTCTCATCTCCTTTAAGTTTTTCGGCTTTATTAAACTGGCAAATACATTTCTGTCCAAAAGACCGGCCTCATTTCTGGTTTACCTTTTGCCCTGTCTTCTGTTGGGCTTTAATGCTTTCGCCTCTTTAAATCAGTTTACTTATTTTCAACTGATGTATGGCGCCTATTTGCCGTGGTCCCTCTATTACTTTATTAAAATTTTTGATCAGGACCGCCTGGCCTTCCGCGACGTTGCCAAATACATCTTGCTCGCAACATTTTTTTCGCCAATCAACGCCAACCCGGCTCTGTCTTTAACCGTTTTTATTCCACAGGCTCTTTATATTGCCCTTAATATTTCCAGACTCTCTCGCGTCAGAATTAAGAATCTGCTTATTTTTTCTCTGGTGATGATTATGTCCAGCCTCTGGTGGCTAATACCGATGTTTTCGTATTTTAGATCTTTGTCGGCGGATACCTTTGCCCCGGAGAAGTATTTTCTGGCCACGCAAGTCGGCAGCCTTTTCCAAAATTTTAGGTTTATCGGCCAATGGGGCTGGTATGTAAGCCACTTCCTTAGACCTTACTATCCTTTCAGTGCTTATTACGACCGGCCTTTCGTTGTTGTCCTGACCTACCTCGTAGTTTTCGCCGCTTTCTTCGAGGCGATCAGGGAAGGCGTTAAAGGGGAACTCAAGTCAAAAAAGAGCTATCTGTTCGGTTTAGCCATCGCCAGCCTCTTTTTAGTCGGTGGAGCGCGGCCCCCGTTTGGCGTGGCATATAAGTTTATCTTTGATAATTTTCCCTTATTTAAAATATTTCGGGAGCCATTCACAAAGTTTTCGGAGATTTACGTGCTTTCTATCAGTCTGTTGCTTTTTATATTTTTAACCCGGGTTTCGTTGTGGTCTTGGGGAATTAAAAAAACCGTGATTTTTTCCCTGATCGCTTTGGGTGTTATCGTCTCGATTAAACCGGCGTATTTCGCCGAGGGAGTAGTTTCTAATTGGAACGGCAGTGTCCGGAGCTACCGGGTCAATATTCCGAAGTACTGGAAGGATTTCGAGGGGTTCGCCAAAAATAATCTTACCGGCGCAAGAATTCTTACCACGCCACGGGTTACCTACGGTGGTGCTTGGAACTGGCCGCAGGGATTTACGTCAGCGGATGATATCGCCGGCAGTTTTCTCAATCACGACAACAATGTTCTTAGGATGTCGCTTTCTTCCAGCTCCTCGGCGAACTCGTTTCTTAATAATGTGTACCAAAGTCTGCTTAAGGGCACTTTTCCGGCGAAATATCTGGCGGTATTGGGAGTAGATTATTTATTGCAGGAAAACGATTTCGACTGGCGCTACACCGGCGGCGCGTCCTCCAGCCCGAAAAAAACCATGGCCGCGTTGGATTCGGTTCTGCCGAGAAAGGAAGCTTTTGGTAATTTTTCTGATAAGTACCTCTCCGAAATCCCTAACGGCGACCCTAATCTGTACGTGCGCGATTCTCTTTATGCCGAACTCCGTGACGAGCCAGGCCTTGTTCTTTATATTACCCCAGATTATCTTAAAACCGTCCGGATTTTTTCTCCCCTCCGGCTTATTTACGCGAAGGCTGAACCTTCCGAGTATAATGACATCGTTTCTTCGGATAATTTTGCGGCAAAAGATGTCTTTACCACCGACAAGTTAGCCGTACAATCTTTAGAAGCGGCGCTGACGGACCAGAAGATGGGGAGCGTTTCGGTTACGGTATTTACCCCCGGTTCTCCAAAAGAAATAAAATTCACAAGAATTAATCCCACTAAATATTATATTTCCGTAAATTCGGCGCCCCGACAGTTTATTCTTCAATTTATCGAAAGCTTCGATCCACAATGGAAACTCTACCAGACGAAAATTTCGGGACAAAGTTTCCTTTACGGGAGCGCCTTTCTAAACGAGCGAACCTTTGAAACCATTGGGCTTAAAGAGATAAGCGGTAGCAGACATTTCAAAAGCAACGGGTTCGCCAATGGCTGGATCATTGACCCCGGTTCCTTAAGTCACTCCGATTTATTAACACTAAATCCGGACGGAACTTACAATCTTAATTTGATCCTGGAATTTAGCGCCCAACGAGATCTTTACCTGTATTTGCTGATATTGTTAATCGTTGTTTTATTCTGTCTTGTTTACTTAATGATATGGCGTTAACGGACGTTCTAATCTTATTGATAAGCGGCTTTATCTCTCTGCGGGTTTTTTTTCCGCAACTTAGTCCCGGGCCCTCCCGGGGCCGCCTCGTTAATGAACTTTTTCTGACAACGACAATTTTATTGCCCGTGTTGGCTCTGGTATTTCTCCTCCTTTACGACTTTTCACTATTAAATATTCTGCTTGTCGTCGTTATTGGTTTAGCTGCGTGGTCGCTGCTTGTAGAGGTCGGAAGCGGAATATTAAGAGCTCTTGCTCTGGCTTCCTTTGCGGCTATGACCGCAGCCTTTTTACTTAAACTGAACGCCTCTGCGGAGATCTTTGCCGTCTTTTCGTTTTCTCTCTTACTAATAACGTTCCTCAAGGATTTAACCGGCGGAGGACAGAATGAACCTTAACCGCAAACTGCTGCCGCTTATTTTGGTTTACATATTCTTACTGACGGGAAGCACTGGGCGGGTTTACGCTCAAGCGGAGGATATTTACCGGACGATAATACTCCAGAAATCTAATGCTCTTGTTGAGACGCCGATAAAGCGGGAAAGTAACCTTCTTTTCAACTCGCAACCTGTTCCGACTGAAAGCCGCGATCAAAAAAAGTGGTTTGCCCGGGAAATTGATTTTACATTAAATGACCGGGCCGACTTTATTAAACTAACTTTTGATAGGTTCCCTTATCCCTACGCCTTCGGTACTCTTAAGCTCAGCCGGCAGAACGGTTCCCATTGGGATGAGGTCGACAAAAGAAATATCTTACGGCCGGATAGCTTTATTAACCCGCTGAACTTAGATCCTGGCCGGTATCTTCTTCAGTTTTCTTTTGAGGATCCCGGTTTTTCCAATCTAAGGGCAACTGTTGCGGCTTACAGCTACGTTTCGGATATTAATTTATACGACCCGGCCAAAGCCTTTATTTTTACGTCCTCCACCGCAAAGAGGTTTGGAGATTCTTTTTGGCCGCTTCTTAAGAGCCGAAATATAATCCTTATCTGCGAAGACCCTGAACCTTTCCGTGTTTTTGGCGATACTTGCTCCTTAGGCAACGTCAAAACAACCGGGCCAGGGGCGCACACTGTCTTTAGTAGCTTCGGAAAGCCCTTGGTAGCTATTCCGGACTGGAATCACCGGACACTTTTACTCTCCCCTAGGGCCTTTTTTGACGAAGCGAGGGTAAAAACTGTAACTTCTTTCCTAACCTTCTGGTTAGGGAGCGGGGTTCACGGGGTTGCCAAGGATATTGGTGGGGATATCCTTGATCTCTACTGGAGTCTTTTGGATAAGATTTGGGTCTGGGTCTTTTTGGCGGTAGCCTTTCTGCTTTTGGTATCAGTCAGAATAGTCAGTCTGGACCGGAAGTTGCTCATTAACTTTTCGGTCTTTAAGCTTCTCCGTCTTCCTGTTAACTTGTTATTAGGCTTTGTTCGGAAATACCGCTGGTTATTTTTCCTGACATTTATTGTTTCTTCCGGGTGCTTTATTGCGGTCTTCTATTCCAAAGGAGTTCTCGAATCCTTACTTAGCAATAAAAGTCTTGAGACTTTGTATCGTGGCTACCGGCAAGGTTTGGTTGCTTCCTCTCTTGGAGTCCTCGGAATTAGGCACATTCTCGAAGTCGTTTTCATTAATATCTCCGTTTTGGCAATCTTCTTAACCTTTAGCGATAAATTATTCTTCCCCGCCGCCCGGTATAGCCACACGGTCCTAAAATTTGTCGGAAGGCGCCGCTATTATTTCGACGCGCTCTGCGTTTTTCTTTTTGGAATAACGCTGACAGTGAGGATTATTGGGACCCTTCCACGGTTGGAAGTATCTGTTCTGACGGTTCTGCTTACCCTTTTACTATTCCGGGAGCTAAGTTTAGCTTTGAAGCCCCGGCCGGACCGGCCCACCGCGGATCCCCGCTGGCTATTACTGTTATTTCTTTTATTATTCCTTATTCCGGTATCTGGCCGGGTTCAACAACACTTTTTTAAAACTACCGTTCCGGTTACAGCCGAGGACTCTTATGTGGTAGTAGATAAGGCCTTTGGTTTGCGGGGTTTAAAACTCCCTTTAAGTCCGAATAAACTTCCTGTTAATGCCGAATTTAGTGAGCTGAAAGTAAACCCAAATGGGGTTCTTTTGGCCGGAAAATATCTAATCGGGTATCCCGGAGCCGGAAAAATCAGCTATGCCACAAGCGCTTCCGGGTCTGAAGTATTAACGGATAAGCGGATGGCTCTTTATTCAATGAATGGGGGAATGCTGGGAGCAGATCAGTCGGAAGTACTTAAATCTTTGGGAAGATACGTTGTTCCGGAAAGTTTTCGGGCAACAAGGGGCGAGGCGCGGGAGATCCGGTTGCCTAGAGAGTCTCAGCCGCGAAAATATAACTATTTATTTTATACTTATCTTTTCCGGGGGGAAAATACTTTTGCTCTTGATTACACTCCTCTTAACCTAAGCCCGCGTCCGGGTTTTTACACGCTTAATCTTTTGGATTCTTCGGGGGATGCCGTCAGTTCCCTCTCCACCTCCGGTCAACAGTATTCCGGGACTTTCGCTGTCGACAGCGACGGTATTTACATTCTGGAAATCGCTTACAATAATGACCCCTCTTTTCTCGGGGTTTCCGACTACGCAATATTAAACAGCATTAATTTTCCTTCCAATTCCGTTTATTTTCTGGACGTTTCTTCAGTCGGGACACCTTTATATTACCCTCAGAAAAATGACATAAGCCTTTCGGGCGCCGATACCCTGAGCCCCTTTTCCTTCCGGTTGGTAAGTTTCGGCGAATTCGCCGATGAGGTACTAATCCTTAACCCAACCTTTAATTTAACCATTGAAAGCGACAACGGCGTAATTAATCTTGGGGTTGTCTTAACGGCACTTTCCCGGACCCCCGACGGCCGCCAACGGCTTCAAGTTCACTACCAGGACGGCAGTCCGCTGCTCTTTATTTCCAAATGATTAATTTATCTTCTTTTATCCTAGGGTATCCCAGCGACGTCCTGGGATATTTGTTTTCTATCAACGACTGGCTAAAGAATACCCTGCCGGTCGCGGGATATTTCCGGGGGATATTTTTTCCAGCTCTCCCCCAACAGACGTTCCTTTCAATATTTCTTTATACCCCCGCGATTTTAGCCGGGGCGGCGGCTGCTTACAATTTAGTTATGCTGTTGACTCTCATCGCCAATTTCCTGGCCGCTTTTTTCGTGGGGCAGCGTCTACTAAAATCGAAAAGCCCGGCTCTAATTACGGCGGTAATTTACGCCACTTCACTTTTTGTCCAATGGCACGCCCTACAAAATATTGAACTCGCGATGGTTTTTTGGCTGCCTCTGATTATTCTTTTTCTTATTAACTTAATTGAACGGCCGTCCGCTAAAGGTCTTCTGGCTTTATCTTTACCCGCCGCGGCCGCTTTTATGACCTCCTTTTACTTGGGATTCTTTTCTTTGATCCCGGTCTTTTCCATTTGGCTAACGGTTTCCCTCTATAAATACTTCGTTACGAAAGGATCTAGGGGGCTTAATATTCTATATATTCCGGTTTTCCTTGTTTTATTTACCGTCCTTACTTTGCCCTCCACCCACGTTTTTTTCGATTATTTGGGGAAGCCTTCTGTTTGGGCCGAGTACTCAAAAGAAAATATTTACCGTTCCAGCCTGAACGATGTTGTGGCTTACGGGGCTAGACCGTGGGATTACCTGATGCCCTCAATTTACCACCCGGTTTTTGGATCAACAGTCCGTACCTTTTATCAATATGTTAGAGAAAACTACTCCTTTCAGTTTTGGAGCACTTTTCTCCCGGAGCGGGCCAATTACCTAACTTTCACCGGAATGGGTTTAGCTTTGTACGCTTTTTGGACGGCTTTAAGGGCGTGGCGGCGGAAGACGCACACTGTTTCACCGGACGATTTTCGAAGTATCGGCCTTCTCGTGGCTCTGGCCGTTATTATGTTTTTAGTTTCGCTCCCGGCGGTTATTGAGATAAAAGGAATCCATCTATATTTTCCTTCATATTATCTCTTTAAGATTTTTCCCATGTTTCGCGTCTACGCGCGGGCCGGGGTTTTTGTTTTGCTCGCCGTTTCTTTTCTTGCCGGCTACGGTCTTAAGTTTATCCTGGCAAAAATTACAAAAAAAACAGCAGCCGTTTTGACCGCGGTTTTGTGCGGGGTGGTTCTTTTCGAGAACATTAATTTTCCGCCCCTTCCGGTAATGGATGTCGGTCGTGTCCCGCAGGTTTATGCCTGGTTAAAGAGCCAACCGGGTGAGTTGCTGATTGCTGAATACCCGAGAGACAACAGCGTTGTCGACCTTGGGGGCGGGTGCCCCAGCTGGCTGGATCCAAAAATCACGCGTGATTACAACGGTGCCTATACGGCTTTTTATCAAACGGTGCACGGGAAAATAACTTTTGGGACGGAAAAATTATCAAAAGAGGATCGGGCGGCTCTGGGAGACTTAGCTTCGGTTGACTCATACAGAGTCCTTAAAAAAAGCGGAGTTAACTACGTTCTGGTCCACACTAAAGATCCGATGATCGGGGTTCACCCTTTTCCATACCCGCAGGAAAACCCGCTAGACGATTGCTGGCAGAGACGGATAATGAGGGCACCGGAGAAGGTCTATGGGGGGTTTACGGAAGTCGTTGGGTTTGATGATGGTATAATTTACCGCCTCCAATGATACGACATTTTTTATCGATATCGGATTTGACCAAAACGGAACTCCAGAAAGTTTTGGCTTCAGGAGTTCTCTTAAAGAAAGAACGCGCTCACGGGAAGTCCCGCCACGACTTTAAAGGCCGGGTTCTGGCGATGATTTTTGAAAAGCCGTCGCTTCGGACCAGAATTTCTTTTGAGGCCGGCTTTTTTGAGTTGGGCGGGCATGCTATTTATCTTGGCCCAAACGATATTCAGATGGGCAAACGCGAAAGCGTGGCTGACGTAACGCGGACTTTGGAACGGGTCGCGAGTATGGTTATGGCCCGTGTTTTTGACCACCGGGTTTTATTGGAGATGGTCAAATACGCAAAAGTTCCGGTTATTAACGCTCTTTCCGATCTCGAACACCCTTGCCAAACTCTTGCCGATCTTATGACTATCCTGGAAAAGAAAAAGAGATTCAAAGGCCTGAAGCTGGCTTTTGTAGGAGACGGGGAAAATAATGTTACGCACTCCTTGGCTCTGGCTTCAGGGCTGCTGGGAATGGAGTTAAGGGTGGCCAGTCCCAAAGGCTTTTTGCTGGACTCCGATATTTCCCGAAAAGCGGAAGAACTTTGCCGAAAATCGGGCGGGAAAATAATTGAGATCAGGGAGCCCCGGGAGGCCGTCGGAGATGCCGATGTAGTTTATACCGATACCTGGATTTCAATGGGGGATGAGCGTGAGAAAGAAAAAAGGCTAAAAATCTTCAGAGGCTACACTGTTGACGGCCCGCTGATGCATTTGTCAAAAAAAGACGCCATCTTTATGCACGACCTTCCGGCTTACCGCGGTAATGAAGTCAGTGCGGAAGTTATCGACGGGCCCCAATCAGTTGTTTTTGACCAGGCCGAAAACCGTCTTCATGCCCAGAAAGCCCTTATGCTCTTCCTGTTAAAAAATTCCGAAAGCGGTATGTTAAAATAAGTCAGTGAAAATAGCCTTTGTTTCAACTCTCCAGCCGGATACCAACTATTTCCGCTATTTGGCGCTCGCACTTCAGGACCTAAGGGTTGACGTCCGGGTTTACGCCGACCGCAAACCCCAAAATCTTGAGGTTGGTTTAAAGTGCGTCTACCTGTTATGGTCCCCCGGCGACCGTCTATATCCCTTCCATATTTTGCGCCAGGCCTTCCGGGACCGGCCGGATGTTGTCCACCTGCACCACGAGGTTGGGATGTTTGGCGGGCCGATAAACGCCTCGCTTTTTCCCCTGGTTCCTATTCTTTTAAAACTTTTCGGATTTAAAATTGTGACCACGATTCACGCTGTGGTTAAACCGGCGGAGATTGACCTGCGTTTTTTAGAGACTTTCGTCTGGCCGCAGAAGGCGATCCTTATTTTTCCGGTGAAACTGTATTTCTTCCTGCTGAATTGGGTGATTGCCATGTTTTCGGATCGGGTGATTGTCCACGCCGATATATTGAAAAAGACGCTGATTGAAAATTACCACTGTCCGGGAGAAAAGATTTTGGTGGTTCCGCACGGGGTTCCGGAGAGAGTTGACCACCCGGTTGAGTTGAGTCCAAGTTCTGTTTGGCTCGGGGGAATTGCTTCCGGTCGGTACTTATTGTACTTCGGTTACCTGCACCGGCGGAAAGGGTTAGAGGGGTTACTGAAAGCCTTTTCCACTACTCCGGCTGCCAAGGAGGGGTCGGTTAAACTGGTTATCGCCGGGGGCGCTCTGCAGAAAGACTATGACGATAAGCTGAAACAACTGGTCACCGAGCTGGGTTTATCTTCTACCGTGGTAATTACCGGTTTTATTTCTCAGACTGAACTCCGGTATCTGTTGGATCATTGTCTTTTTGTAGTTCTACCGGCAACTTACTCGATTGCAGCCTCAGGCCCGCTCGCCCAGGTTATCGCGCATGAAAAACCGGTAATCGTCAGCCGGGTTGGCGTCTATGCTGAGGAGATAACCGACGGGGAAAACGGGCTGCAAAGTTTACCGGGCAACGTTACTGACCTCGCCGAGAAAATCCAAAAGCTCGCGACCGATGAAAATTTACTGATTAGGCTTGGTGAGGGGATGAAAAAGATGCATCTTAAGCGGGGTTGGAATTCAATTGCCGAAAGAACACTAAAGATTTATGAAGACATTATCCGCTAAGCCACTTGTTTCCGTGATTGTTAATACCGTCGACCGGCCCGAGGACCTACGCCGCTGTCTGGAAGCAGTGTTAAATCAGAGCTATCGGAACTTTGAGGTTGTCGTCGTCAACAACGGAGTTGGAGCTGAGTCCCGCCAGCAGCTGGCGGAAATGAAAATCAAATATCAAATCTTAAATCTCAAATTTCGAGTTGTGGAGGATGGGACGAAAAAACTGTCGTATCTTTTCAATGTCGGCTGGAAAAACGCCTCTGACGCCGCGGAAATCTTTGCTTATGCCGCTGACGATACCGAGCCGGATAAAGACTGGCTCCAACACATCGTAAGTTATCTTGTGGATAATCAAAAGTGTGGCGGGGTTTCCGGGCCGACGCTGTCAACAACCCAGCCGCCCGGAGAGATGTTTGCACTCTACGACCTGATGAAAAAGAAGTTATTGACGAGGGTTGTCCTTCGGCTCTACGAATATTTTGTAATGGAGGATAAGACCTTCGCGCCGGGCCATTGGCCGGAGTCGGGGGCCTTTACGATGGGGGCGGGGATTCCGCTGCCGGAGATTAAAGAGCCGATTGAGATTGATCTTCTGACCTCCGGCAATATGGGCGTAAAGCGGGCGGCGATGGAATCGATCAATGGCTTCGATGAACATTTTTATTTTAACCACGCTGACGGCGATCTTTTCATCCGTTTGAACAAAGCCGGTTGGAAATTAGTCTTCCACCCGGGCGTTAAGGTTCTGCATCACATGCGCTTCGGGCCAACCCGGTATCCGGAGATAATGGGGCGGGACACCGCCTTTTATTACCTTAAAGATGTTCGTCCGAAAAGCCTTCGCGGTTGGATCGGTCTCAAGATTAACTTATGTGTTTTCTTAACTTATTGGATTTTTAAAGCCTGGCAAACTAAAAATAAGAAACAACTAAATGGTCTAACCGGCTTTGCGATCGGCATCCGCGACTTCTTTTTAACTTCCACTCCGGAGCGGAACGAGCTGATTAAAACCCTGGCGGTAATTGGCGGTTTTATCCTGTTGATGGCCCAAGCTTTCCGTAACATACATTTATCGGGAATGCTCGCCTATGGCGACGCGACGCCATTCCCCTTTACCGCGGAGGCGGCTTTCCGGACTTTTTTCGCCGCCTGGGATCCCCGTTCCCCGGGAATTTCCCTGCCGCAAATCCCCGTTCTTTCCAGCCTAACTTTTTTTGAAGGGGTGTTGATTACTCTTCTAGCCGGGCACGCCGTCGCCGCCCAATGGCTCTTCCACTGGCTCCCGATTCCGCTGTCATTTATTTCTCTCTACTACGTTATAGGGAAATTTTCGCTCTCCAGAACTTCGAAGTTTTTCGCCGCTTTTCTTTATAGCGCTAACCTCGTGGCGGTTGGTGAGACGACAGGCGGTTTCGAGGGCAGTCTTTACGTTCAGGCAATTTTTCCGCTGCTTCTTTTATATCTTTATGAATTTTATCTCTCCGGCCGTTTTAATCCTCGAATTTGGGTAAAGTTTTCTGTCCTTCTTTCCGCCGCCTATCTTTTATCCGATCACGTCTTTATTTTTCTTTTCCCTTTTGCATTACTGTCCGCGTTACTGCTGATTATCCGCGGCCGCCTGAAGTCCGTTTTAATCTTTTGGCTTTCCTCGGCACTGCTTGTCATTCTGTTGACGCTTTTCCATACCTTTTACTACGCGTCCCTCGCCCTGCCTTTTTTCTCCGGCGGCCTTCGGCCGGATGTCCTTAAATTCCTTTTCCAAAACGTGCACGATACCTATAACCACGTCACGACGGGCAGCGCTTTGCGGGTCGGTTCTTTTTACTACCAAAATATTTTCGGCACGAGTGTTTGGTGGGAAAGGCTGGGAACGATTCTACCGTTAACAGCTTTCGGTTGGATTTTCTTTCCGGCAAATTGGAAACGACCACGGTTTCTGAGTGGACTCAGCCTTTCGCTTCTGGCAGTAATTACTCTTTATTTTCTTGATAACGCCCGTGAAAATCTCAATGATCTATTTTTACGTTTTCCCTTCCTCTTCCGTTTCCGCAACCCCTCCCGTCCCTGGCTTTTCTTAACGCTGAATTACGCTTTTCTTTCGGCACTCACAATTGACGGCGCCCGGAGGCTAATTGAAACCGGCATATTTATTAAGATAAAACGATTTCGGTACGGATTATATTATTTAGGATTCGCTATTCTTTTATTGGGCTTGGCGTATTATTATCGTCCGTTCTTTTCCGGTGATTTTACAATGGGCAGAAACCGGGGAAGCTCAGCAGTGATATCTTCCCGTTACCGGCAAATCGGGAAGTGGCTGGCGGAACAACAAAAGAAAGACGGGCCCTTCCGGACCTTGTGGTTGCCGTGGAATCACGAGGAGACCGAAGTGAAACTTTACTGGCTTGACCCCTACGCTTACGCCGTCCCAATCAACTACGGCGCCTACACTCAATCCAAATACCTCGAAAATATTGTTAACGTCTATCAAGGAATTACGGCGGAAAAGTTTAACGAGATAGCGGGGGCTCTTGCTGAAGCCGGGGTAAAGTACGTAATCCTGAATACCAAGTCGAAGGAAACCGGTCGGGCGCTTTACCGCTATGATTATCAAACTCCATGGCTGTTGGGAGTTTGGGGGGACTGGGAACGGATAGTCGGTGACGTGCCCGAGCTGCGTTTTGTTGGCGAGGTGGGAGGCTTTCAAATTTATGAGAATACACTTTTTAATCACCAGAGAGTTGATCTGGTAAAAGCGGGTCTTTATCCGCCGGACGGGGATAAGCGTCAAACAGTTCGGAACCTCTTGATTCTTATCACTTTCCTGTCTTGGGGCGGCGTAGTTATTTCCTGGCGAAATGTTAATCGGGAGGTCAATACACATGAAAATAGCTCTAGTTAATAATTTTCCGCCTTACTCCGGCACCGGCCGGGTACCCTATTCTCTTTTTCATCAATTCCAAAACAGTCCTGAATTGAATGTTAACGCGGATCTCTATTGTACTCATTACCTCGAATCGATTGATCTGGCGCTGCCGGAGAACAGCGGAGTAACATTCCTGCACCACTTTCCTTATAAACAGCACGAAAATCTGTCCCGCTTAATGATCTATTTTGTTGATCCGCTGCGGATCCCGCGCGGGTACGATCTTTATCACATCGGAAATCATATGCTGGGAAATTACCTGTATTTCCTTAAACCCATCGTGATCACCGTTCACGATCTTCTTCAGTTTAAGTACGAAACAGAAATGAGCACATCTTTGAGCTCTTTGATTTACGATAAACTTTTAAGGATTAGTCTCAACGCCCTTCCCCGCGCCAAGAAAATTATTTGTGTTAGCGACTGGACCCGTCGCGAAGTATTAAAAAAATTCGGTTTGCCGGAGGAAAAGGCCGTAACCATCCACAACGGTGTTGATCATACTCTTTATAAACCAGGCAACCGGGAAGAGGCCCGCTATCGGTTAGGTTTGCCACAAGACAAGAAAATCTTGTTGAATGTCGGGGCGGAAACAAAGAGGAAAAATATTCCGATGCTGTTGAAGGCCGCCGCGGCGTTATTGAAAGAGGGGATCGATTTTCATCTGATCAGGGTCGGAGAGAAAACCGAATTGATCGGAAAACTGATTAATGACCTAGGCTTAGCCCAGCAGGTTACTTACTTTGGCAATGTAAAAGAGGCGCAAATGCCGGATTTCTACCGAGCCGCGGATTTACTGCTGATGCCTTCCCTCGACGAAGGCTTCGGTTTTCCGCTTCTCGAGGCTCTCAGTTGCGGTTTGCCGGCGGTTGCGTCTGATGTTGGTCCTTTGTCTGAGATTGGGGGTACAGCAGCTTTTTACGCAAGTCCGAACGATTTGAACGGTTGGGTGAATAACGCCCGGAAGATCCTGTCTCTTTCCGAAACAGAAAAGACAGGACTGATTAGCGCCGGACTTTCCCAATCAGAGAAATTCTCCTGGGAGAGAAACGCGAAAGAAACTGCTGTAGTTTATGGAAGCATTATCAATAATGGCAATTAATATAATGACTCGAACGGATGACTGGGCTAAAATGCAGGAAGATTTTTTTGATTCTTTTTCTCAGCAATATGGTTTATACGATCTTGCTCACGAAAGCGCAGCTTCCAAAGAATCGGCAAGACAGTTTATTAATTTTCTGCAACTAAAACCGGAAGAAACTGTATTGGAACTCGGTTGTGGGTGGGGGGAGTGGTTACTGAGACTCGCGAAATTAGGCCACAGGGTAACCGGTGTCGATATCTCCCAAGGATCCCTGGATTTATTGAATACTCTTTCTGATAAAAACCAGTTATCCGCAAATATAGACCTCATTAAAGGAGATGTTCAGGAAGACCTTTCCGGAAAGCTTTATCAGCGGCAGTTTGATCTGGTCTTTGGGTACAATCTCCTGCATCACGTTTTGGATATTGAAAAGACGGTAAGTAACATGGTTAACTTAACAAAACCCGGGGGCAGGGTAGTAATATATGAGCCTAATCCCCTCCATTTCTGGTGGTATCTTTGCCCCTTGTTCGACCCGAAATTCAAGTGGCCGATCGAGCGGGGCTTGCTTAATACCTCACCGGTGAAGATGCAGAAAATCTTCAAGTCGAGTGGCCTAAGGAATATTGCTCTTTTTTCCGCTGATTACTTTCCGTTTATCTCTCCGGATAAAACGTTTCATCTGACTTCTAAACTCAACCGTTTTTTTGGTAAGCTGTCGATACTTAAATACCTGCCGGCGGTTTATTATTTAAGGGGTGAGAAAAGATGAGAATCCTATTTTTCCACCGCTGGGTGGGTCTTCACGAAGGCGGGACCGAAACCGAAATTAAGCTGCTGTCTGAATATCTGGCAGGTAGGGGGCACGAGGTCAGTCTTCTGACCCTAAAAGGCAAATCGGTCGACGAGTTCGTGCCTAAGATAAAGAAATGCTATTTAAGGAAGTTTCCCGGCGAGTCGGAATACTCTTACGATATCCGTGATCCCCGACTTTACCTTTATACCCTGTTTTTTATGCTGCAGACGCTGACTTGGTTACTGGTGTCGCACTGTATTTTTCGACGCCGTTTTGACCTCATCTCTGTCCATTTCTATACCGAAGCCGTCGTTGCCAGAATTTTCCGGCGTCTGACCGGAACCCCTTACGTTTTCGTTCTTGAGGGTTATACAAAACGGGAAGCCAAAGAAGCAGGCCGGGCCAATAAAGCCTTTTGCATTTCGCGTTTTGATCAGGACCTGTGTTTTAAAGATTACGGTTACCGGCCGATCCTTAAGCCCATCGGCATTGATTTACAGAGGTGGTCGGGGGCGCCTCGGGATCTTAACCTCAGGCGCCGCTTTGCTATGGACTCCGAGACGTTGTGCTTAACCGTTTGCCGGCTGGAACCGAGAAAGGATCTGCCGACCCTAATTAATGCCGCGAAAATCATTAGTCAATCCGTTTCAGCGATAAAATTTATAATTGTCGGTGAGGGTATAAACGCGTTAGCCTTGAAAGAACTGGTAAAGGAGTTAGATTTAGAGAAAACAGTGATGTTCGTCGGCCGAGTATCGGAGGCTGACCTGGTAAAATACTATCGAATCGGCGACATTTTTGTTTTACCGACGCTGTATGAAGGGTTCGGGATTGTTTTTCTCGAGGCGATGGCTTCCCGGCTGCCGATTATTTCAACTAACGTCGGGGCCGTGCCTGAAGTGGTCGGTGATTGCGGGATTATTGTTGATCCGAAAAGTCCTGAGCAGCTGGCCTCGGCAATTGTTGACTTAGCGAACAATCCGGAATGGCAGCAGCAGTTACGCGAGAAAGGTTTTAATCGTGCATCCAAGGATTATGACCGCGGAAAAATTCTCTCTGGTTATGAAGATGAGTGTCGGAAAGTGGTGATTCAAAGATGACCATCCAATCAAATTTTAACCTAGTTTATGTTCTCAATGGATTAGGCTTTTCCTCCGGAATGCCGATTGGGGGTGCGGATAAGAGGGCGCTGGAAGTTGGTCGTTACCTGGAAGAATCGGGGGTTGCGGTTACGGTTCTGACCACCGATGCAGGTCGGGTAATTCTGGAAAAATGGAGTTGGCCGGCCAAAGTCATTGAAATTGTCCGTCCTAGTTTTTGGCCGAAAGCTCTTGAAAATGGCGTTTTGGGCCGGGTTCTAGCCTATTTCTACTCTATCCTCGCTGATTTGTTCCTGGTCTACAAACTACCAGCTACCAACTACGAACTTATAATTTACCCGACCTCTGATATGTTCTTCGATATTCTGCCGGCTCTTTTCCTCAAACTAAAATTCCGTAAAGCTAAATTGGTAGGAATCGTTCACCATTGGATTCCCAACCCTCTTTCCCGCGGCGGTTTCTCGTTTTCTAACCTGGCTCTTTTTATTGCCCAAAGAGCCGGTTTTTATTTTTTAAGAACGGCGGCGGATCGGATATTCGTTCCGAAAACGCAGGAGGGGGAGAAGATTCGGAAAGTAATGAGTAATCTTGGAGTGAGTCAGAATAGGATTTTTAGTTTTAAAAACGGCGTAAATATTGAAGAAATAGCCAAAGCGCCTGAAACAGAAAAATTCTATGAAGCCTGTTTTCTCGGGGGATTCCGGCCGAGTAAAGGAATTTTTGATATAGTTCCGGTTTGGCAAAAAGTCCGCCAGCACCTTTCTGAGGCAAAACTATTAGTCATTGGCGGCGGAATGGAAAAATACAAGAAGGAGTTGGAGAACCGGATTAAAGAGGCAGGATTGAGCGACTCTATTATCCTCGCCGGAGTGGTTAATCAATCCGAGTTGTATAAAACGATGAAAACGGCCAGGATTTTACTCTCGCCTTCGCATGAGGAGGGGTGGGGCATTGCCGTTTTGGAAGCTTTAGCTTGCGGGTTGCCCGTCGTGGCCTATGATTTGCCCGCTTATACAGTGTTTAAAGAAGCTGTGGTAAGGGTTAAGTTGGGAGAAAAGGATAAGCTGGCGGAAAAGGTGGTTTCACTCTTATGCTCAGCTGAGGTATTCGAAAAGCAGAAACGTC
>JBBTUG010000025.1:0-28146 GCA_038063895.1 Patescibacteria group bacterium | reverse complement strand
TCGAACTCCGCCTTACTGATTCCGTCAAAAGAAGAGCCGACTTCCTGGATCAGACGGGAAATCCGGACCGGAAGGTGGTGGGCCTGAGCAATAGGCCGGGCGGTTTGGCGGCAGCGGAGCTGAGGACTACTGAAAACCGCGGCAATTTTTTCCGCCGTAAAGATGTCCGTTATCTCTCCGGTCTGAACGTGGCCTAAACGACTGAGAGGAAAACCGGGTAAACGCCCGTAAAGAAGGTTTTCGGGGTTGTCGACGTCAGCGTGGCGGACAAAATATATTTTTGTGCTCATTTAATTAAGTCGTGTAACAAAGCGGAAACTTGGCCGGCCTGCCGGGACCAGCTGAGTTTCCGGACGGAACGGGTAGCTTGCTTTCCCAGTCTCTTTCGAAGATCCGCGTCCTCCAGTAGCCGCCACAGTTTCTCTCTTAACTGTTTCCGGTTTTTATTGGCGAATAAGAGACCGGTTTTACCATCCTCAACTAAAAATCCTAGGCCCCCGACCCGGGAGGCTAATACGGCCGCTCCGGCGGCCATCGCTTCCATAATGACCAGACCAAAAGATTCGTACAAAGACGGCAAAACAACCACGTCGGCCGCCGGGTAGTAACTGGCCAGTTGGCGGTGAGGTTTGGCGCCCAGGAATTTTACACAGCAGCTTAACTGTTTCCGCTCAATCATTCTTTTGATTTTTATTACTTCCGGCTGCTGCCAAAAATACCGGCTGTGCGTCTGCCCGCCGACCAGAAGAACCAGGAACTCCTTCTCGAAGTCGGGGTGCAGGCGGGTTAACTGATGAACGGCCTCGACCAGGTTGGTTAAACCCTTAATTGGGTCAATCCGGCCGACAAAAAGAATTATCCGCCGGGAAAGCGGAAGGTTTAACCTGCTCCGAGAAATATCCTGGCGGCGGGGATGAAATAGACGGGTGTTAACTCCGGGAGGAATAACATTAATTTTCGATTCGACAACGCCGTAATAATCGCTCAAGGCTTTCTTCTCCAGCCCTGTAGAGACAATGATGGAAAGGGCGTCTGCGGCAAGCTTCTTTTCTAACCGGATCCGTTCGTGGTTCGGCTCGGAACCGTATATTTTCTTCAGAATTCCTAAGGTATGAAAAGTTAAAATAAAAGGCGTATGCATCCGGGTGGTAAGGTACTCCGCAACCAGGCCGGAAAGATAATAATGGGCATAAATCAGCCGGTATTCGGTAGTTTGAGTTTTAATAAAACTCTCAATTTTTTGGCCGAACTCTTCGGCTTGGCCGGCAAGCTTCTCCTTCCCGGTGCACAAAGAATTTCCGACGCGCAGATGGATAACCCGGACATTATTTTTCAAATTGATTACTTTTCGTTTTGTTCCCGGGTGATCTTTAGTAAAAATATCAATCGCCCAACCCAGCTTCCCCAACTCCTTGGCCAAGTGCAAAACATAAACATTCAGACCCCCGGCGTCTAAAACCCCGGGGCTACTTAGCGGACAGGTATGGAAAGAAATGAACATCAGCCTTTTCATTTAACGTTCGGATTAATTCTACAGCATCTTTGTCTGTTATAATACGCTAAGTGATTAAGAATCATTTATTTTTCAACGAATTCTCCCCTTGGCGTTTTGATCTCGACAGCGCTTTAGGCTCGACGCTTTGGGATAAAAACGGGAACAAACTGTTAGATTTCACTTCCGGCTGGAACGTTACCAATCTCGGCTGGAACAATCCGGAAATTATCGAAGCCGTTATTAAGAAGCTGAAGAAAAGCAGTTACGTTCCCGGCTGGTCGGACGAGGCGTCCCAAAACCGATTAGCCGCGGAATTGGAAAAAGTGCTGCCGGAGGGCTTGAATGTTTTCGCTAGGGCCACCGGCGGGACGGAAGCGATTGAAGAAGCGATAAAAACCGCGCGGGCTTTTACCGGAAGAAGGAAAATCGTTTCGTTTAAGGAAAGTTACCACGGCCATTCGCTCGGCGCTTTGGCGCTAGGTTACCCCGCTGAGGGAGCGATCGCGAAAGCGGTCGGGCCTCTGCCCGAGGGTTTTCTCCAAATTGATTTCCCGGCGGTAACCGCCGAAAACCAAGATAAGGACGGGGTTCTCTCCACCTTCGCCGACCGGCTCGAGAGTATCCTAATGGATGCGGATGTCGCCGCCGTTGTGACTGAGGCAGGAATGATTACCGGCTGGGGTTCAACCGCCGTTGCGCCCGAAGGCTACCTGAAACTCGTCCGGGAGTTAACAAAAAAGTACGGTACCCTTCTGATTATTGACGAGGTCGGAACCGGCTTCAGCCGGCTGGGACAACTGTGGGGAATGCAGTGGGAAAAGGTCACTCCGGATATTGTTGTTTTCGCCAAAGCCCTCTCCAATGGTGTGATTCCGATTGGGGCGATGGTTACGACGGAAATAATTGCGGAAAAGTCATCCATCCTAACCAATATTTATTCAACCTTCGGCTGGCTCCCCGCGGCTTGCGCCGCCGCTTTAAAAACGCTGGAAATTCACCGGCGGGATAAGATTTGGGAAAAGGCGGAAAGAGACGGCAGCTACCTTCAGCAAACTCTCAAAAAGGAATTGGCCCAAGGCGGACAAAAATACGGTGTCCGCGGTATCGGGATGGAGATTGGTTTAAGTTTGCAATCAGGAACAAAAGGGGGCGGATCGTGGGCGGACAAAATTGTTGACCGGGCCTACCAAAAAGGTCTGCACCTCGTCGGCGACCGGGAAAATAATCTGCAATTAATGCCTCCGTTAACTATCACCCAGGAAGAACTTAGCCGGGGAATTGATCTTTTGCTTGAAACCATAAAAGAAGTATGTTAAGCTCTTATTAAGATGGAAATTGTCCCAAACAATAGTCTCCTTAATCTCACCGGAGAAACAGCCATCGTGACTGGTGGCGCGCGCGGAATTGGTTTTGGTATCGCCCTCCGGTTGGCCGAAGCCGGCGCTAACGTCGTCATTGCTGACCTCAAGAAAGAACAGGCAGAGCAAGCGGCGGAGAAAATCAAGACCAATGGCTACCGGGCGGAGGGGTGTGCGACGGATGTTTCCAAAGAAGATGACGTTATCGCCCTTGTCAGCTTTGCGGTCTCCAAGTTCGGCGGCGTTGATATCCTTGTTAATAATGCCGGTATTTTCCCCTCGCAATTGGTTCATCAGATGACTTTGGCGGATTTCGACCGGGTTCTTTCGGTGAATCTGAAAGGCGCGTTTCTTTGTACGAAATACGCCTCGGAACAAATGATAGGCCAGGGACGCGGTGGAAAAATAATTAATGTTACTTCAATTGATGCGCTTCACCCCTCAACCATGGGTTTGGCCCATTACGACGCCAGTAAACACGGGCTGTGGGGCTTTACGAAAAACGTCGCGCTGGAATTGGCGGCGCACAGGATTTGGGTAAACGCTGTGGCACCGGGAGGTATTCAAACTCCCGGGGTTGCGGAGATGCAGGGAAAAATGAAAGTTCCGGATGGAGTCGATATGACGAAAATGATGGAGGCTTTTTTAGGTAAAATCCCGATGCACCGTTTGGGGGAACCGGATGAAATCGGCAAGGCCGTTCTTTTCCTAGCCTCGGAAATGTCTTCCTACATGACGGGCAGTCAAATCGTCGTCGACGGCGGGGCTCTTCTTTCCTAATTCCTAATTTCTACTTCTGCTTTTATTGCTGCTAGAACTTTTCCTTTAAATTCGGACACACTTCCCTCATTAATTAAATAGTAGTCGGCCATTGCGATCGGGCCGCCCTTATCCGATTCTTCAATTTCGGCTAAATCCCGGCCCTCCGCCTCTTCCCGACTATAGGAACGATAAAGCGCCTGTTGGTCGGATTCTGGGTCGAAATGACGAGTCACCAACCGCTGATACCGCACCCGGGGTGAGGCGCAGACGGCTATGAGAACAACTCGGTCCTTACCAAAACGCGCCCTCAGGACTTTATATTCTTCAAAAGAATAAAGATCGCTGACGATAACGCTCGTCCCACTTAATAAAGTGTCAATCTTTTCAATACTTAGAATAGCCAGCGCTCCCATTCCATACTTTTTCCGCAACCCGAGTCTGACTTCCCTTTCGTATTTCTCCCCGACTCCACCGCGACGGCGTGCTTCGTCCAGGACCACCTGACCGAAACGGATAACCGGAAATCCGAGTTCACCGGCAATTTTTCCGGCTTCAGTTTTTCCGGATCCAGCCATTCCCACGAAAGCAATTATTTTATTTATATTTTCCATCTGTGTTTTTAAGATTGAATTCCATCCTGCCAGAAGCGGGTAATCCTGTCCCGACGGTCAGTAAGAGACAATTTCGATGCTATCCCCGGCCCGCCGATACACCCGCCTTCGCAAAACAAGACGTCCAGCAACCGGATTTTGATGTTAACTTCAAACTCGGCCAAAGCCGCTTCGACTTCTCTGAGACCCGAAACCACCAGGTATTCGTCCTCGGCCAAATAATCTTTTACCTTGGCTGACTGGGCCAAACCTCCGGAAATAGGGTAAAGCCGCGTTGTGGTTTCTATTACGTCAAAGCCTGACACCTCTTTTAACTCACCTGTCTTCCTTCCCAATGATTCCATTACCTGTATCAACTCTTTGTAGGTTAAGACGAGAAGATTCAGATCGGGATAGTCTTCCGACGCTTCGAGCTTTTTCACCAGGCACGGACCGATAAAAACCGGCCGATACCCCGAATATTTTTCCTTGACAATTTTAACTGTAGCCACCATCGGCGAATCCGTCGGTGATAAGAACTTCACCAATTGCGGGTATTTCTTCCTGATTAAACGGACTAAGGTCGGGCAGGGACTGGTAATGTAACGGGCTTGGGGATTTTCCTTCAGTAGTGTTAATAATTGCCGATTAGTTTCCACAGCGCCGGCGGAGACTTCCACAATGTGTGTGAATCCGAGACTTTTCAGCTCGGCAGCGATAGTGGCGGGATCAAAATCGATCGGGAAGGAAGGGGCAAGGAGAGCTACCAACTTTTCTTTTTTGGCTAACGAATCGACCAACCGTTGAGCCTCAGGGGAGAGATTACTCATTGATTATCTTTTTAACCAGTGGATAGACCAAGAGACCGCCAAAAATAGCCGTAATTATCTGTAATCCCCCCATCGTAGTTATAAAAACTGCCGGTACCAAGTGGAGGTGATAATAAACTTGGGCGCAGAGAAACAGCAGGAGTGATTTAAACACGGCGGCGGAAATCACGCCGGGAAAATATCCCAGCCTCCCGTATATTTTCTTAAACGAAAGAACCAGCACCCCGTTCCCCAACCAGATAAATGGTAAGAAATAGATCAGGAAAGGAGTCAGAGGCCCGAAAACTAACCCCCGAGTAACCGTTGCAATGCTCGGCAGAACCAGCAGCGGAAGAAATAAACGGGTTGGCAGGATAACGGCGGAAAGGAAAAGGGCGGCGTTAACGATGGTCCCCGTTACCGGTTGGGAGGAACTTAGTAAAAAAGGGGCTGCGAAAGAGAGGATAGCTAGGAATGTAAAAGCCAAACGGCGAACCGAAGCCGAAACGGCAATTGGTATTATTTTTGTTTGCGCCATTACTGCTGATTATAAAATATCTCTTCGAAGAATTAAAGGGGAGTTCAAATGTTTATTCCTTCGGGTTAATTCTTGTATTTTTAACGCGATCACGTTATAAATACAAATTAATCAATCAATCCTGACGCTTTTAAACGGGGAAGGACTTCGTGGGCGAAGATGGAGCCGACTTTTATTTCGGGCGGAACCTTGGAAGTAACCCAAAATATCTCCGAGCCCACCTCGTTGGCCTTGATCTGGCCTCGCCAAGCTTTAACTACGAAAACCGTCATCACAAGGGTCTCGCCAGGATTAGTAGCTGCCTCGGCGGAAAAGGTTCCGAATGTTTCCAAGTTGCCACCGCTAATTTCGATGTCCAACTCTTCTTTAAGTTCCCGCGCGAGAGCCTTCTCCGGCGTTTCCGTTCCCTTGAGTTTCCCGCCGGGCGCGACAAAGGTATCTTTATCTTTCCCTTTATATAAAAGGAGTTTCCTGTCTTTAATGATAATCCCCGCCGCTTTGATAATCTCCATATTCCTTTTCCTTATTGTATACGAAAGATCACCCCCGGGAAAAGGCTTTAGCTAAATCATTGTATTTTTAACGCGATCGCGCTATAAATACAAAAAGTTTCAAAAAGGAGGGGGTTTCTCGATTTGGAACTAAAGATTATAATTGAACCGTGATTGAACCAATCCTAAAAGTTACCGGACTTAGTGTCGAGTTAAATCAGAATACAATCCTCCGCGAGGTCAGTTTTGAGGTTTCCGAAGGGGAAACACTGGCAATCCTCGGCCCTAATGGGGCGGGAAAAACAATTCTGTTCCGGGCTCTTTTAGGTCAAATTCCCTACCAGGGAACGGTAACTTGGCGGAAAGGAATAAAAATCAGCTATGTTCCCCAGCGGCTCGCCGTAGAACGGGACTTACCAGTCACCACCCGGGAATTTTTAAAACTGAAGGAGCCAAAGGATGTCGAAATCGACCGGGCACTCAAAGCAGTCGGCTTCGAGGATAATCACCCGCATACGGGCCATCTTAATGACCACATCCTAAACCGGAAAATCGGAATCTTATCCGGAGGCGAATTCCAAAGAGTTTTAATTGCCTGGGCGCTTTTAGGCCACCCGAATGTCCTTCTTTTTGACGAGCCAACCGCCGGAGTGGACGTCTCCTCCGAAGTGACGGTCTACAGCCTCTTGCATAAATTAAAAGAAAAAGAAGGACTCACTGTTTTACTGATCTCGCACGAGCTGGAGATCATCTACCACTACGCTACCTCGGTTCTTTGTTTGAACAAAAAAAGTGTTTGCTTCGGCCCGCCCGATACTACACTTAACAGTGAGAGCTTAACGAAATTATTCGGTCCTGACGCCGGGTTTTATCAGCATCACTAAAATGATTATTTATGGCAATATACTATTTCTTATTCTGATTGGAACATTCGTCGGGGCCTCGGCCGGCTACCTCGGTTCTTTCATGGTCTTAAAAAGAATGTCTTTGGTCGGCGACGCACTAACCCATGTCGCTCTCCCCGGCCTCGCTATCGCCTTGGCTTTAAATTATCCGCCGATGCTCGGCGCTTTTTTGGCACTTCTCATCGCTGTCGTCGGCGTCTGGTATTTGGAGGAAACTTCCAACGTTTATCCTGAAGCGTTAATCGGGGTATTTTTTACGGCCAGTTTAGCTTTGGGAATTTTAATTACGCCCGAGCCAGAGTTGTTGGAGGCCCTTTTCGGCAGCATTGAAAAAGTGGGGCTGACTGAAGGAATTGTCGCAATTATCATCTCCGTCATCACTATTATCATCACCTTCCTAATCTCGAAAAGGTTACTGACAGGAGTAATCTCTAAAGATTTACTGGTCTCAGCCAAATTACCCGACCGGCTGATCAATCTTATCTACCTGCTTCTCGTGGGAACGATCGTGGCTTTAGGGGTCCGTTTCGTGGGAACGCTATTGATGGGAGCGCTGGTCATCATTCCGGCCGCGGCGGCTAAAAACATTAGTTCAAGTTTCCGCTGGTATTCCCTGTTATCTATTATCTTCGGAGTTATCTCCGCCGCTCTCGGCACTACCATCTCGGGCTTATATCACCTGCCTTCCGGCCCAATCGTCGTGCTCTCCGGCGTGCTTCTTTTTGCCTTGACTTACATCATCGGAAAATTCACAAAACTGCCGGAGAATGTAGATTAATCGGCTTCAAGAATAGTTTGTTAGTATAGAAGAACCATGCAATAATGAGATAATGCCAAAAGAGGTTTTAAATAAAACTTACGATAAGGCTATAAACGCGAATTTATCTGAAGGTTTCTGGATTGCCGATACTGGAATTTATCTGGTATTAGTTCGGGCTAGAGCAAACGCTTGGTGGCAAAATATCCCGTCATTCTTAAGACACTACTTCTCCGACGATGAATTGAAAGTCAGTATAGATATGTCTGAAAAGACATTGTTTTGGAACGGAAATGATCTAAGAGGTCTTGCACAATTAGGAATAATTATCTCTAAGTTGTCTCCTGGTAGTCACACGATCCTAATCGAACCGAAAAACACGCCTAAATTAGAGTCGGTTCAAATATTTGGTCTGACGGAAAAAGAATTTAACATTAAAACAATTCTTGGTCGGGAAATAGAAGATGGTAACCGACGCCCATGGCTGAAAATACTTTTTAATCGAGTTATCTTAAAACAACTCGGCATTAAGGTGTCTTGTCAATCGGGAAAATTTTACGGAATAACAGATAAGGACGATGACGATCTACAAGTAATTATCGATAACCAAGTGATCAGAAATGATGAGCCCAAAAGTCATCAAAACTGGTATTGGTGTGGTCGTACCTTAAAAGGCAGCTCGAAAAGTATTGAGCTGCGGCCTGAAAATAGCAATGAAGTTACGTCGATCTTACTTTTGACCGATAGGTCTCCTAACATCGAGTCTTTTACCGTAACCCTGGAAAAGAAGCTAATACAAACAATTCAAGAAGTGAAGGACAAAGTAGTTTCGGAAGCCAAAAAATACGGCTATGATCCGAAAATCCTTTTAAGACTGGCCGAAAGAGAGTCAAATTTTGATCCTCTAGCAACCTCCCCAGACGGCAAGGATAAAGGAATATTCCAGTTGAGAGATGTTACGCTCATAGAGATAAGGAGAATCAACGGTCGAGAGATCAACCCTTTTGACGCCGAAGATAACATCGAGGGTGGGTTAATCTATTTCGATGACTTATACAAAAAATATAGAAGTGGCCAAGATGTCCTTAAAACTACCCTTGTGGCTTGGAACATCGGTCCCACGTACGTGAATGAAAACTACCCATTAAACTTCGACGAAATTCCCGAAACCACAAAAAAACTAATCGATTTCGTTCTTAAGCAGAAATAGGTTAATTAGCAACTATGAGAAGGTTGTTAAGAAAAATCTTAATTATCGGTTTTGTAATACTTCTTTTCCTGGGCTTACTTTTATTTACAAAGTATAAGGTTATGGATAAAGAACAAGCACTCAAAACAAGTGGTCAAAACGCGACAGAACTTGTCTTTAGCAACGGCTTACGCTACCAAAACAACGACAATTATACCGGAATAAAAGTCGATAAAGAGTACAAATTTGATCTTGACAGTGATGGACTCACGGAGAACCTATTAATAAAGTCATACGAAATTGTCACGCTCAAAAAAGATAATTTCACTTACTATGGTTTTGTAACTGATGTCCTCGTGAAAAAATCGGAGGGTGACGAGAAGTTACTTTCTCATCTTTATGGAGACTTACTCGACGCTAGAGAAATTTTATTAAACCGAAAGGAAAACAACAAGATCTTATTAGTAAGTCTCAAACTGGGAAAACTTGATAACTTTCGAATTTACAGATATAAGAAAGGTGATCTTATAAGAATAAGCACACCAGACGATATACCACCTAGCTTATATGGAATATCGACTAAAGGAGAAATTAACTTCGAAGATATAGATGGGGACGGTACTAAGGAAATGGTTGCCTACTCACGACTATCACCTCCACAAAAAAAGCGCCAGGTGGACGTCTATAAAATTTTAGGCCTGGAAGCAACTAAAATAAAAACTTACGAAGAAGAGACTCCAAAGGTCTACTAAGTAACCCTGCTAATTTATGATGCGATCGCATCATAATTTTGTCTGGGAAACCTAGGGTAAATTAATACTGCAGAACCAAACCGACTCCAACCTCCTCGAGGGGAACTTCTTTGGCCAAAGCTATTTTCGAATACAAATCGGTGCAGTGGCACGCGTGAACGGACGAGGGCTTAAGACTTTTAAAGTATTCCACGGTTCTCTTCATCACTTCTTTTTCCGGACTCATTAAATGAAAACCTCCGATAACGTCTACAACCCTATCCTCGTTACATACATTTTTCGCATATTCGATAATATTGCATATTCCCCGGTGTGAACAAGCACTGATAACAACTAGGCCTTTAGTTGATTTATACGCCAGAGCAATTTCGTCTTCCATATAGTCATCCGCTTCCTTTCCGTTAATTCGAATCTTCTTATACGGTTTTTGGCATTCAAAATCATTTTTCAACGGTATTGAGCCTAGCCACACCAGATTTTTCGTTAACCATACCGGCTTCGTACTCTCTTTTATTGGGAAGGAGACTGACACTTTTTCTTTGCTCAGAAGTGGTCCGCTCTCTCCAAGCCAGTCGCGGGGGCGACCATAAAAAGTTCTGGGATGAGCCACAATTGTGGGCGGTGAAACGGATAAGTTACTGGTGTCTGCTTCCAAATACATTTTTATTAGCGGATCCAAGCCCCAGGTATGATCAAGATGCCCATGGGACAGTATCAGGTAATACAGCTTTAAGAGGTTAATTTGCAGTTTTTGCGCATTGACGATAAACGCGTCCGAGTAGCCTACATCGTACAAAATCGCTTTACCGCCATCTTCGATATAGTAAGATACGCCGGGTTCCCCGTAAAAGTAGCGGTCTATTAATGTGTTGTTATCCACGAGTACCGTTAACTTCATTGCTTTCTGCATTTAGTGTAACACAACCCGAGGAACGGCTTGATTGTTTATTGTAAACAACGGATAAGGCACTAAGAAGAGATGATGCTAACGCAAACCAAAACCACATATTATTTCGGAATTATAAAAATTAACTTCCTCACCATAATTTGTAATTTTAACGCGATCGAGTTATAATTACAACAAGACGAACGCAATACAATTGTTACTGACCATGACACTTCTTATACTTCTTACCTGACCCACAGGAGCACAGGTCATTCCGACCGACTTTGGGAATATCCCGGCGGAAGGTTATACCCGACGGCTGCCCACCGGTGTTTCCAACGGCCGTCACGACTGATTCCGGCTGGCGGTGAACAAAATTCAGCTCCCGTTTCGGAGAAACTAACATCTTTTCCTGTAAATCCCGCTCTTTGGCTTCCAAGTGAAGTTTAAGAAGCCTTTCAGCAACCGCACCGTAAATGGTTTCCAAAAGGGTGGTAAAAAGTGTGTGGGCTTCCTTTTTATAGATAACAAGCGGATCATGTCCGGCGTAACCGCGAAGCCCAATACCTTCGCGCAAATCTTCGATAGTCGTTAGATGCTCCATCCACAGCGTATCCAACGTGGACAACGCAGCCTGGCGGACGACCTGGTACCAGTCCTTCCCCATCGAAGTTTCGTAGGTCCGCCATACATTTTCGATTTCCCCCGGGTAAGGCCGAAGTTTTCCTAAAAACCACTCTGCGACCGACGTCGACACCGGCTCTGCCTCCAATCCAAGTGGTTCGGCAGTAACTTTCGCTTCCGGGTAGGGCAGCTCAAGAATCCGCCGGCGGAGAGTGTAAATCGTTTCCCGTTGTTTATTTAAAACATCATCGTACTCGACCACTCTTTTGCGGGCGTCAAAATTATTGCCCTCCATTTTCTTTTGCGCCTGCTCAATCGAGCGGGAAACCAAAGGATGCTCAATCGGCACGTTTTCCTCAAACCCGAAACGGTCCATTAGGCCGCGGACCTGATCCCCCCCGAAAAGGCGGAGAAGATCATCCTGCAGTGAAAGGTAAAAACGGGACGAACCGGGGTCCCCCTGCCGGCCTCCTCTTCCCCGTAGCTGATTATCAATCCGGCGTGCTTCGTGGCGCTCGGTACCGATAACATGCAACCCGCCTAAATCCGCTACCCCCGCTCCTAGCTTAATATCAACACCCCGCCCGGCCATATTTGTCGCAATGGTCACCCCGCCGCGTTGCCCCGCTTCCGCTAAAACCGTTGCCTCTTTTTCGTGATTCTTCGCGTTCAGCATTTGATACTTAACGCCCTTGTGGTCAAGAAATTTTGATAACAGCTCGTTCCTTTCGATAGAAGTTGTGCCGACTAGAACCGGCCGACCTTTTTCATGCTTTTCAATGATATCCATAACAACGGCCTGCCATTTCGCTGATTCGGATTTAAAAATCATATCCGGGAAATCGGCTCTGACAACCGAACGGTTCGTCGGAATAACTACCACATCAAGTTTATAAATTGAATAAAATTCCTCCGCTTCCGTTACGGCCGTCCCGGTCATTCCGGCCAGTTTATCGTAAAGACGGAAATAGTTTTGGAACGAGGTCATCGCGTAGGTCTTGGACTCCTGCTGGACCGACAAACCCTCCTTCGCCTCAATCGCCTGATGCAGACCTTCGCTGTAGCGTTTCCCGAACATTGGACGACCAGTAAACTCGTCCACTATAACTATCTGGCCCGTGCTGACCATGTAGTCCCGGTCCCGGAAAAAGAGCGTTTTGGCTTTCAGAGATTGTTCGATCAGGTGCAGGGTCTGAAAATCTTTTTCGTAGAGATTATCCACCCCAAGCCACTTTTCAATCTTCGCCACCCCGATCTCCGTTAAATTGGCTGTGTGCATTTTTTCATCAACGACAAAATCCGTTTTCGGAGTTAACTTTTCCACCAGTTTAGCGAAGTCAAAATATTTATCCGTCGCTTCCTCCCCCGGACCGGAAATAATCAACGGGGTTCTGGCCTCATCAATTAGAGCGAAGTCCACCTCGTCAACGATGGCGAAACGATACCCGCGCTGAACAGTCTGGCTGGGGTCAAAAACAGTGCTGTTATCGCGCAAATAATCGAACCCGAATTCATTATTCGTGCCGTAAGTGACGTCGGCAGCATAAGCTTCCCGACGCTCAACCGGACGCAGGTGGGCCAAACGCGGATCAATCTGACTCGGATCGGTGTAACTCTGATCTAAAATGTATGATTTTTCCTGCTGGATAATACAACCGATTTTCAGCCCTAGGAAGCTTAATGCCTGTCCGTACCACCCAGTATCCCGACGGGCCAGGTAATCGTTAACCGTTACCATATGCACCCCTAGGCCGGTTAGGGCGTTGAGATAAAGGGCAAAGGTGGCTGCGTGAGTTTTTCCCTCGCCGGTTTTTTGCTCGGCGATTTTTCCCTGGTGTAAAACAATTCCGGCCAAAAGTTGGACGTCAAAAGCCCGCTCACCCAAAGTCCGCCTGATTCCTTCCCGGCAGACAGCAAAAACTTCAGGCAATATAGAATCGAGCGTATAACGGCCTTCGGTTAAGCCTGTCCGGAAATCAGTGGTTTTTGCCCGCAAAGCTTCGTCAGAAAGAGCTTTAATTTCCGGCTCTAGGGTATTTATTTTTACCACCAACGGATAATAGTTTTTAAGCTGTTTTTCGTTGCTATCAAGCAACTTACCCAATATTCCAAACATTTCAACTGTCATCATAACACAAATATTCACAGGCAATCTGCCTCCCCCTCCTACTACAAGATAAAAACAGAGACTTTCCACCTTAAAGGTGTAAAAATGGGAAAATACCTTGAACTCTTATATTTAATAAGGTAATCTTAAGAAGTTACACTATCTATGGGACTTAACTATCTGTCCTTTAGTTATATACTCCAGGAGAGTAGCCGAATTACCCACACGGTAATAGGACTACGAAGGTTCCTTTATAATGCGGTCAAAGACGCGGGTAAATTCATAATTTTTTGTTACCGAGGAAAAGGTAATTTTGTCCGCCGCCCCTAGCAGTAACTTCAATCGTTCTGATGTTGTTGAAACACCCGGAAAGTTTACTTGCGAAATCAGGATCAAGACTGACCCGGTTAAAAACCACCAAGCCTTCTGCCGCTAACAGATTATTTAATCCCCGGAAGAACTCAGCCGTTCCCGCGCCCAGCGGGTAAGTTGCGCCTAAATAAAGATCCACAATGATCAAACTGTAGTCGGGAAACGAGAGGGTGAAGTTTTCCGGATGGGTTACGACAAAGGTAGCATCTCCAACCACGACCCGGAGATTGGCAATTGCGGACAGATCAAAGTAGTCCCGAGCGGCGTGGACAATCGCCTGATCAATCTCTACGGCATCGATCGGAACCGGTCCGATGGCTTTTTGAAGCCTCTCCGCCATCGTCCCTCCGCCCAAGCCCAAGAGGAGAACATTCTTGATCTCAATCCCGTTCGTGTGGGCCGCCGAAAGGGCTTCCTCAACCAATCGCCCCCAAATACGTTTCGATAAGCCCCTGGTTCCGCCGGTCACCGACTGGACTAGTCCACCAACGTAAAGTGACCGCTGTCCCATTTGCTGGACAACTTTAATTTCACCCGAAATCGGAGAACTGGTTTCGTAAATAACTTGCGGAATAACCAGACTAAGAAACTGTTTAAAAAGTCCCACTGTAGAGATTATTTTTTAGGTTCAAGCAGCTCCTTGCCGACGTAAGCTTGCAACGCCCCGGGAACCTTAACCGAGCCGTCAGGTTGCTGGTAGTTGTCCAAAATGGCAATAATCATCCGGCCCATCGCACAACCCGTATCATTGACGTTGTGGACGTATTCTTTTTCTCCCTTGCTGTTTAGATAACGGGTATTGAACCGGCGGGACTGGAAATCAGTAGCATTAGTATCACTCATGACCTCCATGTAGGTTTTCTGCGAAGGCAGCCAAACTTCAATATCATACTTTTTGTGGGTGGCGGCGTAACCGGTATCGCCACTGCACATTAAAATGACGTGATAGGGAAGACGTAATTGCTGAAGAAACCATTCGTTGAGTGAGAGCAGATATTCGTGCATTTCCCCTGACGCTTCGGGAGCGGTTAAGGCGTCCATTTCTAATTTGTCGAACTGGTGCACCCTTTTTAGTCCCCGGACATCTTTGCCCCACGAGCCGACTTCGGAACGGAAACAGGAGGTGTAAGCGAAAAACTTCTGCGGTAGCTCGTCGGAGGCCAGGACTTTATCCAGGTAATAACCGAAGAGAGACGGCTCGGAAGAACCGACTAAAAAGAGGTCTTGGTTTTCCTCAACGTATTTATTTTCAATTTTATAGACCTGATCGGCATCGCCGGGAAAATGGGAGGTCCCGTAGAGCACCTTTTCCTTAACCAGCAGCGGCACGATCATTGGGGTAAAACCTTCCTGCAGCAGCTTATTTTTCAGCAACTCAAAAAGTGCGAATTGAAGCAGAGATAACCCACCTTTTATATAACTGAAACGGCTACCGGAAGTTTTTGCGCTTTGTTCAAGATCAATGCTGTCCAACAGCTTGCCTAGTTCAACGTGATCGCGCAAAGGAAAGGCAGGACCGGGCATAAACCGACCGGAGTGCTCGGCGAGACCTAGTTCTTCTTTCGGAAAATAACCCCGCTGCGGATGCCAAGCCTTAATTTCAACGTTTCCGCCGGCGTCCTTTCCTACCGGCGTATCGGCCGAGAGCATATTCGGCATCCAACTCATAAGCAGTTGCCATTCTGTAACCAGGGGTTCTAACTGCTCCTCCAAAGATTTAAGGTCTTCCTTTAGCTTCCGCCCCCGCTCAATATCCCTTTTTTCCGCCGCCTCAGTCCGCGCGTGCCGTAACTGTTCAATATTGGTCGTCAACTGGCGGCGCTGTTTATCCAGCACCAATAACCGGTCCACGTCGGCTTTTTTCGGGTCAACCCCGCGCTGGAGAATATTATTTTTGACTTCTTCCGGGTGTTCCCGGATAAAATTAATGTCTAACATAACTATGAACTATTGTAGCATCAACCGATTGCCTGGCGAAAGGCTTGCTCGACTTCTGCTATTTGTGTCAGCTTACTGGAAAATTCCTTGAAATCACGGCGCATTAATAGAGTGTGAGCGCGGCCGGAAAACTCAGACTGCTGTCTCTTTAAGTCAGTCAGTTTGGAATCAAAAGGCGCGAAGAACTCAGCGAAATCCAAAGACCGATGTGAAGCTAGGGGGAGAGCAAAATGCGTTAGATGCCCTACCTCTAGCTCAGTAAGTTCCGATTCCTGTGCTTTTTTAGCAACAGTTAATATAGCCTCTTTTCCGGTAATAAGCCCCTTCTCATGAGCGCTTCGATCATCCTCTCGATAAAGCTGCCGGAAATATTCGCAAGTCGCAGTAAATATTCCAAGTTCATTTGTGGAAACTGTCCGTTTTGGGTTTGACCATGAACGAAAATATTCACGGCGATATCCGATATCTTCCGCCTGCCACGCTTTTCGGAGTTGATCACGAAAAAGGGAAACGGAAGGAAAGCCGGCAGGATCGTGCAGATACGCCTCGTGAACTCCTAAACCAAAAGCCAAAATATAGTGGTCCGTCCCTGAAAGACTGCTTGAGCGGGGGTTGTAATCGAGGTATCCCATATTAAGCGGACCCAAAACCGCCGGTGAGGTAACTAAATCTTTGTCTAAAGCAGGAAAGGGGTCGTCGTTTTTATCCGGATAAAATCGTTCCGTAAAACTAAAACCGAGGCTTGTAAGTGCCTGACTAAGTCCTCGGTCCGGAGAGCCGGAAAAGGTACTGAAAAATAAAAGTTTTGAGGGACCTAGTAAAGCCGCGCCTAGGCCTACTCCCGAAAGAACTTCAATCGTCGCAGGAGAAATATTCTCGCCTATTGAACCAAGAAGCATCGCAGTAGAATTTGCATAACAATAAGGGCCGTTTCCGAAATACGTGACGAGGGGGTGATTAGTCATTATTCTAAAGTATCCTAGCACCCGCTTTAGCAAGGTGTCTATCCACCAACTAAAACTATACAATTTTCATTGACGATCGTCAACGTTTTTTGTAGAGTAAGTTTGTGATACCAAACAAGGCAAGATCTGACAACAATCCATTTCTCGACTGGGATATAAAAACACATCGGAAATTTCAACAACTTCTTCTTAAGTACCGCTCAACCCCAACCTCAAAAAATCTGGTTTCCTCGATGGTTAAGTTTGAAGAGATGTACCAACCAATTACCCGTAACCCGTTTCGAATAGACCCTTTTGACAGCTTGCGGGGCATTAACGAATATCGCCAAATTAAACGGGCTCAGATCCATCTCACTAAAAAAGATTTAATTAGCGTTACAGGCCCCGTTGGTGGTAAAAAACTTGTTCTTACAAGCCGCGCGCACCGGATCTTTTTCGAGGAGTACCCTCTGGCCAAACTTCGATCTAAGAAATGGGACGGTTATTGGACAATATTAATGTACGACTTCCCGGAAAAACTTCGTAACCTTAGGAATGAGCTGCGGAGTAAGCTAATTGAGCTTGGTTTTGGGTCACCCCAGGAAAGTGTATTAATAACGCCGCTTCCGATTCACCATGTGAGCCAAGAACTGATTGAAGGCGAGGAGGTCGAAAAGTTCACATGGGTTCTAAAGGCTAAACGAGTTCTTGGAGTAGCTAACCGTGAGATTGCAGAAAGAGCATGGGGACTAAACGAACTTAATTCACTTTATCTTAAACTTATTAAAGTCCTTCCGAAAATCAGAACCTTAGGTCGCAAAGACCTTTTACAGCAGTGGCGGGAGTATTTTCTTGCCCTTAACGCTGCCGATCCCTATCTACCTTTTGAACTTTTACCGGAAAATTGGGCCGGAGAAAAATGTAAGAATACGTTTACCAAGTTTTCCCTTAAAGATCTCCTTATCGGTATCTTTAAATAGGATTCCATTATAAATAAATTATACATATTTTATAGACGATCGTCTATAAAATATGTAGAGAGATAATAATTAAAAGAAATTGAGAGAGAGAGAGAGAGAGAGAGAGAGAGAAGAAAACTAACTTAGATAAGTTTAGGTTGGGCGGAGGGTAGAACAATGGAAATCCCAAGGTGCTTATAAGCAGATTCGGAAGCGACCCGGCCGCGGGACGTCCGTTTAATAAAACCGATTTGCATTAAATAAGGTTCAATTACTTCCTCAATCGTCCCTAAATCCTCAGCAATCGTCGCCGCCATCGTTTCGATTCCGACAGGTCCCCCGCTGTGCTTTTCAATCAGCCCGCGCAGATACCGCCGATCGGCCTCGTCCAGCCCCAAAGGATCGACTTCCAGAATATTTAAGGCTCGCTCAACTATCTCTTTAGTAATATTTCCGTCCCCCTCAACTTGGGCAAAATCCCTGACCCGTTTTAAAAGTTTTAAAGCAACCCTGGCCGTCCCGCGCGAACGGCGAGCAATCTCTTCGGCGGCCTCATTATCAATCGGCACGGCTAATTTTTTAGCGGCCGTCCGGATAATAATCGCCAGTTCCTCCGGCGTATAAAAAGTTAAGTGGTGGGTAACGCCGAAACGGTCGCGCAGCGGGGCTGAAAGCAAACCGATCCGGGTCGTAGCCCCAACGATGGTAAACTTCGGAAGATCCAGCCGTAGAGTCCGCGCTGACGGCCCCTTGCCGATAACCATGTCCAGGCAAAAATCCTCCATCGCCGGATAAAGCGTTTCTTCGACCACTTTAGAGAGCCGGTGAATTTCATCAATAAACAAAATATCGAACGGCTCCAGATTGGAAAGAATGGCAGCTAAGTCCCCGGCCCGTTCAATAGCCGGCCCGGAGGTGACCCGGATATTGGCCCCCATCTCTTTGGCAATAATGTGCGACAGCGTCGTTTTTCCCAACCCTGGTGGACCGTAAAGAAGAATGTGGTCCAAAGATTCTTTCCGGCCCTGTGAAGCCTCGATCGCCGTCTTCAGCGACTGCTTAACTTTTTCCTGGCCGATAAATTCCGTCCAGCGGTTGGCGCGCAGGGAAACGAATAATTTTTCTTCCTCCGGAGCTTCTTTTTTATCTTGTGGGACTATTTTCTTCACTTTATTTTCCATAAATTCTTAATGACCCAAATTCTTCAAGGCTGATTTTATTTTTTGCTCGATGGTCAGACCCTCATCGGACGGTATTTTCTTTAACGCTTCCCGGCACTCCCGATCGGTAAAACCGAAGGTCCGCAGTGCCTGGATAATCTCATCGCGTTCCTTCGAATCGGCTCCGGAAAGATCTAGATCCCCAACTGCTCCAACTTTAGTCCGCAACTCGACAATCACCCGTTGCGCTCCCTTCGTTCCTAAGCCGCTGATTCCGGAAAAGTCGCTGGGTTGTCCGCGGGAAATGGACGAAATGATTTCCTCGACTCTCATTCCGGCTAATATTGCCAGAGCAGTCTTTGGCCCGATTCCGGAAACGGTTAAAAGCAACTCAAAGACCGAAAGCTCCTTCTTAGTTTCAAAACCGAACAGATCAAACAAATCTTCTTTTATATGCGGGTGGATGAACAGTTTCAACGGACTCCCGAGAACCGCCTGACTTAACTTGTCCGGCAAAACCGTAACCCGGTAGCCGACACCGTTCACATTTAGAATTAAGTAGCGGCCGATTTTATCCACTACCGTTCCCGAGAGCCAACCGATCATAATCTTATTTTAACCTTTCGGGATGAAGCGTGGCAAAATGCCACCGCGAGCGCATCGGCCGTGTCGTCCGGCTTCGGCACTTCTTTTAAGTTCAGGAGTTTTTTAACCATTAGTCCAACCTGTCTTTTTTCCGCCCGTCCGTACCCGGTAACGGCCACTTTAACCTGCAGCGGGGTGTATTCGAAAACAGGGATTTTCAATAGTACCGCAGCGAGTTTGACCACGCCCTGCGCCTGACTGACTTTCATCGCCGTCTTATCATTCGTATTAAAGAAAACTTCCTCCAGGGCGAGTTCCTCGATCTGCCAGTGTTTAAGCAATTTCTGCAACTCACTGAAGATCTCGGCTAGACGCTCACTTAACGGTTTTTCTTTCGAAGTTAATATCGCGCCGCAATCCCCGATTTTCCACCGGCCCTTTTCGCCAATCAGTACTCCCCATCCCGTCGTCGCCGTTCCCAAGTCAATTCCCAAAATATGCATCAGTCAAATACTACCTTAAAGACGGGGGTCTTGACAAAAATGTAAAGGGATCGGTATAATCCGTCGTGATGCTAAAAATTAACGGTTTTTATTTTTACTTTTTTACGAAAGCCTTAAAGGGGGCCGGGGTCTAGTTTTACCTAAACAAAGACCACAACGGAGGCCTCCGAACGGAGGCTTTTTTATTTATGACCAAAAAGCAAATCTTCAACAAATTGATGAATACCGAAAAATCGATTTTATTACCGGTGGCTCACGATGCTTTAACCGCAAAAATCATCGAAAGTGCCGGCTTTAAGGCTTTTTCCTTGGGGGGCTTTGGTATCGCTGCCTCGCGTTTTGGCTTTCCGGATATCGGTCTGCTCTCCTTTACCGAAATGCTGGAAGCCGTTGATCAAATCGGCAATGCCGTTTCCATTCCTATGCTGGCGGATGCAGATACGGGTTACGGCGGGGTGCACAACGTTGCCCGCACCGTTCGCGCCTACGAAAAATCCGGAGCAGCCCTAATGTTTATCGAGGATCAAACCTGGCCAAAGCGGTGCGGCCACATGAACGGTAAAAAAGTCGTTGACGCCTCCGAAATGATTCTCAAAATCAAGGCCGCTGTCGCTGCCCGCGAAGATCCGGATTTCTTAATCGTCGCCCGCACCGATGCTCGCGCCACTCACAATCTGGCAGAAGCTTTGCGGCGTAGCCATCTTTATGTTCAAGCTGGGGCGGACATTATCTTTATCGAAGCGCCTCAATCGATGGAAGAGCTAAGAATTATTCCCCGGGAAATTACGGAAGTACCTCTTTTAGTAAATATGATGGAAGGCGGTCAGACCCCTTTGCTGGCGCAGAAAGATCTTGAAGATTTGGGTTACAAACTGATTGCCTGGCCACTGACCTTGCTTTTGGCCGGCACCCAAGCCGTCCTTACGGTAATGAAGGAACTTAAAGAAAAAGGTACTACCCAAGAACTTCTTCCCCGGTTGACTTCTTTCGCCGAGATTAAGAAACTGCTCGGAATAGAGACTTTCCGAAAGTTTGAGAGAGAAATCACTGAACAGGACAACCGAACCCATTATTAAACTGCTTGAAAGTTAGAAAGGAGAAACGAGATGAGCGTAATGACCACACTTTCTGAAGCCGGTCACCCCACGGATGAATGTGGCGTTCGTAAGACCGACACTTATCCCACGGAAGAAGAGTTGCGACGGTTGGGCGACGAGTGGTGGGATATCGGACAAGAAGTATTTTCGGGAGGACCCCTTGCTTTGGGCAATTATCCCGAAGCCTGGTGGTAAGTTAGAAGATGGGGGTAGACAACATGTTTGTCAAAAGACCTTTTGTGTCTACCCCTGTCTTACTTTATCATTGTAATAACTATAATAATGGTAACCATTGCCAAACGCGTCAAAAACATCCAGGCCTCCGGCATTCGGAGAGTCTTTTCGCTAGCCGGACAAATAAAAAATCCGGTCAATCTCTCTTTGGGCCAGCCGGATTTTGATGCTTCCGATCTCGTCAAAGAAGCAGCCACTTCCGCCATCCGCCACGGGTTCAACAAATACACACCAACCGAGGGGTTGCCGGAGCTGCGGAAGAAAATTGCCGAGAAACTGCAAAGGGAAAACGGGATTATCGCCAAACCGGAGGAAGTTTTAATTACAACCGGCGTTTCCGGCGGTCTTTTCCTGACATTCGCGACCCTCTTTGAACCCGGCGATGAAGTAATTATCCCCGACCCTTTCTTTGTCATCTACAGGGAAATTCCGAAGTTTTTAGGAATTATCACCAAATTTGTGGATACTTATCCCGACTTCCGTCTACCACTGACTAAAATCGCCCAAGCCATCGGTCCCAAAACCAAGGCGATCCTTCTTAACAGTCCGAACAATCCAACCGGGGTGGTTTATAATCGCGAAGAAATTGAGGGTGTTGTAGCACTCGCTAAGAAACATAATCTCATTATCATCTCTGACGAGATCTACGAGGCTTTCACTTACGATCAACTCCCCAACTTCAGTCCGGCCAGTCTTTACAAACAAACCGTTACTCTCAACGGCTTTTCCAAAACCGCCGGCATTCCCGGTTGGCGAATCGGCTATCTTCATGCCCCCAAGGGAATCATTAACGAAATGGCCAAACTGCAGCAGTACACTTTCGTCTGCGCCCCATCCTTTGCTCAAGTCGCCGCCCTTAAGGCCCTTGACCTAATTACCGGAAATATTAGAGATAACTATCAAGCGAAACGGGATCGGATCTACAAAGGACTAAAAGATTGTTTTGAACTTTCCAAACCCCAAGGCGCCTTTTATGCCTTCCCGAAAATCCCCGCCGGAGGAAAGACCACGTTCTTGACAAACACCCTCGCCGAAGGGGTGCTGCTCATCCCCGGAAGTGTTTTTTCCCGTAAAAACACGCACTTTCGCCTGTCTTTCGCCACCACGGACGAGATTCTTGACCGTGGCGTGAAAATTCTTCGAAAAATCGCCAAGACAAAAACCCCTTGACAGACGAGGGATTAATTGTTAACAATGTAAAGTCGTTTATGAAACTTAGAAATAGCGCTAGACACAATTTAGATCTTTGCCTTATTACTTAGCTCCGAGGCGGGCTAGTTCCCTTTTGGCGAACTGGCGTTTGTCTCGGAGAACCCACTAGAAAGTGGGATTTTTGTTTTCTGCTGATTTAGTGGGCTCTCAAACCTAGTGAACACCAACTCTCCGAAACTTCGGTGAGGGAGGAAACGGATGAGATAGGCAGCACTTTAAAAACTCAAGCTCCTGTAGCTCAATGGCAGAGCCGCTGGCCCCTAACCCAGTGCGAGTTGCGGGTTCGATTCCCGTCAGGGGCGCACGATCTTTTTCCGGAAGGAGGTGAGACCGATATGAACATTTACAACGACGGACCGTTGTAGATTGCTAGACGTTAGGCGGTGTGGGGCGAAGATAAAGTGTAACTTATTAAAGTGATCACTCGTCATTTGCTCCACACCGTACCACTAGAAGGGGGAATCTAATGGGTATTTTACAAAGAGACGACGGCACCAAACCACAGCCGGGTGATGGCCTAAGATTAATTGGTCCCTCGTTTGTGGCTAACCTTATTCTAGACGGAGCCTTTTATAGCTCCTATATCCTTTGGCCGGAATTAGCAGCGTTTCTGGCGGGAGCGGCAATTATCACCATTCCTTTGATCAACTTTTTGGTTGTCAGTTGGTGGAGTTGTCGACACGGAAGCTTATTGGAGAAACTATTTTGGACAATAGCCGGCGTGGCGGTCATCCAGCCGTTCTCCGCATATGTGGCTCTTCCTGCCGTGAGCTGGCTTCTAAAAGCTCCGCCATTCTTTAGGTAAAGAAAGAAATATGAAAGACCCAAGGTGGGTGGAGTGACTATGTGTTTCGGGTAGTCCTTTTTTCGGGTGCTTGGTTGGAAATCACTTTTCCGCCCGCACCCGAATTTTTTTGATGTTCACTTAACGAGCCAGTGAGTTTAGGGAGCATCAATCCCGCACCCGAGGCTCGACGGGAGATGTTGGAGTCGGCTGATTACACAATGGGGGTGGCTGAACGCATATCTTTAACGTTCAGGCTTAAACGGGCGGCGCCATTCCAACTATCTTCCCCCACCGAATAAACAACATCAACTGCCGTCCCGGGCGGAAAATCGGCCAACCTCTCGGACAAGGATTTCTCTTTTGAAGTCAAAATAGCCCCGCAAGCTTCGCTACGCCATTTTCCCTTTTCGGACTCTAAAACTCCCCACCCCGTCGTCGCCGTCCCTAAATCAATGCCGATAATGTTCATCACCTCCATCTTAACACGTCTCTACATAAGTAGAAAATAAACCGAAAAGGAAAATATGATAGACTAAAGAAGGTGAAAGTATTCGCATAACACGCACAGATTGGAATTCTACCCTTCGAACGCAGTGAGAAGTTCTCCCCGCCAAAGGCGGATCGAATTGTAAATCCAAGTCCAATCCTAAAATGTTTTCTGTATATTTATGACCAAGATAAGATACGAAAAAGAGGATGATGTCCTAACTTTTTGGTTATCAAACAAAAAAATAGACCACGCCGAACAGGCGGGGGATCTCATTGTCCATTTCAACGAAAAAGATACCCCCGTTTTCGTCGAGATCCTAAATGCAACTAAGTTCCTAAGCCAAATCAGCCGCGCTTTTCCCAAAGCAACAAAGATAAAAGTCTTAGCCCATTAAAGCATGGCTTATCTAGCTTATCATCGCCGTTCCCCAAATAAATCCTAAAACCTTCACTAGAGTAAGTAGACCGCGGGGATATCGCAGCTGCCGGAAACATCAGTCAACTTGGCTAAAAGCGGAAAATATGCTTTGCTGGTAAGCAGATGGCGCTTAACCTAACTCTCGAAACAATCAAAGAGTTGACTTATCCAGACTATTTCCAAAGAGGGTTTGATTATTATAAAGAAGGACGAGTAAAGAACTATCATGAAAAAGTTGACGAATTGACCGCGACGGTGGTTGGCACCGAGGAGTACCCCGTCCGCGCCGATCTCTCCTCTTTAGAATTTTCTTGCGAGTGCTTAGCCTTCCACGGGGAGACCCCTTGCAAACACGTGGTTGCTCTTCTCCTAACTAAGGTCTACGGCGAACCGAGTGCGGGGAAGGAAACTCACAATACTGGCAGACGGAGGGAACCGAAACCGGAGCCCGATGATGAGCCCATCTCGGCGAAAGGCCAACGACCGAATCGCTTAGCATCCGAAGAGTCTTTTGATTTAATTGAAAAGAGAATCAAAGGCAAGATTCGTTCCCTCGACTACGGCGGCGACTATTGGGACTACGTGGAAAATCAGGAAGAATTCTCGGAATTTGTGGCTGGACAGATTCAGCCCCTCCCGGTTTCTCAGGCATCAGTCGTTTTTCTTTTGGAGCTTTCTAGCTGGCTCGATAAACAACTGGCCAATCATGATGATTCCGACGGAATTCTTCAAGATACGCTTTGGCAAATCATTTGCCGTTCCGTCCGGTTTCTTAACCAAAAAGGGCCGGCTGAACTAAAAACTTTTTATAATTTTACCCGAAACGATTCTCCCTTTGATCTGCCCAGCAAAATTATCGAGGCAATCTTAACCGAAGTCGATAATTCGACGGTCAAAACGGAATTGGTCAACAAGCTCGAAGGCTTTTTGGACCGGGACGATCCGGATTTCTCTTTTAGCCCACAAACGGCCCTGTGGCTTCTCATCGACAGTCTTGGCCCCCTTGACCCCGCCCATTTCGAAAAGATCGCGCTGCGTTTTTATCGGAATGACCTTCACGTTCGAACGGCCCTGGTCGAATTTTATTGCCAACGCCACGACTACAAAAAAGTCCTGGACATCGGATGGGAAGAAAGGCACAACACTCACCTCGAGAAGAACGTTTTGACCGCTATGGACGGATTAAATCAGACGGAAAAACTCATTCTCTTTTATCAGGAAAAAATCACCGACCATTTGACCAAGGAAGATCTTCGAACCTTGCAGGAGCTTTACCGAAAAGACGGAAAAGAAGAGGAGTGGAAAAATTATTTACGCCGTCTGGGGGAAAAGAAAGTAGCCTTGACCGAAAAAGTTGACCTTTGTCTTTTCTTAAAAGATTACCGAAGCCTGGCGGATGCACTACTTCGCTCAACCGGGGAATTTCGCGGGGGGCCATCACTTATTGAGGAGTACGCAAGGAAATTAACAGTCCTCGAGTCGGATCAGGCAATCCGTCTTTACCGTTTTCTTTTTGAGAAAGAAGCGGAGAAGCTAAAAACGTCCCACCACTACCCGCGTATTTTTGAACGAGCCGAAAAACTGCGTTCCCTCGGCGAGCGGGTTTATCTTGAAGATCAACTAACAAAACTTAGGAAAATGCACCCAACGCACGTCAAACTGCGAGAGAGAATTGACGGTTTTTTAAGCAGCCCCGCCCGCTAATCACGAAATCATAGTTGAAACCCATCCCGTCGTCGCCGTCCCTAAATCAATGCCGATGATATTCACGGCCTAATTGTAGCATTTAATCAGATGCCGTTGTTTCAACGAACCTTTTCAGAACGAGGTAAAACTTTTCCCAGTCGGCAAGGTCCAACCACTCTTTTTCACTGTGGTGCCCGCCGCCATTAGGACGGGTGGCGACGACCGGAATACCCTTTTCCGAAAAGAAGCGGGCATCGGAAGAACCGTGCGAAGTAATATATTCCGGCTGAGCTTTATACTCTTGGCTTAAAATTTCCGAAAATAACTTAAGATAACTATTTTCCCGATCGATCTTAAAACTCGGACCGTAAACGAGCTCCTTAACCTTTATGTTGTTAAAATCCCGCTTCGCCGCAGAAATCATTTTACGCAGAGCTAAACGGGTTACCCCGGGCGTAAACCGGATGTCGACTAAAGCCTTCGCAAAGTCGGGAACTTTATTTGCCGCCGTTCCGCCCGTGAAGTAACCGAGATTAAAAGTATTGTGGTTGTGGTAGGGAATGCTACAAGGCTCTTTCGGAAATTTGTTTTTCAGAACGCTTAAGAACGTAGACAGTTTTTCTACGGCATTTTCGCCTTGCCAAACCCGAGAGCCGTGCACTGATTTCCCCCGGCATTCCACCGATAAATGCCACACTCCTTTAGCGCCCACCTGAATCGCAAGCCGGTGCCCGCCGTCGGGCAAAAGACACACCTTCGCCCAATAACCCTTCTCAAGTAGGAATTTTACCCCGTTTTCTCCCCCCACCTCTTCATCGGTCGTAAGCATCACCCCCAGATTGTATTTTGGTAAATTATCCCCAAGCTCCCTTAGCAACCGGAGGTAACTGGCTACGGCAAATTTCATGTCGAAAACTCCCCGACCGAACAATTTGTTTTTAGTAACCCGAGGCACGAAAACGAAAGGCGACCCGTCAACTACGTCGAGATGCGCCTGCAGTAATACCGCCGGTTGTTTCGTCTTCCGGGTGGTCAGAATCAGCGACGGGAAGCCGTTCGAACTGAATTCTTTGGTAAACAACGGGAGGTCTCGGATTTCATTTTTTATCCAGGCCAGAGCTTTTTCGTTTTCTCGGTGGTCCAAAGATATAGTTTTAAACTCAATTAATTTTTTTAGTATTTCTAACATAATTATTTCTTCCGATATCTTAACAATAAAGCGTAACTTAAGAAAAGAAAGGGGCAATTGCAACTTTGCAGTTGCCCCCTAAGATTAAATTTGAATTGGTCCGAAAACAGCGTCGCTGGCTCCGTGCACAATCCAATTCGGTCTGGCATTCCAAACACCGCCGAGGCATTGCCAGGAACTTGCCTGCGGTTCATAGCCGTAGTAAACCCGGAGAATCATCCGCATCCGTGGATCATCCTCAAAACTCATCGGGGAATGAAACGGCTGACAATACATTGCCCCATTTCTAAGCAATGTCCTAGCGACCCGGGTTCTCGTCGAGGCTCCTTTGACCTGGTCGAAATGCCTGGATGTTTTCGGCACCCAAACCTCCAGATCGTGACATTTACTTCCCTGCAACGGCTTTAGGACAAATGGCTCATCCCATGGCAGTTCCTCCGGAGAGGCCACCCGCCGCCACCAATCCAAGTCCACTCCGTAACTTTTATTACCTTTCATCCGAACTGAGCTGACAGAGAAAGGTGTCAACCGGTGAAATTCGGGTTCTTCCGGTTCGGCCCTGACCATCACTAAACCGTCCCGGTACTCGTCCAACCCAAGAATCTGCGCCCAGAGATTGTCATCACAACCCTGCCGCTGTTTGGAAACTACGACTGAAAACAGCGGCCACTGGACCCTTAAACCTTCAAGGCGTTCCCGGAATTGGGGGTTAATTTGACCGGTAATCCCAATTCCCGCCGGCCTCTCCTCGATCTCAAAAACCCGTAAAGCACTTTCCACAATCGTACAATCAAGCCGGACGATTAAGGACGGGGTTCCGACTTCCCGCTGAACCCACGTTTCTTCCTTCGGGAAGAGCCTTTGCCATTCAGGCAAAAGCTCCCGGCCCGCTTCCACAGCCCATCTCGGAAAAACAATAATCCGCGTGGCCATATTCACGGTCCACTTACCCGATTGGAGCGTCGTAATTTGCATCTTTCCCTCCTTTGATTTCTGCCAGGCTTTTTCCACAGCACTGCGCCGGGTTAGCCAAACAGGTTGATTCTGTAAAGTGCCCAAAAAAAGAAAATCCCGCTGATTTTAGCGGGTAAGAACCGGAAGCCTGAACTTAAGCAAAGCTTAAGCGCCGGGCTTCCGGTTCTTAATAAGGACGTAAAACTTACAATTTTGGCTGACCGATAAAACAGAACTCATATCAGTGGTTTATTTATAATTTGTCCGGAAGCATTTGTCAAGAGCCCGGGCGCATATCTTTAACTGTAAAGCAACATCTCAATTTTCGTAATTCTTTGACATCTCAGTTTTCGTAA
>JBBTUG010000024.1:2938-38846 GCA_038063895.1 Patescibacteria group bacterium | reverse complement strand
CCCCGCCCAACAACCAATCCTTAAACTCGACCAGCGCCGCCAAATACTTGGGCGTAATCCCCTCCGAGGTGTGCCTTTTCAAAAGTGCGCAGACCTCCACCGTTAATGGGTCGGCGAGCAAAATCTGCCGGATAACTGCCGTGATTGTCCCGCCTGAGTCAATAATATCCTCAACCAGAACCACATGCAGTCCCCGCAGCGAGCCTTGGGGGAACTTCGTCTCAACCTTGACCCGCTTGAGTTCAGTTCCCTGCCCGTACGCTGAGGAGGAGAGGCTTTCATCCAGCGCCCGCTCCAGCGGAAAGCCCAACTCCGCCAGCTCCTCACGCAACCGGCTGTAAAGCCAAGTTCCGCCGTTGGTTACGTGGATAAATAGCAGCGGTGCCGGCTTTTCCACGTAGTCCTTGTAGATTGCTTTCGCCAACCGGCGGATTAAAACATTCACCTGTCGGCCGCTTAAAAGCTCGTGCCCTAAGACGCGGCCTTTAAAAAAGCACCGCTTGCCTTTGTTAATGGCGTAAATTCCCGGACGCATAGTCCCAACCCCCTTTCCGTTTCTCACGGCCACCAATCAGAGATTATTATCCCCCAGCCAGAATACCACAAACGGAAGCTAGGGCTTAAAGAGAAGAAGTAGTCCCGTTCCACCTGGAAGGTGGAACAGAGTTAACAACAAAAAAAGCAGAGGAAAGAAGACCTTCCTCTGCCAAAATAGTTTTACCTTACCGGTTTCAAGCGTTACGAGGTCTTTGCCCTCGCCGTGCCAGATGCGGACCACCTCCTCGGGGAAATCGGGCTGAATCGGAGAAAAACCTTGTGCGCGTTAAAAAGATTTGCGCCGAGACGATTCTTTTCATCGTTGAACCTCCACCTTTCGATAATCCGGCGTGCATCGTACCACGCGGACGCGTAACAGTCCGATGATCATCCAATAGTCAACCTCCTCTTTGGGAAATTTGGTTAAAGGGGTGCTCTCTTACTTCTTCTTTAAACCATCCTGATAACGCTTGATGGCGGAAACAACCTGGCTGTCGTCTCTTAAATTCTCGACGAAAAGAATCTGGTCCTTATTCAGCTTAATTTCATCCTGCGGACCGTGGATCTCTTCGCCCAGTTTAACCAAGGTAAAACCGGCTTTTGGTGAAGGGGTTGGGATGGGTGTGGCTTTTACGGCACTGCCGGTGGCCGGCTTATCTTTCGGATCAATTTTAACTTCCGCCGTCTTTGGCGTCTCAGTTACACTGCCAACCTTCAAATAATAAACGTCCCGTAAAATAGGTTCCGTCCCGGCAAAGTCGGAAAGCTTCCCGAAGTAGACCTGGCCGTTGGCGAGAAAAACCGCCTGATAGCCGGAGGGTTTGGCGGAAGAAGCGCCTGTCCCGAGAAGATTAAAAGAGGGCAAAGAAAGCTTTGGCAAAACCAAAAAAACCACGGTCAGCAATAAGACGACGGCGGCCGCGGCGAAAATTAACGCCGATTTATTTATCGGGGATTTATTCCCGTAAAGACTGCTTTTTGTCTGCCCGGTCATTAAAGACATAATTCTGTTATTATTGGCCGCGGACATCAACCTTACCGCCGGACTTGGCCGGAGTGGGGGTAGCTTTTTTCGCGCTGTAATACTCGCGGATGGCGGCAATCACTTTTGAGTCCGGCTTTAGCTCCTGGGTCGATAGGATTTGCCGGCGGTTGAGAAGAATCTCATCCTGCGGGCCGTAAATCTCGTTCGCTCCCAACTTCACGAGTTCAAACCCCTGTTGCGCGGCCTTATCTTTAGCATCCGCCGGTTGAGTCAATCTGAGATAAAAAACATCCGATAAGATCACGATCGAGCCGTCGGCTTTTGTAATCTTGCCGAAATAAGTTGTCCCGTTGGCTAAGGTTACCGCTTTGTAACTCCCGCTGACCTCGCCCAGAAACCCTTGGGAGGAGACGGAACGGACCACCAAAAATACGACTAAAACCCCGCCCGCAACGACTAAAAGACTAAAAAATAGTTTCTTCATTATTTCAAAGGCTTACTTTTAAAAGATACCACAGGCGCCTCATTAATGTCATCAAGTTCCTCCCCTGTCCCTACTACCTCCGGCTCTTTCTTTTCGGGCTTTGCCCCAAGAGACTTCCCGCCCGTCCGGACGCCGCGTTGATACAACCGCCAAAAGACAACTACAAAAACAGTTGCCTCCGCCAGCAAAAGAATTTTAGCCAGAGGCGCTCCCGATCCAAAAAGACCGCCGATATATTTTGTTAAAAAGCCGTTCAGCGTCGGGAAAGCTAAGGAAGTGACCAGAAGCGCCAGAACAAAATTGACCAGCGGGGTAACCCGACGGAAATAGGAGTCCAGGCGGATCTCTTTCACGACTTTTAAAACCAGAAAAAGCTCAAAGAGGTAAACCCCGGCATTAAGAAAGGAGAAGAAGGAGGACAGGATAATTTGGAACAGGCGGGCGGATGTATCTTCCACGTTTTAATTATAGTGCCAAAGACAGGGGTTAATCAAGAATGTTCCATTCGGAAGGCGGATCAGTTAGATTACTTTTCAAATTGAAAAGAATTGAAGAAGACGGCAAAATCGGAAGCGAATTTACTAAAATAAGCCTTACCGGCGCCGCACATCAACAGGTAGACCTGGTCCCCCTTCGGCACCATTATCTGGTTTATCGAGGCGGTGGCCCGGAGCGGATCGGTGAAATTAAAATTAAACTGAAAAGCGGGAAGGCCGGAGTTAAGTAGTACTTGCCCACTGCTGATTGGTTTAAAACCGAGCACCCCTTGGCCGAAAAGGGCGGTCATCTCCTGCGTCAGTAGTGTGTCGTCGCGGGAAAGATCCATCTTCAACGGGCGTTTACGGACCTCGCAGCCGATCCGGGAGTCGTCCCGGGCCTTAAAACCGACGAGGTAGTCCCGGCCGTACTTTTTCGCCGATTCGGTCGAAGCATCGAGATCGTAGTCATTCGTGAAGAGGAAAGAAAACTTATCCGGTTTGTCCACGTAGCGGCTGTAAGCCACTTTATTAAAATCATATTTCAGCCGGTAGCCGAGAGGCTCGTTGTCGCGGATAAAATTCACTGTGAAGTAGAAAATAGCAGCCGCGAAAAGACCGCCGGAAAGAAAGGTTAGAAAATATATAAGAAACGCCCTGACTCTTTTCATCACGTCTATTAAACCACGCCGTAGTAACCTCGGCAACCATTATGCTTCCGTTCCACCTCCTACTCCCTCTTCAACCTTACCTTTAAATCCCGCCTTGCGATACTCCTCCAAAAATTTAGGTGATAATCATAATACTCCTTTTGCTTCCGATCGGAAGGGAATTGAGTATTATGATATTATTAGGATATAAACTCTGCCAAACCGAAATTCGAAAAACAGACCTTTTTTCAGAATCTCAGTCTCCGAGATAAGCTCCTTGTCAGCCTCCTGGCTGTTGGGGCCGTTGCGGTTGAAGCCCTCGATCCTGACGCCTCTGGCGGGCGCCTAGACAGCATTTTCGCCTCTATCGAAAATCGGGAGTTTTATCGGCGGCAGCGCCAATCCGCCCGAACGACACTGTGGGCTCTATTGGCCAAAAAGCTGATCAAAGCGCAGGGAAGAAAAGCGCAAAGAACCTTCCAACTTACCGAGGAGGGGCTTAACCTGCTGTTTTCCCGCTTCCCTGTTCTTAAGTATCAACACCGGCCCTGGGATGGCTACTGGCGGATGATTATTTATGATATTCCCGAGAAGGAATACCGTTTAAGAGGAAAGCTAAGGGCTACTTTGAAAGCATTGGGTTACAAGTTTATTCAAAAAAGCGTCTGGGCCACACCAATGCCGGTCGAAATCGAACTGGAAGCCTTCCTTCGAAAAGAGGCGTTGTGGGGGAAGGTGCTCGCCATCAAAGCGGTTCTCTCCCCGGAGGAAAATAAGCGGCTAGCTAAAGTCTTTAACTTGAAGGATAGGGTTTCGGAAAAAAGATAATACTCGTTTGACTTCCGATCGGAAGGGAAATGAGTATTTTGTTTGTATGATTAAGTTAGTTAACTTAATTAACTTAATTAACTTAGTCAACTTAGTTGGTTTAGTTGGTTTAGTTGGCTTAGTTGACCTCGGCGAGGCGGAGGGAGTTGAAAAGGACATTAAATTGGTCCGAATAGACCGGATAAAGGGAATTAGGGGCGCTGCAGGCGGCAAAGGTTGTTCTTTTCGTGGTTGAGCCGACGATCTCCGTTAATTTATAATTGGCGTCGCCGACTTTGTATTTCACCGTCATCCTAGTCCCCACGACCCCGCCAAGCTTAATATCATCCCACCTCTCCTGCTCAACCCCTTCATAAGACTTTTTCAGCTGACTAAGTAGGCCCCTCGCGAAGATAATCAGCCGAGACTACCCCTTCTTTCGGATTTTTCGTTTGGGAAACGAAGCAGTCAACTTCCTTGACGTCCGCCAGGTTATAACCGTAGAGAAAGAAAGGGTTTTTTGCCTTTAAAACGTCGCCGGGAATGGCCCGAAAGGACTTAGGGACACTGAAAACAAGCCCTGTTGGCTCGTCCCTGACCTCCAGTGAGTCTTTTAGCGGGGTCCCGGTCATAATTGACCACTGCTAATAAAACCAGAGCACCAACTAAAGTAAGGAGAGCGATGATAGTCGGCAGAGGGGTTTTTAGTAGTCACTGTCACTATGATAACACGATCCTGGATAGAACCAGGATGACGTGGAGACTTGTACCACCTTCCAGGTGGAACAGATACACCTGGAAGGTGGGAGCACAGATTTGCGTAAAACAAAAAACCGCCCTTCGGCGGCTTTCACGCTTCCCTTTCAGCTATCTTTAGTGCTGCCAAACATCCGCTCTCCAGGTCTGAGTATCAAGAGCGTCTATGGCCCCTGCCGTCGGATTGCAAGCCCGGATTGTGACCGTGCTGGCGGCCGAAACATAACCGGTCCAAGTAAGATTAAGGGTTTCAATACCCGAAGCCACCGCCGTTGGACTAACTGTGACTGTGTCCCCAGCCGCAGCCCCCGTAACCGTAACTGCCCCGTAGGCCCCGCAACTGGCCGCGGCGATACTGGCACTAACCACATTGGCCGCCGCCGCCGAAAGATGCTTTGTAATCGTCGTACCAGTGCCTATGTTTACCGAAACGAAGCTCGCCGCGCCAGCCCCAGTAACGCTCCACTGAGCGTCAGTAATGGAAACGTCATCGTTAATCTCACCGATGGTAATGGTATCGGCATCGGGACCGGCTGTACCAATTAAGATAGTGTCGCAAGCGGCGCTATTGCAGAGTTCAATAGAAGTTGCGTTAGCGGCTCCCAACAACAATGCCCCGGCAGCATTTGTGTCCAAACCATACGCCGGCTGAACAGTTATGTTACCGGTTGCAGCGACGTCAAAATTGTTGTAGTTGATAAGTCCGGTCGTACCAACGATGTCATTGGCCCCGACAGAAAGAGCAGTCGCGATATCTGTGTCGACCGCGTTAATTCCAATTGCCTGAGCAACAGTTGGAGAGATCGTCAGCGAAGCCACATCGGTACCGGGGCTGGAGGTAACAGCACCGGTGGCCGCAATACTCCACTGGGCATCAGTCAAACTAACATCTGCATCGGCATCACCAACAGTGACCACATCAGCGGCCGCGCTGACACCAACCTGAATAGTCCGGACACCGACACTCCCGGCTCCGTCACCAGTGGCTGCTACCGAAAGTCCGGTGTTACCGTCAATCTGCAAAGCGATCGTGTGTGCACCAGCGTCAGCACCAGTGACCCCTATATTAAGATTAAGAGCAGTTTGATTATCCGCTCCGCCTAAGCTAGTAAAAAGACCGCTGGAAGCTGTCGTCGCACCGATGGTAGTGTTGTTGACCGTGCCACCGCTGATGGTCAGAGCGTTAACAACATCCGCGTCAACTACAGAATCGGCTTGCAGACTTAGGTTAGCGGCAGAGACGGTTGAGAAGTTAACGGTCGGGGTACCGGTTGCGCCGGTCAGGCTGGTAAGGAAGTCGACGGTGTCGGCGAAGATGCTGGACCACCGGGTTCCCGTGGCCCCAAAGTTGTCGGTGCTGTTCGCGGAAGGAAGTACCGCCCCACGGACTCCAGCGGCTCCAGGAGCGCCACCGGAAAGGACAAGATTTCCACCGGCGACACCACCTGTAGAGGACGCCGGGCCGGAGATTACCAAATTGATAGCACTGTTATCTGCAGCAGTGGCAACACTAATTGTTCGTGTCCCACCAGCATCGAAGGTTACATTGCCACCGAGAGTCGTCGTCGAATCAACATCTAAAGTACTACCGGTGTGGATTGCACCAGTGGCGTCCGCTACGGTGAAAACACCGCCGTCAGCGGTGACCCCACCATTAGCTGTTAAAAGTCCAGTGATAGTGGTGGCAGGCGCTATAGTTACCAAGTTAGAGTTGGTGGCGCCGAGGGCTAAAGTCCCAGCCGCGTTGGTGTCAAGACCGACTCCAGCCGCGACTTGGATCGCACCGGTAGCGAGGACGTCAAAGTTGGAGTAGTTAATCAGACCGGTGGTTCCGACGATATCATTGGCTCCGACGGAAAGCGCGGTGGCGATATCAGTGTCAGCTAAATTAATTGCGGTAGCAGTCGCGATAGTTGGAGCAATTGTTAGGCCAACCACATCAGCGGCGTTGACCACATTGATAGCCCCCGTCGTAGCCACGGACCAAAGAGCCGAGGTAAGTGACAAGCTGTCTAAAGCACTACCAACGGCAATCGCATCGGCGGTCGTATTATTGGAACCAATATTAATGGCATTCCCACCAGTTCCGGTTCCAATATTGATTCCGGCGTAAGCGGTGTTGCCGATACCGAGGTTTAGACCGAGAACAGCCGCGTTACCCAAGCTGACGGTGGTGGCGGTACCGTTAAAGAGGTTGGCGGTGGCAGCCGTGGTGGTTAGGTCTCCACCGTTTACAGCCACATCTCCAGAAAAGGTCCCCGCTCCGATAACATCAAGTGCTGTCGTGGGAGTGGTGTTACCGATACCAACATAACCTGTTGTTGTGACGTGAAGAATCTGAGCTCCGCCAGCTCCGAGCATTAGGGGGTGAGAACTGGTCGTCCCGATGTACATACCGTTAAAGGTAGCGGTAGGATTGGTACTGGTGATGAGTGATGTCACCGTCCGTGACGGATCAGTCAGGTAAACCTGAGGACTGGCGACGGTCGAACCAGAGGTATCAATGCGCATACCAGCTGTACCACTGGCCGATACGTGCAAGGGGGTTGACGGGTTGGTCGTCCCGATACCTAAGTTGCCCATAACCCAGCTGTTGCCTGTACCGTTGACATTAAGATTGGAAGCTGTGGTAATAAGACCTGAGGTGGCCACATCAAAGTTGGTGTAATCTAATGTTCCGGTCGTACCGATGATATTGTTGTCGCCGACGGAAAGAGCGTTGGTGTAGTTAGTGTCAGTAACCACCAAAGCCGTTGTTTGATCGGCGGTAGCCTGCATCGTCAACACACCGGTGTTGGCCATTCCCCAAGTTGCGGACGAAAGAGCCACGCTGTCCAAAGCGCTTCCGACTATAATTGTATCGGCGGTCGTATTATTGGAACCAATATTAATGGCATTCCCACCAGTTCCGGTTCCAATATTGATTCCGGCGTAGGTGGTATCTCCGATACCGAGGTTAAGAGCCGCGATAGCCCCGCCACCAATATTTAAGGTGGTTGCACCGGTGTTGAATAGATTGCCGGTTGCAGCCGTGGTTGTAACTGATCCACCGTTGACAGCGATATTAGAGGCTGTGGTAATCGCACCTGTTGCATCAGTCACGGTGAACACCCCACCATCCGCCGTCGCTCCGCCGTTGAAGGTTAGGAGTCCGGTGATCGTAGTCGCGGGCGTAATCGCTACCAAGTTAGAATTAGTCGCGCCAAGCGCTAAGGTCCCAGCCGCGTTGGTATCGAGACCGACGCCGGCCGCGACTTGAATAGCACCGGTAGCGAGGACGTCAAAGTTGGAGTAGTTAATCAGACCGGTGGTTCCGAGAATGTCGTTAGCGCCAACTGAAAGAGCGGTGACAATATCGGTGTCAGTCGCATCAATTGCGGTAGTCTGAGCGGTAGTCGGCGCGACGGTCATAGAAACCACATTCGCCGCCGGGCGGGAAGTAATCGCGCCACCGGCCGTTACCAACCATTCATCACCGGTGACAGACACATTATCAAGAGCAGAACCGATTCCGATTGTATCGGCGGTCGTATTATTGGAACCAATATTAATGGCATTCCCACCAGTACCTGTCCCTAAGTTAATCGCAGTGTAAGCGGTGTTGCCGATACCGAGGTTAAGAGCGGTCGTCGCTCCGCCACCAGCGTTGACCGTTGTCGCGGTGGTATTGAAAAGATTGCCGGTGGTCGCGGTGGTCGTGACCGAGCCGCCGTTGACGGCGACGTTGCCGGAGAAAGTTCCCGCGCCAGTTACATCCAAAGCCGTAGCGGGGTTGGTCTTACCGACGCCTAAGTTGCCGCTGCCATCAATGACTACTTCCGCCGCTCCAGATCCGTTGAGATTGAATTCCAGCCGGTTGTTCGCGGTGTCGAAGTTAAGAACATACTCATCACTGGTTGAAGTCCCGAGGTGAATCGATCCCGGACCGAGATAAATATCCTGCCAGCGGAGAGCGTTACTACCGAGGTCGTAAGTGTCGTTGACGGAAGGAATGATACTGGAAGCGATCCGCGCGGTTAGCGTCGTGGTGTCGGAAGTTGCATCGCCGAGAGTCGTATTGCCATTGACTGTTAGGTTCCCACCGATAGTGGTGTTGCCCGAAAAAGTCGCGGCGTTTACGAACAGACGGCTCCACTCTTTCGTCGAACTGCCCAAATCGTAAGCGGTCGCGGCGAGAGGCTCAATAGTATTGGAGTAAACCGGACCGAAGAACCGGGCCGACTGCTTAACTTCCAGGTCATCGTCCACCGAGATGTTGCCGGTGGGATTGTAAATTACCCGGCCGGTAAATTCTAGCGGATCGGAAACTTCGACTGAGGTATTGCTGGAGTCGTGAATCGCGCCTTTGACGTCAAGGTCACTGGCCACTTCCAGACGGTTAAGGCGGCCGTTGCCAAGAGAATTAATATAGTAGGCGGTGCTTTTACCAAAGTAGAGAATGTCACTGACAAAAGTCTTCGCTAAACTGGTGAAAGCGCCGACAAAAGCGGAAACCCGGCCGGAGATTGAGACGTTGCCATAAGCGTCGGCCATCACGTTCGTCGAAACCGCCGGAGTTGCAGTCGGCTTCGGAGTTGGAGTGGCTGTCGGTTTGGGTGTTGGGGTCGCAGTCGGTTTCGGAGTGACGGTCGCACCCTTCACCGCCGGTGTCGGAATCGCGGTAACTTTCGGAGTAGGGGTGGTCGTTAGAGCCGTCGGCTTAACAGTCGGCGACGGAACCGGCGAAATAACTTTTTTCGGCGTCGGACTGGCGGCGGCAAGGAGTTTCGAAACGGAAGCCGAGACATCAGCTTTAATGGAAATAGTTATTAGAAGGAGAACAAAAGCAACAAGACCAACCTTTGTCTTAATTGATTTTGACTTATCACTACGTAATGGCAGACTTACGTTATTTAACACTACAGACATATCTTAGACAACTTTTCTAAACCTTGTCAAGTACTTTTTTATATAGGTCAGAAAAATCTTTTCTATGGCGTCGTACCGACACAATCAATAGATTATTTACCTTACGATTGAACCCGGACGGGCATCACTAAATGAAGAAAATCTTCCCGACCGTCGAGGCGCACCAGCCCCGGACTTAACGGACCACCGAAGTGAATAGTAATTTTTTCGGCATCAATATTAGACAGGCAATCAATCAGGTATTTCGAGTTAAACGCAATCTCCCCCGCCTCTCCTTCAACTTTACTTTCCAGTTCAGTCTCATTTTCCCCGACTTCCGCCGTATTGGCCGAAAGAACAATCTTCCCCGTCTCCGGCAGGAATTTCAGTTTCACGATATTAGCGCTGTCTTTTGCAAAAATTGCCGCCAGCCGGACGGCCTTCATTAAGTCGGCGGTTTCCATCGCCGCGGTTGACTGGAAACTTTTCGGGATAATTTTTTCGTAGTCGGGAAAATCGCCTTCCAGAAGGCGGGAAGAAATTTCAAAGGCGGGGGTTTTAAAAATAACCTGGTTCTCCGCTTCGGCTATATATAGATGGAGAGGTTCGCTGTCCCCCGCGACGAGGCGGGCCACCTCGCCGAGCGTCCGGGCCGGAATAACCAGCGAGATTTCTTTTTTCGGTTGGGTGGCGAGGGTAATTTTCCGCTCTGACAACCGAAAACCATCCACGGCGACTAAAGTTAAAGTGGTGCCCTGGCTCTTAATTAAGATGCCGGTCAAGATCGGCCGGCTGTCATCCGCCGCGGCGGCGAAAGCGACTTGGCCAACCGCTTCCGAAAAAACCTTCGGGTCAATGGTTAGTAGCGGCTCGTCTCCGACAGCGGGCAAAGTCGGAAATTCCTCGGCGGCCATCCCGTTAATTTTCGAGTGGGCGCCTTTGGCTTCAATCGTTAAAACTTGGCCTTCCGTTTGCAAATCCAACTTGCCCGGCCCTAAGGAGGAGATCAGGTCGGAAAGAATCCGGGCGGGTATTGTCAGGGCGCCTTCTTTTTCGATTTTGGCCCCGACCCAAGTGACAATTCCGGTTTCCAGGTTCGTCGCGGAAAGCTTTAACCGACCGGCTTCGGTTTGGAGGAGGATATTGGAAAGAACCGGCAGACTACCTTTAGTCGCGACGGAACGGGAAACGACGGAGACGCCGCCGGAGAGATTTTCTTGGAGGCAACTTAGTTTCATAAGTTAGTAATTATGAGGTGGCAGGAACAGAAACGGTAGCCGTTTTAGGTTCGTTTTTGGCATCCCTGATTTTTATCACCACGTGGCGGTCGCGGCCTTCGCCATTGCTTTCCGAAACCACATCGGCAAACTCGGCAATAATCATATGGACAACCCGGCGTTCATTCGCGGGCAAGGGCGGCAGCGCCACCGGCCGGAGTAAAAAGCGGACTTTGTCCATAGCCCCTTCCGCCAGAGCCCGAAGCTTTTCTTCCCGACCTTTGCGGTAGTTATCCGCATCCACAACCAGCGACAACCACTCTCCGAATTGCCGGTAGGCGGCCAGACCTAATAGAAGCTGGAGGCTGCTTAAGCCTTCGCCATGGTAACCGATTAAGACCCCTAAATCGGTGCCGCTCAGGTCGAGTTGGTAAACTTCACCCTTTTCATCCCGGCAGGCGTTAACTTCCGCAGGAATTCCAAGGTGTTTTAGGATTTCCGCGGCCGTTGTTTTTAGAAACTCAAGTTTTTGGTTGTCTTCCATAATGATTTTAAACTCCTTATTCCGCCCCGGTCAAAAAACCACTGCTGAACCAGCGAGAAAAGCGTGGTCAGCAGCCAGTAAAGAACCAGTCCCGAGGGCAGTTTCCAACCGAACAGCACCGTCATCAGGGGAGCCAGATAGAGCATCTGCTCCTGCATATTGTACATCACGTCGTCCGATTTGTCAGCAGTTTTCTTGGCTACCCGTTCCTCCTTCTTAACCGTCGGCATCATCATCTTTGACAGCCAGAATTGGCTCGCGCCGGCCAGACCTGGCAAAATTAAGTACTGATCGGGTTTCCCAAGATCGAGATAGAGAAATTGCGCGTTAAGCCCCGCGCCGCTTTCGAAGTGTAAAAAAGGAAAGTAGAGAAAATTGTTAAGGCTCGAAAGACCCGCCGCGCCAACGCCGAGAACGTGAATAAACGCCTGGTAAAGAGCAATCAGGACAATCAGCTGGGCCAGTTGCGGCAGACACCCCGCCGCCGGATTAATCCCGTGCTTTTTCATCAGCTCCATTTGCGCCGCCGCCAGCTTTTGCTTATCGCCTTTGTATTTTTCTTTCAGGATATCCAGCTCCCCTTTCATCAGCTTCTGCTTCGCGGCCGTTTTCAGCGCCGGCCAGGTCAAGGGCAGGAGAACAAAGCGAGTGAACAGGGTCAGGGCGATAATGGCTAAGCCCAAATTGCTGAAGAGGATTTTATAGAAAAAGATCAGGAGATTAATTAACGGATAATAGAGAGCGGAGTTCCACAGGAAGCTAAGCGTTTCTTTCATAGGATGAATAATAACACATCAGAGACTTACGGAACCGGATCATAACCGAACTTGCCGAAAGGGTGGCAGCGGAGAAGCCGACGGAATCCAAGAAACAGGCCGCGGAGGAGCCCGTATTTTTCGACGGCCTCGGCGGCATACTGCGAACACGTCGGGCTAAACCGGCAATGGCGGTCCGCCAAATAAAAAGGACTAAGCAGCGGGCCGTAAATATAGCGGCGATTTTGATAAAACTGCAGTAACTTCAGAAAGAACTTGCGCATAAGTTTTTCCCCGGAGCGCCGGCTTGGCAAAAAAAGAGGCGTCGAACCCCGCTCTCAGCGACGGCAGTAACTGACAAACTGCTTCCCGCAGTAAACGCTTCAGCCGGTTACGGACAACGGCTTTTTTATCCAGGCGGTTAGAAACAACAAAACCGAAGCGGAGGGTTTTCGGGTCCTTAGCCTGAGCCACGACAAGAGTAAAGGAAGAGGAGGGATAGGAACGGCCCAGTCTCCGTAAACGCCGGTAATCGTAGTCGCTGGTAAGACGGTGTAATTTCGGAAGCATTAAACGGTAAGTTTCCGGCGGCCTTTTTGCCGGCGGCGGGCCAGGACGGCACGGCCCCCCGCGGACTTCATATGGATCCGGAATCCGTGGGTGCGGATTCTTTTCTTTTTGCTGGGTTGGTAAACGCGTTTCGGCATCTCTCCCCCATTGTAGTTGATCCGATTACAAAATGAAAGCACTAGCCACATCACACGCACGAATTGGACTTGCCTAACGTCATTCTGGGGAGTCTGCGACTCCAGAATCCTGCAGATCCTGGACAAGCCAGGATGACGAAGTCCAATCGGAGAATGCTTTCTGTGTAGTCGCAGAAAGCACCTTCCAAGTGTTTCGAAGCCACCTGGAAGGTGGAAAATAATGCCCGTGCAGAGCCATAAAATGGCTATCAACAGGTACCTGTGGATAACTACTATTTATAGGTTAAATTGGATAAATTGGTGGTAAAAGTCTCATAGTTGTGTGAAAAAGAGGTGTTTTTACTTGGTTATAGGTTGTTGACTTCTTTGTGGATAACTTCATAAGATAGCTACATGGCGGTGAACGATCTAAAAACCCTTTGGCAAACAGTACTCTCCGATATTCAGCTGGATCTTTCCGAAACTGTGTTCCGCTCCATCCTTGTCCCGACCCAACTTTTAAAAAAAGACGTAAATATTCTTGAAATTGGCTGTCCGAATAAGTTCAGCAAAGACCGGCTGGAAGAGAGATACTACGGCCAGATCAAAAAAGCGGTGGACAGAATAACCGGCGAGAAGAATGAACTGGTTTTTAGCATCCATAGCCACCTTGAACCCTCCGTCGTTCCCCTCCCTGAAGGCTCGCTCTTTACGGCCCCGGCAATCTCCACGATTCAACCCGCCCAAAGCATCCCAACGGAAAAGCCAATGGTCAGTTTAGCGCAACGGGGCTACTCCGGACTCTCCCCCCACTACGGCTTAAGCAATTTCGTTGTCGGCACGTCTAATAATTTGGCTTTTGCAGTGGCTCAGGGCATCGTTAACTCGCCCGGAAAATTGCACAATCCTTTTTTCCTTTACGCCGATGTAGGCCTCGGCAAAACCCACCTCTCTCAGGCAATTGGAAACGAAATTCTTAAAAGAAATTCTCAGGCGAAGGTTATTTACTGCACCAGCGAAGATTTCACCAATGAGTTAATTCAGGCCGTCCAAAACCGGAAAACGGCTCTCTTTAAAAATAAATTCCGGACGACGGATTTACTGATTGTTGACGACGTGCAGTTTATCGCCGGCAAAGATTCAATCCAGGAGGAATTTTTCCACACCTTCAACGCCCTCTACCAGCAACAGAAACAGATTGTCCTCACCTGCGACCGGCCGCCGAAAGAAATCCAGCGTCTAGAGGAGAGGCTTTCCTCCCGCTTCGGCTGCGGAATGATTGCGGATATTCAATCCCCCGATTACAGCACCCGCGTCGCCATTCTGCGCGATAAACGGGACCAGTTTCATTTTGAAATCGCCGACAGCTTACTGGATTTAATCGCCGAGTACGTTACCGCCAATATAAGGGAGCTGGAAGGGGCGCTAAAACAGGTGGTTACGGTAGCCCTGACAAAACAAACCAGCCCGACGCCGGAACTGATCGCCGAAACTTTATCAAAAAATCACCAACCGATCAGAAAAACCGTCGGCTTTGAAAAAATAATTGAAGCCATCACGGTTTATTATGGCATCAGTAAAGAAGAAATCTTAGGCAAGAGCCGCCGCGCCGAGTACGTAATTGCCCGTCAGATGGCAATGTACGCTATCCGCAACTTAACGGAAACGCCGTTGATAAAACTCGGTCAGCAGCTGGGCGGCCGGGACCACACGACAGTCATGCATGGACTTAAAAAAGTGGAAGCCACATTCCGGACAAGTCCGAAACTAAAGCAGGACTTTATCAACATAAAGCAGAGTCTTGGGGTCGCGTAAAAAAGTTGTTGAGAAAGTCACCGGTTAATCAACAGGGATACGCACAGAAAAAAGTGTTTTCTACACAATTTATAAACATTGATACGTTTCGATTTAGAGTTCGGCGCCAGGGAAAAAGACGATTACGCACATATCCCCGTTACCTACTATTACTACTACTCTTCTTAACGCGAAGCTATCAGTAGTTACACCTTCAGGGATGTGAGAAAATTAGTTGGGAAAGCGTTATACCTATATATATGCTCTCAACGACTAGCTACTTAATTGCAGTATGGCTTGGGAAACTTGTCAACTGGTTTGCCGTTAATTTTAACCTTGGCGCCGGCGGAACTTGGCCGGGGCATCTCGCTTTGAAAACCTGCCCAGGCGTTTTAAGACGTCTAGAAGTTCAACTTCAGCTTGGCTCCATTCTTATTTCCGGCACGAACGGTAAAACCACGACCGCCTCGTTAATTGAAAATATCCTGTCCGAATCAGGGCTAACGGTGGTGGCGAATCCTTCCGGGGCGAACTTAATTAACGGCTTAGTCAGTGCTTTTATTACTGATGCCACTTTTTGGGGGAGGCCTATTTCTCAAATTGGGGTTTTCGAAGTGGATGAGGGTAATCTTCCCTTCGCTCTGTCTTCCTTTACGCCGGAACTTCTAATTCTTTTAAATCTCTCCCGGGACCAGCTTGACCGTTATGGAGAAATCGACAGTACGATTGCGAAATGGTTAAAAGCTATTTTAAAACTGCCACGAACGACGAAGATTATTCTCAAAAAGGACGATCCTTACCTCAGCCGCTTAGCGGAGTCACTGTCCGCGGCCGGTTTTATTGTCCGCCTCTTTTCCAAGGAGGAACCCGGGGATTTTACTTCCCCGCTTTCCGGAGACTTTAACCGTTTAAATACTAACGCAGCGGTACTCGGTAGCCGGCAACTGGGGATTACCGATTTAATCATCCGGCGAGGGCTAAAAAACTTTCAGCCGGCTTTTGGGCGGGGGGAGGAAGTGAAACTAGTAAGCGGCAAATCAATTATCATTCTGCTTGCGAAAAATCCTGAGAGCCAGAATGAGAATCTCATCTTTTTACGGAGTCTTCTGCCCCAGTCGCTGAGCGCCGTGGCCACCTACCCCGCTCTTCTTTTTGTCCTTAACGACAACATTCCTGATGGCCGGGACGTTTCCTGGATTTACGATATTGATTTTGAGAAACACCGGGATTGGCTTTTCCGGTGCCCGCTTTTTATTTCCGGAACCCGAGAACGCGATTTAACTTTACGGTTAAAATACGCCGGAATTCCTGTGCCGGATTCTACCCACCGCTGTTCGTCTAATCTAAGGGATATTTTGGCTGAGGCTATTGCCAGTCTTCGACCGAACCAGAAACTGTTTATTTTACCGACCTACTCGGCGATGCTCCAGGCGCGGAAGATCCTGACCGGGAAAGGGATTGAATGACTAATTACGAACTAAACATAGGCTATTTTTATCCGGAGTTGCTAAATCTCTACGGCGACCGGGGGAATATTCAGGTCCTGACAAGGCGCTGCTATTGGCGGGGAATTAATGCCAGGGTTCAGGAATACTCTCCTGCGGCGGCACTTCCCCAAGAATCCGGCTCCAAATATCCGGATATCATTTTTATGGGCGGGGGGCCCGACAGTTCCCAGTCCGTGGTGGCGAAAGACCTTCAACAAAGAGCGGGCTGGTTAAAAGAATACGGCCGCGCGGGCGGGGTCGGGCTTTATATTTGCGGAGCCTACCAATTAATGGGCCACTACTATCAGGACAGTAACGGCCTGCGTTTACCCGGCGTCGGACTCTTTGATCTTTACACCCGGCATTTCGGCCAGGATAAGCCCCGCTGCATCGGAAATATCCGGCTTGAAAGTAATTTGGAATATATTCCCAGTACAACGACCAAAGTGCTGGTCGGTTTTGAAAATCACGGAGGCCGGACTTACCTGGGCCCAAGTGCTCAACCCCTCGGAAAAGTTAGCTCTGGCTTTGGAAATAATGGTGAAGATAAAACGGAGGGAGTAATATTCCTAAATTCTTTCGGGACCTATCTTCACGGCCCGCTTCTGCCAAAGAACCCCCATTTTGCCGACCTGCTTATCTGGCGGGCGCTGAAGCGGAAATATCCCGGGGAGTACCTTTTCCTAACCGCGCTGGACGATACCCTCGAGTGGCAAGCCCACGCCGCCGCGTTAAAGTTACGCTAATTATTGGTTAATGAGCTCCATCTATTGACATTATTCCTACATAGTAGTATGCTCAATTTATGCTAATTGATAGAAGTATATATAGTCGTATTAAGGAGAGTCTTTCTCCTGGTTTAGCGGTGACAGTTATCTACGGTCCGCGTCAATCCGGCAAAACAACCCTTATCGGTGTCCTGCAAAAAGAACTTACCGGCCACATTCTTTCCTTTACAGGTGATGACCTAAACACCCAAGATCTCTTTGGGAAACCTATTCTCGATAATCTTAAGAAAGTGGTAGGTTCCGCGAATTATATTGTTGTTGACGAGGCTCAAAGAATCGCAAATGTTGGTCTCTCCTTAAAACTAATTATTGATAACTTAAAAATTCCGATTATTGTTTCCGGATCTTCTTCTTTCGACCTCTCCGGGAAAATAAACGAACCGCTAACGGGTCGGACTAAGACGTTTTACCTTTACCCGTTCTCCTTTGCCGAAGTAAAACTGCATCTCCCTCCGCAAACACCGATTGACCAAAAGCTGGACGCCTTTTTAAGATTTGGTCTTTACCCGAAAGCCTTTACCCTGACTACCGATAAAGAGAAACAGGAATACCTTAATGAACTCATTAACAGCTATCTATATAAAGATATTCTAACCATGATGGAAATCCGAAAACCCAGAAAAGTCGTGGAACTCCTTTCTTTAATTGCTCTTCAGTTGGGTAACGAGGTGTCGGTTACTGAACTTTCCCGGAGTTTGGGGATTTCCAAAGTTTCAGTTGAAAACTACCTAGACCTTCTGGAAAAGATGTTTATTATTTTCAACCTCCGCGGGTTTAGCCGGAACCTAAGGAAAGAGATAACAAAAACCTCAAAGTATTACTTTTACGACCTTGGCCTACGCAACGCGTTGATTAGAAACTTCAACCCGCTGAATCTTCGCCAGGATGTTGGCGGCCTCTTTGAAAACTTCTGCATCGTTGAACGTTTAAAAGTTTTGGCTAACCGAGGTAGCGAGGCCAATCACTACTTTTGGCGGACTTACGAACAGAAAGAAATTGATCTTATTGAAAATAAGGACGGTCGGCTGAACGCCTTTGAGTTTAAGATAAACCCAGCGGCCAAAGCTAAAGTCTCTTCTTTTAAAGAGTTTTTAGAAACATATTCCGGCAGTCAGGCGACGACAATCAATTCCGACAGTATTGAAAACTTCCTTACCTGAGTTGTAATCCAGATAATACCGCTAAAAATCCCCACTTTTCCCGATCTTTTAATCTAGCGAGCTGTAAAAAGGAAATATCCCGGGGAGTACCTTTTCCTAACCGCGCTGGACGATACCCTCGAGTGGCAAGCCCACGCCGCCGCTTTAAAGTTACGCTAGTTATTCGACCTTGGCTAAAATCATAATACTCATTTCCCTTCCGATCGGAAGCCAAACGAGTATTATGGTTAAGTGGTAAAATCGGAGGGTATGAAGGCATGGGCAGAGGTAGTTTTCTATACCCTTTTAATATTGCTCCCGGTCAATATCTCGAAACACTTTTTTACCGATTCCTCTTTTGTTCACGGAATTTTAGTCGATTACTATCTCCCGACAATTTATCTTACTGATCTGTTGATAGTCTTTATATTAATGACTTGGGCCGTTGAGTTGGTGACTGTTTTGCGGCCGATTTTTCACTTTACCCTTCGGTCAGTTTTTAGCGGACAGATGTCCGGACTTTATCTGTTTCTTTTTCTATTTATTGTCTGGGCCGGAATTTCCATCTTCGGCGCGCAGGATAAGACCGTCGCCGTTTACCGGCTCACGCGGTTTCTTCTCTACGTTTTTCTGGCCCTGTGGATGAAAACCCACCTGAAGCTGCCGCGGGATTTTGGGAAAATCCGGTGGTCGCTTCTGATCGGTGTTTTTATTGAAAGCTTCCTGGCTATTTTTCAGTGGGGCAAAGGCGGGACGGTTTTTGGTTTTTACTTTTTAGGGGAGCCGAGTTTTAACGGACTAATGGCGGGCATCGCCCGGACCGGATTTTTAGGCGAAAGTCACTCCCGCGCTTACGGCACCTTTCCCCATCCGAACATCCTCGGGGCTTACCTGGCTCTGTTTCTGCCGTGGCTGCTTTTGCCATCCGACTGGAGGAGCCGGTTTCTCCGAGTCACAGCGATTGTTTTGTGCGTCGCGGCCCTGTTCTTTTCCTTTTCCCGGACGGCGTGGGTGGCGGCGGCCATCGGAGTTCTTCTCTACTCTCTTCTGACCCGCCCTCGTATAGAAGCCAAAGTAATTTCCGCCGCCCGCTTAAGCCTAATCTCCGTTTTTTTAGTTTTCTTTTTAATGTCCGGGAGTTTAAACGATCCGCTGTCCCTAAGCCGGCGGGTCGAGCTGACTTCTATCTCCACGCAGATGATCCGCTCTTCCCCGCTGTTGGGGGTAGGCTTCGGTAACTTTATCTTAAGAATGGATGACTTCGGCCGCGTATCAGGCTGGATCCGTTTTCTCCAGCCGGTCCACAACGTATTTCTGCTGGTCGGGGCCGAGACCGGTATCGTCGGGCTCACCCTGTTCCTTCTTTTCTTTGCCCTGCTTTTTTACAAACTCTTTCTTTTTTTCCACCGGTCTCTGCATTTACCCGCGGCCGTTCCGATAGCAGGGCCAACGGCCGGAACACTCCAACTTTTATTGCGCCGGTTTAACGGTGAGCAACAACTACTCACCCGTCTTCTACTCGTCAATTTATTCCAGTTGCTGATTTTAGGATTAGCCGACCATTTTTTTCTCACCACCGCTCAAGGATTGCTCCTTTTGTGGATCCTTGTCGGTCTTGTTTTTCTACAGCTGTCAAATTAAGATGAAGAGGATAAACCTATGACCATCCCGCCCGCTAAAGTTCTCCGATCAGTTATTCTCCTTTTTTTGGTCAGCCTGTTTTTAACCGGCTGCAGTCTGCAGGATCCGGGCAGCTGGCTGTCGGCCCTTACCGGTAAAAAGGAAACAAGCGGACCGGTTTCTTTGGTTTATTGGGGGTTGTTTGAAGGCAAGGAAGTGATGCAGCCGTTAATTAAGGAGTACCAGGATAAGCATCCGAACGTAACGATCGACTATTCCGCCCGCTCTTTTTCCACACTGGCGCAGTACAAGGAGTTGCTTCTTTCGCGGTTAAAGCAGGGAACGGGGCCAGATATCTTGCGCGTCCACCTTACTTGGCTGCCCCAATTCACTCCCGAGCTGGCGCCGGTTTCACCGAAGATACTTTCCGAAAAAGAATATGCCGGCACCTTCTATCCGGTGGCTAAAGAGTGGTCCTCGGTGAATGGTTCTCTCTATAGTATTCCGCTTCAGTATGATGGATTGGGTCTCTATATTAACGACGCTTTCTTAGCTGAAGCGACCGGTGCGGCTAAGCCTCAGACGTGGTATGACTTCCGGGTGGTGGCGAAAAAGATGGCAAAAACCAGTACCGACGGCAACGCCCAACTGCTGCGCGCCGGGGCCGCGATTGGTAATGCCAGTAATATTCCGCACGCGGCGGATATCTTTGGTTTAATGTTCGCCCAAAGCGACCTGTCTTTTCCGGCGGACATATCTTCCCAGGCGGCCCAGGACGCCTTAACTTTTTACACCAACTTTATTCGGGTGGATAAGGTTTGGAGCGCGAACTACCCCAACTCCGTCCAGGCTTTCGCCCGGGGGCAGGTGGCGATGATTTTCGCGCCGCTTTGGCGGATGATGGATATTATTAATTTAAACCCGAATTTGAAGTTTTCGGTTAATCCGGTGCCTCAAGCCCCGGCGCAGGAAGGGCGGAACGTGACGAATACCAATTGGGCCAGTTTTTGGACGGAGTCCGTTTCCAATCGGTCGAAGAATCAGGAAGTGGCTTGGGACTTCTTAAAGTTTTTATCCAGCAAAGAATCGCTGAAGAAAATGTACTCGCTTTCTTCTCAGTCCCGGCCGCTCGGGCAGCCTTATTCCCGGGTGGATCTCGCCTCTGATCTTTCGATTGACGGAAACATTACCTCAGTTTTAGCTGGGGCCCCGACGGCTAGAACGGCCACGATATCGGATGTGGCCGGGAATGACCCTTATACCGAAGCCATTAACGGCGCGATCGAAGCGAATCTAAAAGGAGTTTCGGCCGCGGAAGCCTTAAAAACCGCCCAGCAGACAATTGAAAGACTAATGGGATTGGGTCTTCCTTCACCTTCCCCGAAAAAGTAACTTCAAATAAAAAATTATTAATTATGAGAGTACTGGGAATTGAAACTTCTTGCGATGAAACCGCCGCGGCGGTGGTGGAGAACGGCCGCAATTTATTATCTAACGTTGTTTCCTCCTCATTCGCACTGCATGAGAAAACCGGCGGGATTATGCCGGAGGTGGCGGCGCGGGAACAGCTCCGGTTTATTATTCCGGTTATTGATAGGGCGTTGAAGACCGCCGGAGCTTCGGGTGGAAATATTGATGCCGTCGCCGTGACGCAGGGACCGGGTTTAATCGGTTCTTTACTCGTCGGGGTCGAGGCCGGAAAGACCTTAAGTTATGTCTGGAAAAAACCGCTGATTCCGGTTAATCACCTCCTCGGCCACCTGTACGCCAATTTTTTAGAAAACGATTCGTCCTTTTGTCCGCCGCAGTTTCCCCTTTTATTTTTAGCCGTTTCGGGGGGTCACACCCAATTAGTCCACTTCCGTGATCACTATGATTTAGTGCTGTTGGGGGAAACCCGGGATGACGCCGCCGGGGAGGCTTTTGATAAAGTGGCCCGGTTGCTGGATTTGGGTTATCCGGGCGGACCGGCAATTGAGAAAGCCGCCGCTTCCGGAGATCCCCTAGCTTACAATTTACCAAGACCGCTACTGGATGTGGACAACCTCGATTTCAGTTTTTCAGGACTCAAGACCGCGGTTTTATATCTGACTAAAAAAGATAGTTTTAAGTTTTCGGAAAAAGAAAAGAGTAATCTCGCGGCCAGTTTTCAAACGGCGGTGGTGGAAACTTTGGTTGGGAAAACCGTCCGGGCTCTCCAGCAAACGGGGGTTAAAACGTTGGTGGCCGGCGGGGGCGTTCTCGCGAATAATTTTCTGCGGGCAACGTTGAAAACTGCCGTGGAAAAGATGGGGGTTAAGCTCTATTTCCCGCCCGTAAATCTCAGTACCGATAATGCCGCCGGGATTGCCGCGGCCGCTTTTTACCGGAATCAGCCCGAGGACCTGTTTGCGGTATCCGCCCGGGCAAATTTTAAATTAACGGAGGGCAATGGAAGTAATTAAATACCAGGGGACAGCGAACATCTTAGATGTTGCTGTCAAGGTTGCCACCGTTTTAAAAAAAGGCGGGGTGGTTATTTACCCGACGGAAACCACTTATGGTATTGCCGCGGCGGCCTTGAGTCCGAAGGCCGTGCGCAAAATTTACGCTATTAAGGGCCGGGCTTTCAACAAGCCTCTGAGCGTAATGGTTAATGGGTTGGCGATGGCGGAAAAATACGTGGAAATAACGGAAGCGGCTAAGAATATCTTTGCCACTCTTCTTCCCGGTCCCCTGACTTTAATTCTCAAAAAGAAAAAGATAGTTCCCGATAGCCTCACCGGCGGCTCGGCAACTTTAGGCCTCCGCTGGCCGGCTTACCCCCTCGTTCAAAGATTACTGGACGAGTACGGTCTTCCGATAACGGCGACTTCCGCGAATCCTGCCGGCGAGCCGCCTTTGTACGAGGTTTCCAATATCACGGAGAAGTTCGGAGCCGTTCCCCTTTCTTTAATTGATCTGGTCATCGACGCCGGACCCCTTCCCCACCAACTTCCGTCCACCGTTTTGGATTTAACTATTAATCCGCCTACAATATTGAGAGAAGGGCCGGTATCTTCGGAAAGGATCACTGCCGTTTTAGGCTGCTCAATCAAGTAATAATTAACTGCGGGGATTTTGCGGTTAAACTGCGGGAATTAAATAGCTATGAAAACTAGACTTACTTTGGTAAGACACGGACAGACCGCCAAGAATGTTAAGGGGGTTCTACATAGTCGTTCCGACGAGTCCGTCTTAAGCGAATTGGGGCGCCGGCAGATAAGCGTAACGGCAAGGCGATTAAAAGGGGAGGGTGTTGATCTTATTTACAGCTCAAAGGAAACACGGGCTTTAGAGAGCGCCCGGCTAATCGCGGAAGTTTTGGGAAAAGAGCCAAGACCTCTGGATGGATTAGAAGAGCGAAATTGGGGAGTATTCGAAGGTCGGCCGTGGTCAGAAGTTAAAGCGGTTTTAGATCCTTTGGATTCCGAACAGCGCTACGAGTATGTTCCAGAAAACGGGGAATCGTGGAAAGATTTTGAAACCCGAACTAACAAGGTTATCAAAGAGATAATTGATGAGAATCAAGGGAAAAACATTGTCATCGTAACCCACGGGGGCGTAATCCGCGTTTTATTGCCCCATCTCCTTCATGCGCCCAAGGAAGAAAGTTTTAAGTACGATCCGAAGAATGCATCCGTGACCATTTTAGATTATTATGGTGAAGATGCTCGATAAAGTTTTTAAGCCGGCGGAAGTCGAAGAAAAAATATATCAAATGTGGGAAGAGGGCGGATACTTTACGCCCAAAATTGATCCGTTAAAAAAACCTTTTACCATTCTTTTACCCCCGCCAAACGCCAGCGGCAAAATGCACGTGGGCAATATTTTTATGATTGCCCTCGAGGACTTGATGATCCGTTGGCATAGAATGAAAGGGGAGCCTGCGCTCTACGTGCCGGGTACCGACCACGCCGGTTTTGAAACACAAATAACTTTTGAGCGGGAGTTGAAAAAAGATGGTAAATCTCGTTTTCAATTCGATCGTCAAACCCTGTATAAACATATTCAGGAATTTGTCCAAAAAAATCAGCAACTGGTAAACAGCCAAATCAGGAGACTCGGAGCCAGTGTGGACTGGACGCGCTACCGTTTTACTCTTGATCCCCAAGTTTTACAAACCGTCTTTAGCACCTTTAAGAAAATGTATGAGGACGGCCTCGTTTACCGCAGTAATTACTTGGTTAATTATTGTCCGGTCTGCGGTACAACTTTCGCCGATTTGGAAGTTCTTCACGAAGAAAGAGTGGACCCGCTCTACTATATTAAGTACGGACCGTTTTCTCTGGCTACTGTCCGCCCGGAAACCAAATTCGGTGATACAGCCGTGGCGGTTAACCCCAAGGATAAACGATATAAAGATTGGATTGGTAAGGAAATTGAAGTGGAAGGTTTACTTGGGAAATTTAGGCTCAAAGTGATTGGAGACTCGTTTGTTGACCCTAAGTTTGGTACTGGAGTGGTCAAGATAACGCCAGCTCACGACAAAAATGATTTTGAGGCAGGCCGGCGGCACAATCTCGCGGTTATTCCAACGATTGATTTACATGGAAGGCTTAACGAAAAATGCGGAAAATACGCCGGGCTAAAAGTTAAAGAGGCCAGAAAGATAATAGTGGAGGATTTAAAGAGCGTCGGTCTTCTGGAAAAAGTTGATGAAACCTATACGCACAACGTAACGGTCTGTTACAAAGGCGGCCACGATATTGAGCCTACGATACTTCCAAACTGGTTTGTAAAAGTGGCTTCCCTCAAGGAGCCAGCGGTAGAAGTGGTAAAAAACGGTAAAGTAAAAATTCTGCCAAAAAGATTCGAAAAGACTTATTACCGCTGGATGGAGCAAATGTACGACTGGCCTATTTCCAGGCAGGTTGTGTGGGGGATAAGAATTCCGGTTTGGTATAACGTGTTGGAGAATCCGGAAATGCAGGTGGAGTTTTTGGATAAAGACGGTGCCCGCGTAACGGCTACGGCGGTTGATGCTTTAAGAGACCATACGTTTGGAGAGATCGAATCAGGGCTTCAGAGAATATCTGCACCTATTAAAGCTGTCTTTAAAGTAGCTTTGGAAAAGCCTGGGGAAAACTTCCTGCAGGAGACAGATACTTTTGATACTTGGTTTTCGTCCGGCCAATGGCCACTTGTAACAATGGGTTATCCGGATTCAGAGGACTTCAAATACTTTTACCCGACTTCGGTTTTGGAAACAGGTTGGGAAATATTAAGGTTTTGGGTATCGCGTATGATTATGTTTGGACTCTACCGCACCGGAGAAGCGCCTTTTGAAACGGTGTATTTACACGGGCTCGTTCGTGCTTTGGACGGACGAAAAATGAGCAAGAGTCTGGGAAATATTATTGAGCCGGACAGTTACATTGCCCAATACGGAGTGGATGCTTTGAGGATGGGTTTGGTGGTTGGTTCAGCCGCCGGCAAGGATCTTCCTTTCCCCAGGGACAAAGTTATTGGTTTTAGGAATTTCGGCAACAAGCTGTGGAATATTGCCCGTTTTGTTCTTGGGGAGTACGAAAAATTCGGTAAAGAGGTCCCCTTTTACTCCACAGAAATGTCCGCGGGAATAAAATTGGAGGATAAAGAAATCATCAAGAGTCTGAATTCCACTATTAATATGGTGGATGGGAATTTAAAAAAGTTCAGATTTGCTAAAGCGGGGGAGGGACTTTATCAGTTTGTCTGGCATGAGTTCGCCGATGTTTACCTCGAAAAAATAAAACCAAGACTTTACGAAGAAACAAAGATTTCCGATGAGGATCGGGTTTTAGTCCTAAGTGTGTTGCGCCATATTCTTCTAACTTCTCTCAAGCTCCTGCATCCGTTTATGCCCTTCGTCACAGAAGCCATTTGGCAGCAACTGCCACGGAAACACAACGAGCCCTTAATTATTTCCGCTTGGCCGAAAGGAAGCCGGAACTAGATGCTCATCTTTTTATTATTCCTCGGAGCCCTGAATTTATTTCTCTTCATTCTTTCCGCCATTATTCTCCGCCGGCGGAAAACCCGCGTTGATATTATTGCGCAGTGGGCTTTTCCGTTCGGGGCCTTTGTCTGGGAAGATTTGCTGGTTTTCAGCCTCTTTAATATTTTCGTTTTTACCGGAGTTATTCTCGGCCGGGATTTCCGCGCCGGCTTATTATTTTTTGCGGTTTTTTGGGTCGTCCGGAATCTGGGGGAAGTAATCTATTGGTTTCTGCAGCAATTTAACCAGCCGACGGTTTATCCGCACGACCAGTACCGGAGTTTCCGGTGGATTTACAAGATCGCGGGCACGGTTTCAAACCAGCAATGTTTCATTATTATGCAGGTCTTTCACGAGGGGTTACTGGGGGTTTTCCTGACCCTACTGACTTTACTCTTACTTAATTGGACGGCGATTGACGGCCGGTTCTAGTCTTTTTTCTCTTTTTTCTCTTCTTTCCCCGCCGGTTCTTTGCCTTCCGTTTCCGCCGTTTCGTCCTCTTTCTTTTCCTTGGTAATTTCGACTTCCTCAGGGGTCGCTTCCGCCACAACCACTTCTTCTTTCATCTCCGGGCGGTCAAGCTTCACGACCAAATCTTCCGGCTCGTGTTTCAGTGTCACCTTCTCCTTATCAACATTTAAGTCCTTCACGGAGAAATGATCGCCGATGTTAACCAAAGAGGAGATATCAACCGTAATTTCCGACGGCAGGTCAAGCGGCAGGGCGACAACTTCAATTTCATCCAACAAGGTTAAGAGCAGCGCCGAGCCCAATTTAACCGGTTCCGATTCGCCGACGAACTTCAGCGGGACCGTCGCTGTTACTTTTTCCGTCAAAGTTACCTGATAGAGATCCGCATGCGTTATTTCGTTCGTTAACGGTTCCCGCTGGACGTCTTTTACCAGAACTTTAACGGGCGCGTCCGATCCGATAACCAGATCAATCAGCTCAGCTTCGCCCGCTTCCGCGTAAATTTTTTGGAAATCTCGCAAGGACAGGCTTAAGGAAACGGACGGGCTTTTGTGCCCGTAAAGAGCGGCCGGAATAGTACCGGTCCGCCGGAGGGTTTTTACTGCTTTTCCCAGGATGATTCTTTTTTCCGCTTTCAATTCCATATTTATTCGGTAATAACGCCACCAATCTTCTCCACAAATAGACCACGAATACTGCATTTCTTAATTAAGTCTACCACCTGATCGAAAGCCGACTGATTAAACTCGTTCCAATCGATTACTAAGTCCGCGGTCTTTTTTTGCGGCTCGACGAATATCTTATGGGACGGACGGGCAGATGTCAAATATTGATTAATCGAGTAGTCCAACGTTTCGTGCCTTTTTTCCCGGATATCCCGGAGGAGCCGGCGGGCGAGGCGGAGGTCGGCGTCGGTTTCAAGGTAAACTTTTAAGTCGTAAGTTTCGTTTAAATCTTTTTGGTGGAGGGCTAGCAGGCCTTCCACGATCAGTAAGGGGCGCGGTTCCAGCCGGGTAGTTTGGGGGAGTCGGATTCTTTGCTCATAGTCGTAAACCGGCTCCTCCGCCGGTTGATTGTTCCTTAAAGCCGCAACGTCTTTTGCCAGTTTATCGAAGTCAAAGGCTTTAGGGTTATCAACGTTGGTTTCTAGCCGTTCCGGAAAAGGTACGGCACTTTGGTCCCGGTAATACATATCCATTGAAATGACGGTAGCCTGGCCGGGAAAGCGCTCGGCCAGGTGGCGGGCGAAATAACCTTTCCCCGAGCCGGTGCCGCCGGTGACGGCGACGACAAAAGTCTGCATAGGTGAAGGTTAACACAGGCAGAGCCGTTCAGGTAGCCGGATAATTCCCGCAAATTTAACGCAGAATCTCCGCAGACCCTTGTTTATCCAGCAGTTGTGCTAAAATTAGAGTGTGAGTAAATATTGGACTCTGTTTCAAGTCGCCCTGCAGGACGCTTTCTCCGAGCGCGGTTCGGCCGTGATTTGGGCGTTTCTCGATTTTTTGTCGCCGATGATGATGCTGTTTATCTGGCTGGCGATATTTCAGGGTCAGGCTGAACAGGGAACAACCATCGGAGGTTTTAATCTTTCCCAGATGCTGACCTACTATTTCGGTGTTGCCTTCATCAGCGCTGTCGCGACTGCGCACAATGAGTGGGACGTTGCCCGGGATATCCAGTCGGGAGAGTTATCGATGTATCTGACCCGGCCCCTTTCTTACCTCGGCCACCAATTTATTACCAACATCTCCTGGAAATTACTAAAAGCGGTCTGCATTACGCCCTTTTTAATTTTGACCTTCTATCTTTTCCGCCAGTATCTCGCTTTTGATTTTTCCCCTTTCCAGCTTCTAATGTTTTTTTCGGTCCTCGCCCTTTCTTATTTACTGTATTTTTTTAATTCGATGGTCTTCGGCCTTATTCCATTTTGGTTGGAAGAGTATGGCAGCTTTATCGAATTGAACGAGATGGTCCGCTCTCTTTTTTCCGGCCAGGCGATTCCGATAATTTTCCTGCCCGGCGCTTTTTTAGCTTTTGGGCAGTTTCTTCCTTACCGGTTGTTTTATGATTTTCCGCTAACTATCCTTTCCGGCCGGGCTACTTCTTCGGATCTAATCACGGGCGTGTTCAGCCAATTAATTTGGCTGGCTTTTTTTATTGTTCTTTTCCGTTTCCTGTGGCGGAAGGGGATTGCCCGCTACAGCGCTTTCGGCGGCTAAAGTATGCTTAAACATTATTTACGATTTTATCGGACAGTCGTTTTAGTGAACGTGACCCGCGCCATGCAGTATCGGCTCGATTTTTTGGTCGGTATTTTCGCCACCGTCGGCTGGACGGTAATTACGATGGTATTTTTAGCGGCCATTTTCGGCAAGGTTCCCAATATCGCCGGCTGGACCTATTTCGAACTGATCGCTCTTTTAGGGTTCTACCGTTTAATTGAAGGGATTGGCGAGTTTATTTTTTACCGAAGTTTTAAAAAATTCTCCGAAGATATCCGCCGGGGCCGGCTGGATATGCTGCTGACCAAACCGGTGGATTTCCAGTTTTACGTTTCGATCCGCTTCATCACTATTGACGCGATCAGCAGTGCTTTAGCCGGGTTGGCGATTTTTTGGTATGGCTTGAAACACAGCGCTTATGTCTTTACCCCGGCAGCTTTAGCGGCTTTCGGCGGTTTGTGCCTGAGCGGTTTTCTTATTCACTACAGCCTTTGGGTTTTTGTCCACGCCTTTAACTTTTGGCTGGTCAAGGTTAACAACCTCCGCAATCTTATCCACGGCCTGGTCGGAACGACCCGTTTTCCCCCCGAGGCTTACGGCCGCCGGGCCGAGGTATTTATGAGCTTCGTTATTCCTTTGGCGCTGATCGCCGCTTTCCCGGTTAAAACTCTTCTGAATCGCTCCGAGTGGTGGTACTTGCCGTTTTCGCTTTTTATCAGTCTCGTGTTCCTCATCCTTTCCCGTAAATTTTTCTATTTCGCGCTGAAGTCGTATTCGAGCGAGGGCGGGTGATATGATAAATATAAAACATGCCGATTATTGAAGTAAAAAATCTTAAAAAACATTTTAATATTTACCAAAAAGAGCCGGGGGTTTCCGGAGCGCTGCGGGCGTTTTTTAAACGGAAATATTACGCGGCCAAAGCGGTTGATAACGTTTCTTTTAAAGTGAATGAGGGGGAGTTAATCGGTTTTATCGGTCCGAATGGCGCCGGGAAAACGACCACTTTAAAAATCCTTTCCGGCCTTCTTTATCCGACGAGTGGGGAAGTTTCGGTTTTGGGTTTTACGCCATGGGAGCGAAAAAAGGAATTCCAGAAGCAGTTTTCGATTGTCATGGGCCAAAAAGCCCAGCTGTGGTGGGATTTGCCGGCTTACGAAACTTTTATCCTTAACCGGGAAATCTACGAGGTGTCGGCGGAGCGTTTTAAAAAAGTTCTGACAGAGCTGGTGGCGATGTTGGAGGTTGAGGATATTCTTAAGGTTCAGGTGCGGAAACTTTCCCTGGGACAGCGAATGAAGTGTGAGCTTATCGCCGCGCTGTTGCACTCGCCGAAAGTACTATTCCTTGACGAGCCGACCATTGGCCTTGACGTCGTTGCCCAGAAAAAGATGCGCGAGTTCATTAAAGACTACAACCAAAAATATCACGCGACGATTCTTTTGACCTCTCACTATATGGAGGACGTGAAACGGCTTTGCGACCGGGTGATTATGATCGATCACGGCCGGATTGCTTTTGACGGCCAATTGTCGGAAATTGTTGAAGAGATTGCTGACCACAAAATTCTTTCGGTTATTTTCCAGGACCCAATCATTAAGGATCAGCTGGGCGGGCTAGGGGAAGTGATTGAGTTCGATCTGCCCCGGGTAGTTCTGAAGGTGCCGCGGCGGGAAGTTTCCCTACGCGCGGCTCAGCTTCTTTCCCAATTTAACGTCGAGGATCTAAATATTGAAGAGCCACCAATCGAGGACATTATTCGGGAGTTGTTCACCGGCCGGGATGTAGCCTAGAGCATTTGCCTTTTCCGTTAATTAATGCTATAATAATAGATGCAGTAGCTTTTCGGTCGGTTGTCTTTCGCCCGTAGATTTGCTTTATTAGCATCTATTGGCGTGTTTTTCTCGAGGAGGAGAAACATGAACGCTGTGGCACAATTCTCGCCGACTTTGGCGAAGATTTTGGAAGTTCCAATGGTTTTGCCTGCGACCGTTTTTCTGGTTGCGCTATTTGCCCTCGTTGCCGTTGTGGTTACGCTGGAGCAGGTGACCGGCAAAAATCTCGGCGAGCTTCTCGGGATTTAGTTTTTTACCCGGAAGCCGAAATTTTTTGAAATTTAGTCCGCGAAATCCCGTTTGGTGTCTTACATCAGGCGGGGTTTCTTTTTTAGCGGGAAAAAGTGGCGGTGAGCATTGTGTCGGCCAGAATATGGTTCTCCATATTTTGATTTAAAATAGGCAGATCCGCGGTGTTGGAAAGAACCAGTCTTTTATCCAGAGCCAGGAGGCGGAAAATATATCGATAGGCTTTCCCGGGCGGGGGACAGGGCGCCCCGAAGCCCGCCGTGCCAAAGCTATTCCGGCCCGCCATCGCTCCGTAAAATCCGCCGTCTTCTCTAATCTCTTTGGCGCTCGAGCTGATATTCCACATTAGCCAGTGCGTTAGCATGCCGCCGGGAGCATCGGGATCCTCAAGAATTAACACCAGGCTTTTGGTCTTGTCCGAAACCCCGGAAATGGTTAGCGGGGGATTGACCCCGGCGCCTTTGCAGGTGTATTTTTCCGGCAACGTCTGTCCGTCCGTGAAGGCGGAACTGCTGAGTTTTAAGGCGGAGACGGTCCGGTATTCCGCTTCCCCGAGGACGGCGGGACGGGAAAAAACGGAAGCGAGGGGAAGTTTCAGGGCGATTAAGCTTTTACCGACAGCCCAACGAAGACCTACAACGATCAATACTACGATAAGCAGGACAATAGAAATATTTTTTCGAGTAAACAATTTCATACGTAATCATACCACTGCAAAATAATGCTAAAAAGAAGAATCCCCGGACGAGCCGGGGACCCTTCCTAAAACGTGTTTTCTTTTCGTTATTTAGCAAAATGAACGTACGTTCGTCTTTACTAAGATATGAAGAAAAGAACTTACACGAAATTAGCGGTTGAAACCGCCGCGACTGCCGCCGCGACTACCACCACCGAATCCGCCTTTGCTACCACCGCGGTCTTCCATCGGTCTGGCTTCGTTGACGACAATGTTTCTTCCTTCCATCGCGGAACCGTTGAACTTCTCAACAGCCGCCTTCGCTTCCTCTTCACTGTTCATCTCAACAAATCCAAAACCGCGGCTGCGGCCTGAGAATTTGTCGGTAATGATAGTGGCGGAAACGACGGTACCAGACTGCGCGAACATTTCGCGAAGTTGATCTTCAGTGGCGCTAAAGGGAAGGCTTCCAATAAATAACTTAGTTGCCATTACTTGTTTGCTTTACACCTCCTTTCGCTAACTCTTTAAATGTGAACATTATCTTATCTTTCCTGCTTATTACCTGGGAAAAAATCCGAAAAAGACTCCATCCGAGGGGTAAACCTGTCAGGCGAAGCCATACTATCACATATCTCGGTTAAATGCAAGTCCGTGTGCAGGCAGGCCAATCCGATTGGCGCGCCTGTGTTAAAATAGGGTGTGTCATTCGTCCTACTCGCTTACCAGGAAAAGCCCGCCAACGTCCATTTTAAGAACCAAGAAGAAGGCGAAACGGTTCTCTTATTGCTGCGCCAGCATATGGTGACCAACCTACCGTGGGTGGCCCTGGTTATTGCCGCACTGCTTTTCCCGTTTCTTTTTTTAGCTTTTACCGGCGGGATCGGTTTGTCCCTGAATAATCTGATTCCCCAATCTTTCCAGACCTTTATCTTTCTTGCTTTTTACATGATTGTTCTGGCATTCGCTTTCCTCTCCTTTATGAACTGGTTTTTTAATGTGGACTTAGTCACTGACCACCGGATTGTCGATATTAACTACTGGGGTTTTCTTTTTTTTCGGGTTTCCTCAACGACCATCGTTAATATCCAGGACGTAACTTACAGTATCAGCGGTGGGGCCGGAGTTATTTTTAATTACGGCAATGTTAAAATCCAGACCGCGGGCGAGGAACCTAATTTTATGTTCGAACGTATTCCCAACCCCGATAAGGTCCAGCGGCTGTTGGTGTCGATTATGCGCCATTCCAGCGTGGAAGGAGGACTAAGTGGGTAACGTGACCGGGGAGATTTTGGGTACGTGGGTGACCAATTTCAGTTATATCCTGGGCGCGGTGATGACCGTCAGTCTGCTCGGCCTTTACCTGCTCTTCGCCGTCATGGTTGTCCGTCAGACCTTGCTGCTTAATTCTCTGCTGGAAACCCAGGCATCTCTCGTCTTAAAGCCGCTCGCTTATCTGCATTTTATTTTTGCGTTGCTGATTTTTATTCTCTCACTGGTTTACTTGCGCCAATACTTACCAATACCGTAATGGAAAAAATATTAAGCTTCCGCTCCCAGCCGCTGTTCGGAGAGCCAAATTTTCCGGCGGGCCACTGGTCCCTCGCCCGGGGCTTTACGCCCGCCGACGAAGCGACGCTAAAACGACGGGGACACCTTTTCGTGGTAGCGACTTTAAAAGGTCCGCCGACTTTTGAGGCCACCGCGGGGGGAAAAATTATCACCTCGGCCCTGCAGGAAGAATATTATTCCCTCCCGGAGGGCTCCCCGCTGTCCGCCTTGGAAAAAGCCGTGGCCGCCGCGCATCGGCGGCTACTGGATATTGCCCACAGTACTACTACCGGAACCGTTGGGATTGACTTTGATATCGTGGCCGCCGTGTTGTGGGGGAACATCCTTTATCTGGCCCGGCTGGGCACCGCCGCGGTTTACCTTCTCAGAGCGGGTGTGATGAAAGAAATCTGTCCGGCCGTTGAAGCGCAAATCTCCGTCGCTTCTGGAATAATTGCGCCGGCGGATATCCTTATTTTAGGCAGTTTTAAATTCCGTGAGCTTTTCCCTGTGCCTTATTTGGAAAAGAATTTGGATAACCTCGAAACGCTGGTGCAAAATAATCCCCAAAAAGAAGACCTAACCGTCCTGGTTCTCCGGCTTTTTGAGGAAAAAGAGGTCAGTCCGGACGAGGTCATTAAGTTCGTTTCGCCCACGAAAGAAAAAATAAACGCTGCGAGCTCGAAAATAAAACCTTTCCTCAGCCGGTTATTAAAGAGGAGAGAAGCCGAGGTTTCGTCCCCGCTGTCTGCCGGAATTTCGGGGCTCTACTTAGACCGTTCTTCCCCCCGTCAGCGCCAGTCGGCCCGGAAACAGCGTTGGGTTTTCTTAACGCTCGCGGTGCTTGTCTTATTTGCCGTCTCAACGGTTTATACACTTCGGACCCAGCAGAAAGTCAGGGTGGCAAAAGAGATTACCCGCCTTTCATCTGAGGCGGAGCGCAGCCTGTTGTCGGCCACTGATTTTATCGACCTTAATAACCGGAAAGTCCAGGAACTGGCGGTGCAGGCCAAAGAGCTGGCCGGGAAGATTACTCTTCTGGGGGATCAGTCTCAAGGCGAAGCTTTAAATACCCGCGCCGACCAGATCTTAAGTCGGGCGATTAAGGCCAGCACGCTTGACCACGCCGAGCTGATTTACGATTTTCTGATCCAGGGTAAAGGGAGTACACCAACTGCTCTGGTGGGGGACGGCCAGGCTCTGTACGTGGCGGATGCGGGTACGGACAGCCTTTATAAATTGTTACTAACCCAGTCCCCGGTGAAAGTGGAACGGCTCGGGGGCGAGCAGTTAAGCCAAGTCCGTCTGCTTTCTTTCTACGATGGAGACCTATTCGGGTTGGATAAAAACGGTCTGTTCCGGATCACTTTAGACAAAAACACGGTCAAAACCAACCTGATTAAAACTCTGAGCGGGACCGCGGTGGAATTTTTCAATGTGTATCTCGGAAATCTTTATCTTCTCGACCCGAAAGCGGGGGAGCTGAGTAAGTACTCGCCGGTCGTTTCGGGATATTCCGGCAAGACCGTGTGGCTGAAAGATAAAGTGGATTTAAGTTTGGTCACGGGGATGACTAATGACGGAAGCATCTACCTTTTATTTAAGGACAGTCTGATCAGTAAATTCACTCTTGGCAAAGCGGCGGAATTTTCTCTCACCGGTCTACCTCAGCCGCTGACGGGTGGGGTTGCTCTTTTTACGGAGCCGGATTTGGCGGACCTTTATATTTTGGATAATGGGGGTAAAAGATTAGTTATTGTATCCAAGGATGGAATTTACCAGAAGCAGATTTTACTCACTGACAAGGCCCTATCCGCGCCGTCTCTTTTTTGGCTCGATCGGGTAGGAAAGATGCTTTACTTGCTCGACCAGACTAAAATCTATAGGCTTGATCTCAGCGGGGAAATATGATAAAATTAGGTAAGGGGGAACGATTTGTCCGCCGGCAGTTTGAGGTCGGTAAGCAGTTTGAGGCGGGGATAAAGCTTTTCGGGGCGGAGGTTAAGGCCGTTAAGGAAGGCCGGGTAGATTGGCGCGGCAGTTTTGTCCGTTTCCGCGACGGGGAAGCCTTCGTTGTCGGCCTGAAAATATTCCGTTACTCGAAAGCCGGTTCCGCCGAAATAAATCCGGAACGGGTCCGGAAACTGCTCCTTAATAAATCAGAAATCAACAGCCTGACCGGAATTTTAAGCCGGAAAGGGGTGGTCATTTTTCCGCTGAAAGTTTACAGCCGCGGTGGTATAATTAAAATCGAAATTGGTATCGGGCGCGGAAAAAGAGAATTTGATCACCGGAAAGAATTAAAACAGCGTCAATTGGATGAAGATACTAATCGGGAACTCGCGGGGGTGACAAGCTTCGCTTGAAGAACTCTGTTCTTATTGGCTGGTGGCCGTGTGTCAGACCCGGCCTCGTCTAAATCTGGCAACAACAACAAACGTCAAACAAGACGCTTTGCTTCCCGCTTACGCCTACGCGTAAACCGGGTGTCTTTAGAGACTCTCCTTGGGTGGGGTTTTTAAGGGCATAACTTAACCCAAGCGACGGTTGAAGCAGATTGAGTTCAACTGAGGAATTATCAAGTCAATCTATTCCGCCACAAGACTTTGTCGCTGCGCGTCTCACGCGGAAGAATTGAAAAGCGACTACGCCAGTAGAGAATAAAAATGGAGATTTTCAACACCCGGCTGCAATGCCGGCACCTCCACCACCATCGGTTCCAACCCCAAAGGGTTGCAACCATGTCCGATTAGAAAATGAAGAGCCCCTCCGAGTCGGAGGGGCTTTTCTTTATTTATTAATGCTTAAAGAAATACTAAAACTGTTAGTCGCCAAAGCCGTTCCCGCCCAATGCTTGAGCTGTAATTTACCCGGGACGTATCTTTGCGCGGATTGCCAGGGTTATTTGCCGTATCTAGAGCAGACCTTGTGTCCGGTTTGTACCAGGGCCGCGGTGGACGGCTTTACCCATCCCCGCTGCCGTTCCCGTTACGCTCCCGATCGGCTTTTCGTCCCGTTTCGATATTACGGAGTGATGGGGGCGGCCGTAAGAAAACTGAAATATCGGGCCGTGACGGCGCTGGCCGATTTTCTCGCCGGGCTTCTGGTTGAGGAGATGTTAGAGTCTGGTTTTGAGTTCGGGCGCGGGGCTCTTCTTGTTCCCGTTCCTCTGCACCCGGTGAAACAGTTGGAGCGCGGTTATAATCAGTCGGAGATTTTAGCCAGGAGTTTAGGCCGGATGCTGAAAGTTGAGCTTGCCAACGGCGCCTTGAAGCGAATTCGGGAAACCCC
>JBBTUG010000024.1:0-2838 GCA_038063895.1 Patescibacteria group bacterium | reverse complement strand
TTTAAATTATTCCTAATCCACGTTTTTTCTTTTTCTCCTCCAATAAGTTCTCCCAGCCCCTGCAAAATCTGGCTATTTTTAACACCTTCAATATAAGTTATACACTTCGTCAGGTATTCTTCAGTAGTTACGCCGGTTCCTTCTTTAAGGATTCCCGTGTTAATATCCCAGTTGTTTTTAGCGAAATAATGGATATCGTAGATATCTCTCATCGCCGTTTCTTTCCTTAAAGTCAATGCGGCAAGCTTACCGGCAAACAGGTAATCTTTTTTAGCCGCAAACATTGAAATGCCGAGGTAGTCCTTCAGTCTGTACTGGTCTCTAGGATTTTCGGCCGGCTTGCGGATGTTAATTTCGACTTTAATGTTGTGGTCGTCGTTTCCGTAGGAAAGCAGGGCAAAGATTGTAAACCTTTTAATATATTTATCCTTGACCTGTCCGTAGTTGGACAGAATATGTGTCACTTTGTCAAAAACCGTATTCTGGTTTTCCTCGTTGACTTCCAGCAAATCAAAATCCAGGTCAACGGAAAATCTTGGTAAGCCGTAAAATAAATAGGCGCAAGTGCCGCCTTTAAAGCCTAAAAGCGGGGCAATCGAGACATCGGTATAGATATCTTTTAAAATCCGCCCCATTATTAATTGATGTTTTTCTCTATTGAGCATAGTTTCGTCGATACCTGTTCAATCGCCCCGCCAACTGCCCGTTGCCGTATATTTTTACCAGTTCGGTGCATTTTTCCCAATCAATTGATTTTAAATTATCGAAGTAGTAATCCGGAAATAAATAAATCATATCTAAAAACGCCCTCTCCTGAGTCGCCACGCTGTAATTGTCCCTGCTGATAATACCCTGGGGATTAAATAAAACGGCGTCTTTTATTTTTCTGAAGGTGATTGTGTGTTTATCGATGATCCTTGTCTTCGGCCACCGGCAAACTACGAAGACGGCTTCGTAATGTTGAAAAATTACCCCGGCATCCCTGAGGACGGTTTCGAAACTGATATAAGACGGTGTATAGATACTGGCCGCCAGTTCTTTCGGGTTGTAGTCTTTATTTTTGGCAAAGACCCCCCGCGTCAGCCGGATCAGATTTTTTCGCCTCACATAATAGGCCGTTTTGGCATTCAGATTGTTTTTGTTATTTTCCTGCCAAAGCAAAGCCAGGTCCTTGTAGGTCATGACTGTTTTCGGCGATCGATATAATTCTGCGAGTAGATTACTCATATAGATAATGTCTAATGTAACTTAGAATTATTCTAATTACCATTATACATTGTTAGGTTATCCTTGTCAAGTGCTGGAAGGATCTGTCGAAGAAGGGTGCCGCATTAAGCCATAAACGTCGTTGTGCTATCATAAAGAAGGCTAGCGTGGAGAGGTGGCTGAGTGGCCGAAAGCAGCACACTGCTAATGTGCTGAGCTCGTAAGGGCTCCGTGGGTTCGAATCCCACCCTCTCCGCCATCGCGTGCGTTTCACCTTCTTGGTGAAACAAACGCGATTAGATAGACAGGATTCGAATGCCGGACTCCGACCTTGGGTCGTGAGGAGGCGGGGTCGAGCGGCCCCGCAGTAGCGGGGAACGCGTGACCGAATCCCACCCTCTCCGCCATGGTTCGATAAGCTCACCATTTCGGTGAGATTGGCGAACAATAGAAGAGTTGGGATTCGAATGCCGGAAGCGCGACGGCGCTGAGGCGGGGCTGACTGATCCGCCAGCAGGCGGATACAGGTAGCCGAATCCCACCCTCTCCGCCAGTTAGTGATAATATGGCAATTGAAATCAACATAGGCGAGAATATAAAAAAGTACCGAAATAAGCAGGGATTGTCTCAAGAGGATTTTGCCAAAAAATCTGGCGTAAAATACACTACCCTTACGAAGATTGAAAGCAATGTTATTAAAAAACCGTCAGTACTTATTATGGCAAAATTAGCCAAAGCGTTTGACGTTTCAATTGAGGATTTATTGAAGTAAAACTATAGAGAATTATGAAACAACAATTATTAAATAGATTGGTTCACCCCAAACTTAATAAATATATTTTCCTTCCTCTCGATTTTGGTTTTTATAAACAACCTCAAGATTTTATTTTAAATACAGAGAGTTTGATGAATAATGTTGCAACACATAGTTTTGGTAGTCCTTTAATGCATAAAGGTTTGATAAAAACATACGGTAAAAAACTTGTGGAAGCAAAAAAGCCATTTTTTCTACATATAACTGGTTCAACATCACTGCACACTACTACAAGCAAATCTCAAATATCTCAAGTTAAAGATGCAGTGGATTTAGGTGCTATCGGCGTTTCATTAACAATATATTTAGGCAACTCTCATGAATTAGAAATGCTAGAAATGTTGGGGAAAGTATGTAGCGAGGCAGATAAATATAACTTGCTTGTTTATGCAATGATGTACGTGGTTGATGTAAATAAACAGGGAAAACTTTATGAAAAGGTTTCGTTAGATGAGATTTTATATGCAGCCAGAGTTGGCTACGAAATTGGGGTGGATATTGTTGAAACTAGATTGCCAGAAAAATGCACAGATTTTTCTATTGTAAAAAAACTTTGTCCTATTCCTATCATACTTGGAGACAGATCAAATTATTCAGATAAAGAATATGTAGAAAATATTCAAGTGGCAGTAAAAAATGGATACGACGGAGTTTCCATTTCAAATAGAAGTTTAAAAACACCCTTTAATGTTTTATCTAACCTAACGACTAACAGTTTTAGCAAAAATATGTCGAAATAGCAGAAAGTTTGATAAGGTGTAAGAAAAAGAATTTGCCGCCAAAGAAAAACTTGAAATCGTCCAATCCGAAAGGGTCGC
>JBBTUG010000023.1:0-28694 GCA_038063895.1 Patescibacteria group bacterium | reverse complement strand
GCGTATCCGGAAGTTCTAGCCGTGGGCGCGACGGACGAAAATGACGTGGTCGCCAACTTCTCCTCGCGCGGCCCGGGTGCCTTTGGCAGCGCTAAACCCGATCTTTGCGCGCCGGGGGTGGGCATTACTTCTACCATGGACGGTGAGGGGTATCAGAAGTATTCCGGGACTTCGCAAGCCGCGCCGCATGTGGCCGGTGTGGCGGCGCTCCTTTGGTCAGCCAAACCCGACATAACGGTGGAGGAACTTACGGATATCCTCAAGTCTTCCGCCGCGGCCAACTACCAGCCGAAAGGAAACAATAACACTTGCGGTTGGGGCCGGGTGGACGCGCTCGCCGCGATTCAAAGTCTGTCCTTCGGCACGGTCACGGGCTATGTCCGGCAAAAATCAAGCAACGCAGGTATACAGGATGCACTGGTTGTTTTCGGCGGCGTCGCAATCAGGACGAACAGCCAAGGATACTTCTCGGCCAGAGTTCCGACAGGAACCTACCGACCGACCGTCGAAAAGTTCGGCTGGACAACAGTGACAACCGACAAAGAGTTTCTCACGGTCACTGATGGGACAGCACTGACTTTCAACGCGACCATCTCGCCCGTAACAAACGGAACGCTGAAAGGAAGTGTTTTTGGCAATGGGCACTCGCTGCCGGCGTGGGTCGGAATCCGCAACCTTGGTCTCGGTACCCGGACCGACGGGGCGGGCAAGTTTAATCTTAGCCTACCGCCGGGCAAGTATCAGCTGACGGTCACGACAGACTCGGCGCAATTTCGTGAAGTGACCGAGGAGATAGCAATCGTTAGTGACCAAACCGGAAACCGTGATTTCGTACTGAACGCCTACCCGACCCCGCCTTTCGTTGACGGCCGGCAGGGGCAAAATCTCATCGGAGAAAGTATCGGGTTGTGGCGCCTACTGAAGACGAATGATCCCTGCTTTCCTCCGGGCACTAAGGCCGGGGATCGCGTTTGGTACTACGGCGACGAAAGTTGTCACTACCGGGCAACCCAACCGGTTTACGGCGAGATCAAATCCCCAAAGGTGTACTTCCCGGCTGGAACTCGGCCAACGCTACTCGTTTCCGTTTTCCAGGACATGGATACGGCTTACGATGAGCTTTTGATAAACATCGTCAAGGAGGGAAAGTATTCCATCGTCTGGCCGGCAGGTTGGCAATCCGAGAAGCAGAGGGAATGGGTTGATTATAACTACAACCCCTCCTATTGCGCTGATCGGGCTTGCGCCGTCCAGTTTATCTTCAGAAGTTGGGGCAATGCTGATAGCGGCCATAAAGGAATCTACCTGAAAAACATCTCGCTCAGTAACAACGGGCAGATCTCAATTCAGAATCAATTCCTTTACCTGCCGTTCATTGGCAAAAAGTAAGTAGCAATCTAAAACCGCGACGCTTTCCAAAAGCCTCGCGGTTTTTTTATTTCTCCGAATTTCAGGACACCAAGGCTTTGACAAGGCCTAGAGTTCGTGGTATAGTCCCCCTATTGCCCTACCTGCCTACTAAGTCTCCTGCCTACCTATGGGTCTTACCGCCCTTGCCTTCAGCCTTATTACCCTTTCTACGACTCCGGTTTTACCGGCTTTTTCGGCTGCCGAAACAGAGCTTGCCATCCAGGAAGTCCGCTCCCACGAGACCCTCGACCTTACCCAACGTCACGGTAACAGGGCAATCAATGCCGGTTACGGCGATAACATTCGCCTCTACCTCCACTACCTCAAAGGTGATGCTCCGCAATTAGAAAATAACTGGACAAAAATACGCGAACCCTTCTCGTTCAATCTTACCCTCGCCCCGGGGCAGGTTTTGGCTTTCCACCCTGCCGTCTTACCGGAGCTTAGAAACAAGACGGTATTTTTTGCCGATACCAATCTTTCTGCCAGCGACGGCTACCGCGCGGTTGATGGGCTTTGGGGAAAAGGTGTTTGCGATATTGCCTCTTTTCTCAACATGGCGGCGACGAAGGCGGGCTTAAAGGTTACGGCAAAAACTAACCACGACTTTGCCCCGATTTCCGGAGTTGACCGCCGCTACGGGACATCCATCTATTACGATCCGTCGGAAAACCTGAGCTCGCAAAAGCAGAATCTTTACCTTGAAAATACGCGGCTTAATCCCTTAACAATAATGTTTTCTGTCGGTGAGACTAATGTTGAGATAGTGGTCGTGGAAACTGTAGGCTTTACCGGTGGAAAGAGTTAAAATTTTCCGAGGCGCAGGGCTTCATCGGCGCGAGTATAGTCAAATATTTCTTCATCCTTGAACCATAACTTGACCTCGTAGGCCGCCTCTTCTTTATTCCCGGAAGCGTGCACCAACGTGAAAAGGCCCCGGCAACGGGAGTTGGCGACATCGGTTGAGTCGTTGCTGTAATCCCCGCGGATCGTCCCGGGAGCGGCCATAATCGGCAGCGTCGGACCCGCCAATTTCCGGGCAATTTCAATCGCCATATTTCCTTCAAGGAGAAAAGCAATAACGGGACCGGAACAGACATAATCGATAAGGTATCCCGCCACCACTTTCCCGATTTCGTAAGGATCCGCGGTACCGAATGTTTCTTTCGGATCGGTGCCGTTTTTCGTGTAGGCCATTAGAGATTTCTCGCCCAACCCCTTTACCCACTCCACCCGATCGGCCACGTAATGCTTCTTGGCAAATTCCTGAGTCATCCAAACCATCTTCGCTCCGACAATCTTCAAACCCACGCGCTCGAAACGGGCAAGAATTTCTCCGGTTAAGGCTCGCCTCACCGTATCCGGCTTCATTATAACTAGGGTTCGCTCCCGAGTGGGCTCAAGAAGAGGCACAGTTGACATCGTCAGACGAATCTTACTACATCTTTTCCATTACCTCAATCCCCAATAGATTAAGGCCGTTTTTAATAATCTGCGCGACCGCCGAGGTAAGCAGAAAACGGAGCTCCTGCTCCGCGGGCGCCGCTTTGAGGATCGAGTGCTTATCGTAAAAAGCGTTGAACTTTTGGGCAAGCAAGTAGAGATAATCACCAAGCACATTCGGGGCATAATCAGCCGCGGCGGCCTTAGTCACCTCCGGGAAACGGTAGATGAGGCGAGCCACAGCGCCCTCCTCCGGATTTAAATTGACAGAGGCCGAGGTAAATCCCGCTAATGAAGGGGCGCTTTCTAACTTACGTAATACGGAACGGGCGCGGGCGTAAGTGTATTGAAGGTAGGGACCGCTGTTGCCTTCCAACGCCACCGATTGTTTTAGGTCAAAGCTGATGTTGCGCCGGGCGCCGTAGCGCAGGAGTGAATATTTTACCGCCCCGACCGCCACCTTTTCCGTAACTTCCTCCCGCTCCACTTCCGTTAACGTCGCGTCTTTTATCAGCTCTTTCGCCTTTAACCGCGCGGAGTCCAGCAACGAAAGGGCAGTGACAATGTTCCCCGCCCGAGAGCTCATCTTCCCCTCTTTTAAGTCAACGTAGCCGTAATCAAAATGCTCTTGGCGGAGTGCATATTTTCCGGGGTCCAGCAGTTCCTCGACTTTAAAAGTTACTTTAAAGAAACTGGACTGCTCGGGAGCAACGACGTGAATACATTTGGTCAACGGGCCGTGTTCCGAAAATTCCAGACTGGCCAAACCCAACTCTTTGGCCTCGTAAGTTGGCAAACCTGTCCCAGTAATAAACACGCGGGTATCAAGTCCGTACTCGGACCCATCAAAAACCACCGCGCCCTGGCTTTCTTTCAAAATGCCGGACTTTAAAGCTTCCCGGGCAATGGTTAGTCCTTTCGCAAAAACCTCACTCTCAAAGTAAAACCGGTCAAAGTGCGAGCCTAGTCTTTTGTAAATCAGATCAAAGTAATCGAGGCTCCACTGGCGGGTCTCGGTCCACAAGGGCATAATCGACGGGTCTTTTTCGTAGATTTTTTTATTTAACGCCGCCACTTGCGCCTCGGTTTCTCCCCCCTTCGCAAAGGCTTTGTGCCCCTCGACGTAGGCTTCGCCCAGCAGTTCAATTTTTTTCTCCAAGCCCAACTTCCGACTTTTTGTGAGCTGAGACCCGATACTTGAAACTTGCGTCAACCCCCAAAGCGCCTTCGCCACGTGTAAACCGACGTCGCCCTGGTAGTTGGCGCGGATCAGATTTACTCCTTGAGATTTTAAGAGCCGGGCGAGCGACTCGCCCAAAGTAATATTGCGGAGGTGACCGATGTGGAATTGTTTGTGGGTATTGGGATGGGCAAATTCAAGCAGAATTGTTTGTCCCGCGCGGGCTTTTGAACAACCGTAAAGCTCCCTAATCGTTAAAACCCGGGCTGTTTCGTGCAGTAAATATTCCTTCGTCAGAGTCAGATTAATGAATCCCGGCGGAGCAACTTCCACCTTCTCCAAATACAATTTTTCCTTTCGGACAGCCTCGGCTACAGTGTTGGCAATCGCCATCGGCGACTGCTCTAGCTGCTTGGCTAAAGTTAAGGCGAGGCTAGAGGAGTAGTCGCCAAAGGCCGGATCGGCCGGATGTTCCAACGAAACATCCTCATCACTGATTTTTATTTTTAAGGATTTAAGGGCTGCTGATTTTAGAAGTTTAATTAATTCCGGCCGGACAAGATACATAAGTTTTTCTCCCGCTCTCAATACTTTACCGCAAACGGGAACGGTTTACCAGCGGCGGGAAATATTTACATAAAATACACGTCGATCGACGTTAATTTTTAGATAATTTTATTTTGATTCCGGTTTTCTTCTTGCCTTTATAATTTTTATAAGTTGAGTAATTAATTTACAACCATTCGCCATCTTTTGGAGATAAGCAAACGATATGATGCATAGGATGGATAAAGTTAGCATTCTATCTATTAAAGTGTTTTGCAGAAAAATGGTCAGCTATTTAGTATCTGTTAAATTTGCCTCCGACCAGTTTTTGGCGGGATGATCTCAAATTATTAACTCTATGACTGATAGCATCAAATATAACTATCTTATATATATCTAGGTTTAAGACTTAGAGTCAATAGAATATATTTAACGTAAGTATCCTTGAAGAAAATAATTTTCACCGACGCCTTAAGTCTGATAAATTCAATTAGTACTTATAATGATTGAGAAAGGGATATAGGGTTAGCGGACGGTCTCATACCACCATTTCAACCCGTCAGTCAGGATGGAGACGCTCCCCGCCGTATCGGTTCTAAGAATCGGGATATTCCGGATGGAATACGCCCCTAAAACTTCCGCCGACGGGTGGCCGTAGCTGTTCCGGCCGACGGAGATTACCGCCAGCTTGGGCGCCGCTTTTGCCACCAGAAACTCGTCAAGGGCCGTCCTCGCCCCGTGGTGAGGCACTTTCAGGACCTCTAGGTCATCGTCCCCAGGAGGTATAAAAAGAGCCGCTTGAACTGATTTCTCCGCGTCGTCTAAAAGCAGGGCTGAAAAAGCACCCGTCCTTAAAAGCAAGATAATTGAGGTCTCGTTGGGGTTGCTGGTTTCCTGGTTGATTGAAGTCGGCCACAGGACCAGCAGGCGGCTTTTGGCGTCCAGGGTCAGCGTATCCCCCACTTTCGCGGTCCAGACCGGAATATTTTGCGCCTTTATCTCCCGTTCAAAATCGCGGTAAACGGCCTCCGTGTACTGGCCGGGATTGTAAACCACCCGGCGAACATGGTAGCGCGTGAGGACTTCCACCAGGCCGCGGAGGTGATCGGCGTGGGGATGGGTCACAATCATTAAATCCAGCGTCCGGTCATAGAAAGGCAGATCCTTGGACAAATAATTTACCACCCGCCCGTCCGGCCCGCCGTCGATTAACACCTTTTTGCCCTGCTCCGTTCGAATAAAAATCGCGTCCCCCTCCCCGACGTCATAAAATTTCAACAGCAACCGGTTATCTCTCGGGAAAGATAAAACCGCCGCCCAGACCAGAATAGTTAACATTACCAGCCCCGGCCAGAAAAAACGCCTTAGGTTAATTTTACGGATTAAAATAGTTAAATACGCAGGAGCGCCCATGGTAGATTTCCAAAAAACTCCACGACCTTGACGAAGTAAGTTAACGGAACGAGAGCCAGCCAAGCGACCAATGAAGCCAGACCGGCGGAAAAAAGTCCAACAAAAAGAGTTATCCCTGATAAACCCATAATCAGCGGGGTAACAATAAAAATCAGGCAGTTGGTAATTGGCGCGACCAGAGAAACTTGGCCGAAACTGCCGATCAGAACGGGCAGAGTCGCGACTTGAGCGGCCAAAGTTGAAGAGAGCGCTTCTTTAAAATATTTACTGCCCAGCCCGCGGCGGTGAATTTTCGAGAGCATATCGTCAAAAACCGGCGTGAAATAAAGAAGGCCGAAGGTTGCCAGGAAGGATAGTTGAAAACTGAGTTCCGTTAAGCTTTCCGGTTGCAGGAGAGTAATAAACGCGGCGCTGAGAAAAAGCGCGGTCCGGGCTTCTCTTTCCCGGCCGGTCATTTCAAAAGAAAGCGCGATAAAGGACATTAGAACTGCCCGCCAAACCGGGATGCCGCCACCGGTGAGGAGCGCATAAAACACGGTCAATAGTAAGCCTAAAATCAGGGATAATCGCTTTCCTAAAAAGAGTGCTAATTGCGCCGAAAAACTTAAAACAATGGTGATATTATAACCCGAGGCGACCACGATATGCGTTAAACCAGCCCTTTTTAACTGATTGGCAAACTCGGCCGGCAGCTGCTCTTTCATCCCTAAGATGACACCGGCGGCGAGTGAAGCCTGGGGCTCGGGTAAAGTCTTCTTCAGGATCGAGAGCATTTTTTGTCTTATATTATCCAACATTTTTTGGAAACCGCTAAAAGGCTTTGGCGGGGCGGGGCGGGCAGTTATCTTCGGATAACTAATTTCTGCGTAAGTTCGACCACCCTGCCCTGGTGTCAACTCCAAAGTTCCGGAAAGATTGAGTTGCTGGCCGGGTTCGTAAGTCACGTCAGCGCTCGTAGTGATTTCAATTTTTCCGGCCACAGGTCTCAGGGAAACCGAATCTTTCAGATCGAACATGAATAAACGCTGCGTTTGGTTGTAGTAACGGGGCGGCCCGTCAACTGTGCCCTGCAGATTGACCTCGCGGGAAGCCAAGTGGTCGAGAGTAGTGGCCGGGGAAGACTGGGAAAAAAGGCCTAACCGCAGGACAGCCAGGAGATAAATAAGAAAGAGAGAAAGGTAGGCTACCGGACCACGCTTAATTAAAAATACGGCCAAAATAATCAATCCGCCGGCCACGGCCAACAAGGGAGTGAGATAAATCCCCGCCGCTGAGCCAAATAGCCAGGACAAAGAAAGAAGAAAAATAAGCGGCAATCGGGAAAAGTTCAGGGCGAGAAAGAGTTTTAGACGCCGGAAATAGGAAGGAGATGTAGCCATCGGACCTATAAAGGCTCAGTTGACCGTGATTAAATCTTTAATTTTACTGAACAGAGCTGATTTTATCCCGCTAACCTTTTGGATATCCTCAATCCGGGCAAAGGGGCCGTTTTTTTGCCGGTATTCGATAATTTTTCCGGCGGTACTCGGACCAATCCCCGGCAGGGTATCTAAAGCCGGAACTGAAGCCGTATTGATATTAATTTTGGCTGATTTTGTCCCGAGAACCGATTGGCCGGAATAGCCGACTACATTCGGCGCGGTGGTGGTCGCGACAGTTTCCGCCCGGGTGGGAAAGTAAACCTTTTCACCGTCGAAAAGCTTTTCGGCCAAATTGATATTGCGCTCAACCCAAACGGGATCCCCCGTCGGGGCTAAACCCTCCCCCAGCTGAAGAAGATCCTGAATCCGGCTGTCGGCCGGGACGGTGAAAACACCGGGCTTATTGACCGCGCCGGACAGTTGGACAGTTAAAAGAGTGGCGGAAGGCGAGGCTTCAACCACAGAGTCCTCGACCGTTCCGGTGAGTTTCATCTCCGGAGCCGCTTTGGTCTGCATCCGCAGGACAGCCAGGACGAAAGCGCCGGTAATAAATAAAAATATGGTGAAAAGGCCGATTATTTTTTGGGTATTACTGAAGAATTCCTGCCAGTCTTTTGAAGAATTCGGCGGGTTAAAACCATTCTCCAGGCCGTCAGACTCCTCATCCGGCAACTGACCGGCCCGGCGGCCGCCACCAAAAACATCAAACTCACGGATCCTTTCCAGCAGGTCTTTTTGCATTTTATTGTTGTCTTAAACGATCTTATTCCACTCGAAAAACAATTTTTTAACCGAATCGCCGGCCCACGGTTCCGGCAAAAGAGCCGTAGGCAGTCCGGGGTCGTGCCAGGTAATCTCCAGATATCGGTTCTGCAGCGAGGCGGCAATTTTCCGGAGAATCGGCAGGTTTTTTATATACTGCTCCCGCGCTTCAATCCATTCTACCTCTAAACGGTGGTAAGTGTCATTCAGTTTCGGCAAATCCCAAACCTTCGCCGCCAACGCCTTTTCGTCAGAAACAAAGAGCCGCTTGGCCTCCAAAACCTCCACCGTCCCCTTCAGGTCGAGCTTTTCCAGGAAGTTGTTCATATCGTCCGCCACGTCGAAAGGGGTCAGCCAGATACTTCTTTGCCAAAGGCCGAAACCGAGTTGGCGGAGTTTTGTCCGAACAGTATCCCGCAGCCGCCGGTGTTTCTCGTCAATATCAAAAATAACGATCCGCCACTTACCGTCCCACTGGCGTTGAAAACGGAGTAAGGGAATTGCCTTGGCGGGACCGGTTTTCCCCGTGGCCGTTAAGTGATAGTAGGTCTGGCCGTCGCGGGATGACTTCTTTAAAGCCCCGCTTTTCTTTAATTTCCAAAGTTCCTGATAGACCGTCCGGGGATGATAGCCCTTTGAAAAGGAATTGAAGATAAATTTTTCGGGGTGATATAGATCCTCAAAACCGCTATCGTAGTTTTCCAGGCAGTAGTAGAGTAAAGTTAATATTTTATCGGTAAGTGATAACATATTTTCAATAAATAACCGTCGATCGTAGATTATTTATAGTCAAATTTATCTATTTTTTAACGTCGATCGTCGTGTCTTTCCTCTATTAATCAGTAACCACGAAGTTAATCAGTTTTCCCGGAACGAAGATAATCTTTAAATGTTCATTAGATAGATATTTTTTAACTTTCGGCAAAGCCTTCGCAGCCGCCGTCACCGACCGCTCGTCCGCGCCTGCCTCAATCTCAAATCGATCCCGCAACTTACCATTAACCTGGACTACAATGAAAACCCGGTCCTGTTTAAGTAACTCCGGATCGTAAACCGGCCAGGAAAGAAGGTGGATAGATCCGCGTGAATCCGCATCCCAACCAGTGGAAATCAGCAATTTATGCCGAAGTTCCTCAGCAAGGTGGGGCGCAAAAGGCGCTAAAAGCCGGAGAAAAGTTTCAGCGTCCTCGTATTTTAAATTATTGTTTTCCCAACCATTAATAAATTCCATTAATATCGCCACCGCGGTATTAAACTTCAAAGCCTCAATATCCTCCCCCACCTTCTTAATGACCGCCTGGAGGGCAATTAATAATTCCTTTGGCGTTTCTTCATTTGTAACATTTTTCAGAGTCAGGCGGTTAACCCGGGTTAAAAAACGGTAACAGCCCTGTAAACTGCTATCACTCCAACTTACCGATTGCTCGAAGGGACCCATGAACATTTCGTAAAGTCTTAAGGTATCAGACCCATATTGTTTGACAATCTCGTCCGGGTTAATAACATTGCCGAAAGACTTACTCATCTTCCGCCCGTCCGGACCGAGGACAATCCCATGCGAGCGGCGTTTGGCGTAAGGTTCGGGGCCAGGAACAACCCCGAGGTCGAACAAGAATTTATAGATAAAACGGGAGTAAAGAAGATGCAAAGTCGTGTGCTCAAAACCACCTTCGTAAATATCCACCGGCATCCAATGATTGATGAGGTTTTTGGTAGTAGAGAAAATATTCGTATCGGAAGTAGATTCTGGACGCGCTTCGCTTGCCAGAATGACGTCATCCTGGGCGACTCCAGGATCGTTTTGAGATTTGGAATTTCCGAGCTTATCCGCCAGCAAATACCCGAGGTAGTACCAATTCGAACCGGCCCAATTCGGCATTGTGTCGGTTTCGCGCTTCGCTGGGGCAGAACAAACCGGACAAGCGGTGTTGACCCAAGTGGCGATCTTTGCTAACGGGGACTCCCCCGTTCCGGACGGCTCATATTTTTCGACAAAGGGCAATTCTACCGGCAGGTCCTTCTCCGGCACCGGAACCACACCGCACTGGGGGCAGTGGACGACCGGAATCGGCTCGCCCCAGTAGTGTTGCCGCGAAAAAACCCAATCCCGGAGATGAAAAGTCACGGTACGCTTCCCGAATCCTTTGGCCTCAAGGTGATCCGTCATTTTATTAATCGCTTCGCGAATCTCTAAACCGTCAAGAAAATCGGAATTCACCATTTTCCCAGCCTCTTCCTGCACCTGCACTAACTCGGTAATTTCCGAAGTGTCCCCATCCGGACCGACCACTACCCGGGTAATCGGCAGACCAAACTGCTTGGCGAACTCAAAATCCCGCTGATCGTGACCCGGCACCCCGACCACGGCGCCGGTGCCAAAGTGGCTGAGAACAAAGTCGGAAATCCAGATCGGCAGCAACTTGCCGTTCAAATTATTTAGGCCAAAAAGACCGGTAAAGACGCCTGTTTTTTTCCGGCCTTTACTATTTCGATCAATTTCAGTTTTAGACCGTGAAGAAGCCACGTAAGCCTTAATTTCCCGCGAGGTTTTAGCGTCAACTTTGACCTCGCCTTTCATAATTCTTTCAACCAAATAGTGCTCCGGCGCGAGGACGATAAAAGTCGCGCCAAACATTGTATCCGGGCGGGTGGTAAAGGCCTCAATCACGTCACTGCCTTGGGCGGAAATTTTGAATTTGATCGTAATCCCTTCCTTCCGCCCGATCCAGTTCTCCTGCTGAACCCGAATTTTATCCGAATAATCAACCAACTTTAGGTCGTCTAACAGCCGTTGGGCGTATTTCGTAATCCGAAGCAGCCACTGGGTTTGGGAACGTTTTTCGGTCGGGTTGCCGCAACGCTCATGCATCCCATCGGCTAAAACTTCCTCATCCGCCAGATTTGTCCGGCAGGTCGGGCACCAATTGACCGACACCTCATTCCGGTAAGCTAAACCCTCTTTGAGTAAACGGAGGAAAATCCACTGCGTTTGGCGGTAATAGGCAGGATCGGTGGTATTTATCTCGCGGGACCAATCGAAAGACAAGCCTAAAGACTGACATTGGACTTTAAAATGGGCGATATTTTCGGCCACGGTTTTACTGGGGTGGATTCCGACTTTAATAGCGTAGTTTTCGGCCGGCAACCCGAACGCATCCCAGCCCATCGGATAAAGGGCGTTAAAACCTTTCATTCTTTTGTAGCGGACGAAGGCGTCCATTGAGGCGTAGGACCTGGCGTGGCCGACGTGCAGTCCCGCTCCGGAGGGATAAGGAAACTCGACTAAGCAGTAAAACTTCTCTTTCTTTGACCCAAAATCGGCTTCGTAAATTTTATTCAGCTGCCAGTATTGCTGCCAGCGGGGCTCAATTGTCCCGGGGTCGTAATGAATCGGCTCGTTTATTTCGACAGGTGTCGCGATATTTTCTGTCACCTTTCCATAATAAGCTAAAGAACTTGGCAATACAAATAGAAAATTATATATCAAGGTGATAACCTAAATATCCTGTGGATAAACAACATGTAATTAATTTACATACGTACGACGTAAATTTATAGATAAATTTATCTATTTTTTAACGTCGTTCGTATTGAAGAACATTGAAATATAACCTAGAGACTTTTTTTGGAATAATTTAAGGTTCTGAAGCTTTTTGGTTTTTTGGTTATTTAGGAACCTATGAAAAATATTGGGAAGTTTAGGAACGATGTGCTATATTGAAAAAAAGAATGCGGAAAGTAACCTGCCCTAAAATTAAAGCCCTAGTAGCCTTTGTAACTTTAATTAGTCTCACCTTTTTCGCAAGTTCCCTCTCCGTCCGCGCAGCCGACGTAATGAGCGGGGTTGCCTCTACCTACACGGTTAGTGACAAGGATGCAGTCAGTGGAGATATTATCTGTTTCACCGATCCCGGCACCGGAGCCTTAGGCCGCTGCCAAAAAGAATTCGACGATAAGATGTTCGGCATTTTAGTCACCGCCCCGCAATTAGTCCTCCGCAACAATCCTGATTCCCAACCCATCGTCCGCGAAGGCCGTGTTTTCGTTAATGTGACAACCGTAAGCGGCGAAATCCAGGCCGGTGATTTTTTAACCAGCTCCCCCATCCCCGGCAAGGCTCAGCGGGTCGGCGACTACCTCGGATATATTATTGGCCGAGCGCTGACCGATTTTACCGCCAAAGACGGAACAGCGATTGATTTCGGCGGGAAAAGTTATACCAGCGGGATAGTCGAGGTTGGACTGTCGATCGGACCGCTGGGAGCGCTCCCCCGGGGCACCGTGTTCGACCGGCTGGGATTTTCCCTCCTGAAAAGTACCCAAAGTCCGGCGGGAGCGGGGCTATTTCTCCGTTACGTCGTCGCCGGATTAATGCTTATTGTCGTCAGCATCCTCTCCTTCGCTACCTTCGGCCGGAACATCACCAAAGGCATTGAAGCTGTCGGCCGAAATCCCCTCTCCCAAGGCCCGATTCAGTTCGTCATTATCATCAACACCGTTCTTATCGCCGGAGTCGTTTTAGGCTCGATTATCTTGGGAATTATTATTATCAGGCTGTAGTCAAAAATAAATTTAATACTATACTATGCCCATCACTGAAGCCTTTATCATCCTCTTCTCCGCCGGGAATGGCCTGTTTTTTTTGGTCATTATCGCTCTGTCAATTAAACTGCTAAAGACCCGCCGCCAACTGCGCCGCCACACCTTAACCCCCAACCAGGAACTGCAGGTCGAAGAATCCCACCGGCGGGCCGACCAGATTATCCATAAAGCAATAAAACGGGCCCAGCAACTGCTGGTGAAATCAGAATTGGAGGGCTTAAATTTCCTCGCCCAGCAAAAGATTGAAAGCCGGAAAATTGAAGCCGAGCACCGCCGGAATATCAGCAGCTTATTGGAGGAGATGAGCTATAAATTAACGACCGGAACGGAAGAAGCGGAGAAAACGTATAAAAAGTTCTTAGCCGACCTCGAAGAGCATCTGGCCGCGGATTTAAGCCGGAAACAAACAGTTCTGGACGGAAAAATCGACACTTTTTTCAATGAGACCACCGTTCTGCTAAACAGTTTCGTGACGGAATTACAGAAGCAGACTCAAGTCCAGATTGATAAAGAGATCGGCAACGCGCGCAATATCATCGGGGAGTACCGCCGGCAAAGGCTGGAGATTGTTGACGAAAACGTCGTCAGCATCCTGGAAAAAACCCTGAACATTACCCTCGGTAAAAAATTAACCCTGGCCGAGCAGACGGAGTTGGTTTATGAAGCCCTTGAAGAAGCCAAAAAAGGTAACTTATTCGTTTGACGCATTCCCATGACCGAAACCAACCAACTGCTTGAGACAATCTTAACCAACACCTACTCCACCGCCGATTTAAGAAACCGGCTGACCCTTCTGCGGGAATTTCTTGAAGATTATTTTTTTACCCCGCACGAACATCCCAACCTGATTTTTTTGCTGAATGAATTTTTCGTCAAGAAAGACGAGTCGCGGGACGAATTTAACGCTTTAAACGCTTGGGGTTACGGTCTCTATAGCCAGTTCACCAAGGAAAACCTCTATCCGGCTCTCGATAGCATCGAAAAGAGCGCTGCGGACCTTCCCACGGTAACTCTCTTTCTTCCCTTCGCCCCGACGCCGTACGAAACTCCCCGCTTGGGCAAGTGGCTCCGTAGCAATGTCGACCCGCGGGCGCTAATGGAAGTTAAGATCGATATATCACTAATCGGCGGCTGTGCGGTCAGCTACAAAGGCATTTACCGTGATTATTCACTGAAATATTATCTGCTCCGAAGCAAGGTCGCAATTTTGAAAGCCATCGGCGATTATGTCAGGCCGGGAGTAGAAATCGCTGTGTAAGCTGTGTAATAAGTAAGTCAAAATTCAAAATGAAAAATGACGCAGTAGCGTCATCCCGAGCCGTTCGACATGCTCACGGTCTGAGCCCGTCGAAGACTTGTCGAGGGATCTCTCAGTTTATCTGAGCCGGCATTTGCAGTCGCAGACGCCCATTCGGGCGAGATGCTTCCCCTCCGATTCGGAGGGTCAGCATGACAGAAGTCACTTTTGACTTTTGAATTTTCTTAACTATGACTGACATCCAATCCGAAATCGGATACGTGACAAGCTGTGAAGATTATCTTTTCTACCTGGAAGGCCTGCCGGGCGCCCGGATCAATGATTTATTGGTTGCGGACGACGGCAGCCGGGCGCTGGTTGCAGCCCTAGCGGGCAACCGCGTCCAAGCTTTAATGCTGGATGCCGCCCGCCCAAAACCCGGCGCGCCTTTCCACCTTAGCTCCGACGGGATTAAAATTCCCCTCGGCCATTACCTTTTCGGCCGGACGATCAGTCCGCTGGGCCGACCGATTGACGGCCGGACAGGCCTTCCGCTCGACGGGCCGGTCCTAAATCTCGATATCACCGCCCCCGGAATAGGCAAACGCGAAATGATTTCCGAGCCGCTGATTACCGGTTTCACGGTGGTTGATACCCTCATTCCCATCGGCCTCGGCCAGCGGGAATTGATCTTCGGCGACGCCAGATCAGGGAAAACTTCTTTTCTGCTGGACACCATTATCGCCCAAAAAGAACAAAACATCGTGTGCATTTACGCGGCCATCGGGAAGCCGGAAATTGATACCAAGCGGTTTGCGAATGTGATTGAACAGACCGGCGCCTCGGCCTACACGATAATTATCGCCGCCACCTCCTCCCAACCGGCCCCCTTAATCGCCATCGCCCCCGCTACCGCATTTTTTGTCGCTGAATACTTCCTCCACCAAGGACAAGACGTTTTATTGATCCTGGACGATTTAGGCATTCATGCGAAGTATTTACGCGAGATAGCTCTCTTGGCCAAACAAATTCCCGGCCGCGAATCCTATCCGGGCGGAATTTTTTACGAGCATTCGCACTTAATGGAACGGGCCGGGCGGTTTATTCCCGAACTTGGCGGCGCTTCCATTACACTGCTGCCGGTAATTGAAACGGAATTGGAAAATATGACCAACCTCATCCCGACCAACTTAATGTCCCAAACCGACGGCCATATCCTCTTCTCCGCCGGACTCCGCTCCCAGGGCTGGTACCCCGGAATTGAGTGGGACCGGTCCGTAACCCGGGTTGGCCGGCAAACCCAGTCGTTGATGCAAAAACTCCTCAGTACGAAAATCCGAACCTTATTGTCGGAATACAAAGAGCTGCAGGGCTTCATTAAATTTGAAACGGAGCTGACGGCAGTCACGCAGACGAAAATCAAACAGGCGCAAATGGCGGAGGAAATATTGCGCCAGGACTCCCAACAGGCCATTCCGGCCGCCGTCCAGCTGATTCTCTTCGCCCTCATCTTTACAACATTTTTGGAACCGAAAGAGACGGAATTTGTCAGGACGAATAAACGGAAACTGATCAACGCCATCGCCCGGACAAGCGCCCTGACGGGGCTGGCGGTTGACCCCGGCCTAAACGACCTGGAAAGCTTTTTGGCCAAAGTCGATGAGCAGACGGGAGTTTTAGAGGAGGCGTGTAAGTAATGTCACTAATCGCCGATTTAGAAAACCAGCTGCAGGATATCCTGACGCTGAAATACATCACCAATACGTTTACCGAGATCAACTCGATAAAAGCCAAAAACATTCGGGCTAACTTCGAGAAGAATACCGTATTCTTCCGGGAAATCGGGGAGGTTTACCATCTGGTTAAAGAAATCGCCGTCAACAAAGGCGCGTTACCGAAAACCGTCCTGTTCGAGCAGGACGTGGCGGGGAGGGGCGGCGGTGGGACGGTGGCGATCGCCATAACTTCCAATATGCGCTTCTACGGCAAATTAAACATTAACGTGATGAAGAAATTTGAGGCTGACGCGGGAATTAATAAAAACCGGGATATAATTGTCATCGGTGCTACCGGGGCCGAGTATCTTTCGGGACACCCGCTCGAAAAAAAGACGATGAAAGTCGCTTTCCGGAAGGACTTCCCCACCCCGGAGGAGGTCAGCGCCCTGATCGAGCAGACAAAAAAATACCGCCGGGTTTATCTCTACTATCCGGAATTTTTAACGATGGTCAGCCAGCGGGTCGGGGTCTCGGATATTACCCAAACCCCAACAGAAATACCGGCGGATATCGGTAAAATTGAATACATCTTCGAGCCGGAGCTGGTTAAGATTCTCGAATTCTTCGAAATGCACGTACGGACACTGCTTTTTAACCGAGTGCTCCTCGAAGCGGAACTGTCCCGGACCGCCGCCAGATTAATAACAATGAGTACAGCTAACGATAGGGCTGATGTAATTTGCCAATCGACCCGGACCCAGTTATCGAAGGAGCGGAAGTCCTTTACCAACGCCCAACTGCTCGAAACCTTCGCCGGGATGGGGAGGTGGGAGGTATAAAATGACTGACCTACAACTAACCCCATTCAAAGGAATTATCCGCGCCGTTCGGGGGCAAATCGTCGAAGTCGGTTACGACAGCCGCCAGGCGTTGCCCGAATTTTTCCATATCTTAACCTGTCCGCAATTGCCGGAAGTCAAACTTGAGGTTTACGCCTATTCGTCAACCCAAAGCATCTACTGCCTCTGCCTCACTTCGACGCGCAACCTCCACCGCAACCTGGTGGTCGAGAGCACGGAAAAACCCTTAAGCATCCCGGTCGGCCTCAGCGTTCTCGGCCGGATCATCAATCTGTTTGGTGAAGTGCAGGATAACGGACCGGCGCTGACCGAGGTCAAATACATTCCGATCCACCACGCCGGACCGACCTACAACCTAGTGAAAACCGGTACAGAGTTGATCGAAACCGGAATTAAACAGATCGACTTTTTTACCCCGTTTATCAAAGGCGGAAAAATCGGCTTTATCGGCGGGGCCGGCGTGGGCAAGACGGTTTTGATGACGGAGCTGTTACGCAACATCACCGTTTCCCACCAGGGCGTCTCGGTTTTCGGGGGTATTGGCGAGCGGATCCGCGAAGGAAAGGAGTTGTGGGAATCACTAAAAAAGTCGGGGGTTTTGGAAAAAACCGCGCTCATCTACGGTCAGATGAATGAAAACGCCGCCATCCGTTTCCGGGCGGCTGCGGCGGCGGCCGCAATGGCGGAGTACTTCCGGGATTTGGAGAAAAAAGACGTCCTCTTCTTCGTCGATAACGTGTTTCGTTTTATCCAGGCCGGAAATGAGGTTTCGACGCTTTTGGGCGCCATTCCCTCGGAATTGGGCTACCAGGCCACGCTGGAATCGGAGATTGCTAATTTTGAAAATCGCCTCGTCAGCACCGAAAACGGCTCAATTACCTCAATTCAGGCCGTCTACGTTCCGGCGGACGAGCTTTCCGACCCGGGGGTAATCGCCATTATGTCCCACCTCGACTCGGTCTTGGTCCTTTCCCGGACTTTAACCAGCCGCGGGTTATATCCCCCCATCGACGTCTTAAAGTCCTCCTCAACAATGCTTAACCGCTGGATTATTGGCGATGAGCACTACGAAACCGCAACCCACGCGCGCGAAATTCTCCACGGCTACGAGTCCCTCTCCCGATTCGTGGCGATCGTCGGCGAGTCGGAACTGTCCCCCAAAGACCGGACGCTCTATCAACGGGCCCGGAAATTGACGAATTATATGACCCAGCCGTTTTTCACCGCCGAGGCCCAAACCGGTCGGCCCGGCGCCTTTGTTCCTCGAAGCAAAACTATTCGTGATGTAAAAAGAATCATCAATGGAGAGTTGGACGAAGTTCCGGCAGAAAAGCTTTTGTATATTGGAAGCCTCGACGAAATAAAGTAGATAATGTTTATTTGGCGCCAGGTCAACCTTCCGCGAGGTAACCTCGCGGATTAGGAACCTCGCGGATTAAGAAAAAATATGAACCGAAAAGAAAAGCTGGTAACTGAGCAGATTTACCACGTTTACAACCGTGGGGTCGAAAAAAGGATAATTTTTACTTATGAACACGATTATCGGCGCTTTATCGATTGCGCCTTCCACTACCTTTTTAGCAATGAGCGGTATTCGGACGCTGTAAACAGCCTGGAAAATGGCCTAACAACAACCTTCCGCGAGGTAACCTCGCGGAATGAGGCAGAAGATTTTGTAAGGCCGGTGGATATCATTGCGTACTGCCTAATGCCCAATCATATCCACTTTTTGGTCAAACAATTGGTTGATCGGGGTATTAGCAAATACGTTCACAAAATTTCTACCAGTTTCACAAATTACTTCAATCTAAAATACGACCGTGTCGGATCCTTATTCCAAGGGCCTTTCAAGTACAAACGAATTGAGACGGAGGAACAGCTTCTTTATTTAACCAAGTACATTCACCGTAACCCTTTAGAAATTATTAGGGGGGCTGATTCTACCTTTGGACTGGGCGATTATCCCTGGTCTTCCCTTCCCGCATATCTCGGAACAGTAGAGGAACCGCTCTTAAAAGAATTGGTACTAGCATCTTATCCTTCGGTCGAGGCATACCGGAACTTCGTCGCTGAAGAAGACATTCCTAACAAAGTAGAAGGCTTGGGTTATTTAAACCTAGAGTCGTAATTATATCGTCAGAGCAACCTTCCGCGAGGTAACCTCGCGGAGTTGGTACCTGACACAAGGTCAGAGATCCTTCGTCGCTGACTCCTCAGGATGACAGAAGACACTTTTGACTTTATTTTATGGAAAATTTATTGAATGTTTTAGTGGCCAGTCCGCAGGAAAAAATTTGGGAGGGGAAGGCCCGGGCGGTTTCGTCCACCAACCTGGAGGGCCCTTTCGACATCCTCCCCTTTCACGCCACCTTCGTGACCATTGTCGACGGCAATTCGGTCAAAGTCCTGACCGAAAATGGGAAAACGGAAGAGTTCAAATTTGACCGCTGTGTCATCTACAACCGGAATAACAGCGTTTCGGTGTATACGCAAGTGTGATCTCAAATCTCATACCTCAATTCTCAAATCTTAAACTAGATTGCTTCGGGCGCCTCGCAATGACGGAAAATTTTAAGATATACCACCATTTATAGGTTACTATAATTAGGGTTGTTCTGTCTTGAAATACTACTAACTACAGGTTATTTGTGATTGATTACTACGGGTTACTAATTTATCCAAAGTCATTTCCAATAATATTCTTACTACAGGTTTTAAAACTTAGCAGGCAGAGGACGTGGGGTGACAGACCGAAAGCCGGCTCAAAGTGATGGTCTGGAAACACCTCCCGCCAGGTTAGCTTAGGACGCACGATCTGGTGTTGGGGTGGTACCCGGTCATAGTTAATCTATTTCGCCCGAATATTTATTTACTTACGGTTATCGGACTTCAATCCTCTTTTTGTCCGATTAATCATTAGCTGCCACCAAAACGTCGTGGCAGCAAATAGCTACTTTAATTGCTAAAAAGATTTTCTAAAAAATGTGGTTATAGGCCTAAATTTTCCCAATATTGTGCTTGACATACTATAAAGGAGAAATTACAATATTATCGTCAAGGGAAAAGATAGAAAAAAGTCTGCCATGACAAGTAAAATAACCTGCCAAAACAACTCATCAGATTTCATCCTCCTGACCCTTCTTTTCGGTGCCATTCTTTCAAATCTCATCGCGTCGGTGTAATCAATGCCTACCCTGCCCGCCCCTGCGCCAAAATCTAACTCTTACCCCACCACGGCGAATACTCTTTTACCGGTTGAAGAAATCGTTAAATTAGCCAAAGAGAGCGGCTACAACTTCCGCTTCGGCGACCCCTATAACCGCCTCCGCTACTACATCAAAATTGGTTTATTGCCGAACATGGTCCGGAAAGTGACGGAGACGGACGAGAAAAGTCTTAAGAATAAGACCGGCGAAAACAGTTGGAAGCTGGAAATCGGGACGCAACCGGCGCTGTCTTTGTCAGAAATAAAGCAGAAAAAAGCCGACAAAAAACATGCGCAGGCGGTTACGGTTGGCCACCTCCCCGTCTGGTCAGTGGCGCGGTTAGTCCGGATCCAGGAACTTAAAAACGAAGGGCTGGATAACGATCAGGTTAAGGAAAGGATTGAAACAGAGATTGCCGCGTCCCTTTCGACTAGTGCTCAAGGTCCTCGCAATGACGGGTTGAGAGTCATTCCCGCGGACGCGGGAATCCAGACGCCTGGATCCCGGCTCGTGGGTCGGGATGACAAAGGAAGGTTAGGGATGACACGAACAGCGGAGATTGCCGCGCTCCCTTTGTCGACCCTGCCTCGCCGGCAGGCGGGTCGCAATGACGCAGGACTTACTGGTTATCCCGAAAAGCTTCAAAAGATTTGGCTAGCAAAAAGAATCCGGGTCCCGGCCTTTGCCCCCGCCGTCCTGCTCGCCCTCAGTAGTCTTTTAACCGGCTCGGTCGTTCTCGCCGCCGCCGCCGGCTTTACCGGCACGGCCAAAAATACGGCCGCCAACATCCTTCTCCACACCAGCCCGAAATTGGCCGCCAACTTCGGCCTTTACGAAACTTACATTAAACCGGCTTTCATCCTGGATGAACAAAAGTTAGCCAGAGCTCTCGCGTCTGTTCCCGCCAGCCGGCAGCTGGGAAAAGTCTTAGCCGCCCGGACGACCACGCCGGTTTTGGAAATCAACACCGATACGACAATGAACGGTTCCGTAACCATTACAGGACCGGCGTCTGTCGGTGGTCTTTTTGAAATTAGCGGCAATCAGCTCTCCTTCACCGGTTCCACAGCGCAACAGGTAACCACCGCCGGAAAAACCGACCTCGCCTTAATGCCCGGCGGCAACGTCGGCATCGGCTTAGCCGCTCCGGCTTACAAACTGGACGTGAAAGGCGATGTTAATCTGGCCGGCGGGCAGGCCTACCGGATCGGCGGGGTGCAAGTTTTAACCGAAACGAAACTCGGCGATAGCGTGACCACTTCGGCTCTAACTCAGGTCGGAATCTTAGGCGCGGGCTCGATCAGCACCGGCTTCGGGAAAATTGATACCGGTGACGATGACATTATCACCACCGGCGTGATGGGCTCGTCAGGCAATACAAAATTTAAGGGTTCGACCCTTACCCTTTCCGGTCTATTTTCAACCTCGGGATTGATTGTTTCCTCCTCCTCCGACGCCAAAGCACTGAACTTCACCGGCTCGGGGGCGGGCATCACTTTTGATTCCAACGGCAAGATCGTCACCACCGGCACTTTAGCCTTAATGACTTCCGGCAACACCGGCATCGGCACTCTCGCCCCGACCGCCAAACTAGAAATTCTTGGCAGCTCTGCTGGCACTCCGGTTTTAAAACTGCAAAGCGCCAGCGGACAAACGGCGAATATCTTCCAAATTGTTAATTCCTCCGGCACGCAACTAGTTGTCGTTGATAACAGCGGTAATGTTGGTATCGGCTCCAGCGCGCCGACGGATAAATTGGACGTTTTTGGGGCGGTTAAAATCGGTTCGGGTTACGCCGGAATTGGCAGCAGTGGGGTTGCGCCTGCTAACGGAATGCTGGTTGAGGGCAGTGTGGGCATCGGCACCACTAACCCCGGCGCTTATAAACTTTACGTGAACGGTGATGCTTTCTTCAACGGGACCGTATCTAGTTTTGCCGGAGACCTTTTACCCGCCGTCGATAACACCAGTAACATTGGCTCCGCCCTCCTGCGCTGGAGAGACTTATGGCTTTCACGCAATGCCTATATCGGCGGCAACGTCGGGGTCGGTACAACTTCTCCGGTGTACAAGTTGGATGTCGTCGGGAGTGCAAACTTATCATCCGGCAACGCCTACTTTATCAATGGCACCTCAGTCTTGAACGGAACCACGCTTGGATCCGGAGTTATTGCCTCCTCTCTCACCAGTGTCGGCGCCCTCTCGGGTGGTTCAATCGCCAGCGGGTTTGGCACGATTGCGACCGCCAACACCATCACCGGCACCACCATCAATGGAACAACGGGGCTTAACACCGGCGCCGGGGCCGGTACTTTACGTTTGGACTCTGCCGGTGCTCTTTCCAACATCACCTCTCTCACCTTAACGGGTGCCATCTCCGGGGGCACAACCTACTCGGGCAGTGGGAATATCACGAGCACCAATGGGCTACTTTCAATGTCCGGCGCGGGGAATAATTACCTGGCCGGGAATGTGGGAATCGGCACCACCGATCCTGGAGCTTATAAATTGAATGTGGTCGGGGATGTTTATGTGACCGGCACCTTAACCGCTCTAGGTTCAATCATCTTTTCCGGCGGGGTTTACCCGCCGTCGGATAACACTTACGACCTCGGCAGCGGCACCTTAAGATGGCGGGATCTTTGGCTCTCCCGTAACGCTTTTGTCAACGGCAATCTTGGAATTGGGACAACCAGTCCCAGTGCTCAGTTGTCAGTGGGAGCCAGTAGTCAGTTCCAAGTCAATTCCACCGGCAACATTGTAAAGCTAAATAACGTCACCACCAGCTTCCCCGGCTCCCAGGGAGGAGCTAATTCCCTACTCCTTAATGACGGCTCCGGTACCTTAACCTGGTCTTCGGCCACCGGTACCGGAATGCAAGGTTATTGGAACCGGCAGGGCACAACAATCTTTCCAACTACCAACACTGATAATGTGACAACCCTCGGCAACGTTGGGATCGGTACAACTTCTCCGGTGTACAAATTGGATGTGGTTGGAAACACAAACCTCTCGGCCGGTTCGTCGTACAAGATTGGCGGAACGGATGTCCTCAGTAGTTCAAGTCTTGGGGTGGGCATCACTTCTTCCTCTCTCACCAGTGTCGGGGCCTTAACCGGCGGTTCCATCACCACTGGCTTTGGCACCATTGCTACCGCCAACACCATCACCGGGACTACCGTCAATGGCACAACGGGAATCAACACTGGTGCCGGAGCGGGCACTCTCCGCTTGGATTCCGCCGGAGCCTTATCAAACATCACCTCTCTCACCTTAACGGGTGCCATCTCCGGGGGCACAACCTACTCGGGCAGTGGGAATATCACTTCGACTGGTGGGTTGTTATCTGTACAAGGGGCCGGCAACAATTACTTCGCGGGGAATGTAGGTATCGGGACGACTAATCCCTTGTACAAACTTGACGTCAATGGCACCACCAACATTGCCGGGGCTTTAACGACGACGGGTAACATCTCCCCTAACACAGACAACACTTATGATCTGGGATCAACATCATTACGATGGAAAACTTTACACGTCGGCCCCGGCTCCGTCGTGGTTCACAATGACGCCACCAATACCCTTAAAGCCACTTTGGGCTTTACCGGCAACCTTGCCAGCCTGCTGACCGATGCCGCCAGCGCCCTGTGGCTCAGCACAGGTGTCAACAATGGCATCTTTGTGAGCACCGGAGGAAATGTGGGCATCGGCACCACCGCCCCCACTCAGAGACTGCACGTTCTGGGGCAATGCGTGACCGGAGACACTTTACTGAGAAGACGAAGACGCCGCCGCAATCGTCATTCCCGTGAAAACGGAAATCCAGAAGGACTGGATCCCAGGTCAGAGCCTGGGATGACAAGGGATGAGATTGCCACGCTCTCTTCGCTCGCTCGCAATGACGAGGACTCTCACCTCCGTCATTCTGGGGAGGAGGACGAAGACGACGACTCCAGAATCGGAAAGGGCGAGATTCTGGATGCGCTCACTCCACTCGCTTACCAGAATGACGATAACTACTACTGGGAAGATGTCCGCATTGATGAGATTAAAGAAGGCGACGAGATCCAAACACTGGACGAGAATACAGGGCAGTTCGTAACTTCCAAAGTCAAGGGCCTAATGGACATGGGTACAAAGGACATTTACACCCTGACAACCGCCAGCGGCAAAACCATTAGAACCACCGGCAACCATCCCTATTTGGTGCTGAACTCCTCCTCTCTCCCGCGTCATTCTGGGGACGAAGGACTCCAGAATCGAAAGAAGATCCTGGATGCGGCCTCCGGCCTTACCAGGATGACGATAGGTAAAGACACAGAGTCCTTCACCGACTCCAACTTCCTCTTCGAAAAATATTTCAGCGAAATTTTGGCTACCGCTAAAGAATTCTACTTCGAGGTGCTGGCCGGTCAGGAAATTGCCATTGCCGCCTTTAACGGTGAGAAAGTAAAAATCACCCGCGCCGGCTGGGATCACCTCGTCCACGGAAAAGATCGCAGTAATCTTAACCTTATGAGCCGTCTCCTCGCCTTGCCGAAAGTCATCGGGGCCCTTGCCTGCGAAGAAATTCAACCCACATATTCTAAAAGGGACTCTGAAGAGTTTTGGATTTTCCAGGCCTTTGTTGACGACGTGCTCACCAAAGTCGTGGTTCGCTCAATTAATGGGGGGGCTAAACATTTCTACTCGGTGATGTGGCAAGGGGAAAGAAAGAACGTTAAAGAAACAATTGCAGCGGTGGAAAAGATGGAAAAAGAAGAAGGAGCTGTCTCCCGCTTGTATCCGCGGTGCCGGGGAATGATTACCCCTCAGCTCCAGGAACAGTATACCAACTTCATTGCCACACTGTCAAATACTCCCACCGCTCGTCATCCTGAGCCCTTCGACTACGCTCAGGACAGGCTCCGCGAAGGATCTCTCCCGAATGGGAGGGCGCTGGACACCACCGAGTGGAAACGTGGTGGAAGCTGGACCAAGGTCAGCGAACTGCTTGCGGGCCAAATGATTGCCACGGTTGGAACCAACGGCCAAGCTGTCTATGAAAAAGTTGTGGCCATTAAACAAACTCCCGCCGAACAAGTTTTTGATATTGAAGTTGAAAATACCCACAACTTCGTGGGTGGTCATTATGTTGATCGGCGCACCCATTCCGTCATTCCGAGCGCAGTCGAGGAATCTCTCGCGCATGCGAGCGATCCGGCCACAAGGGCCGAGATCCTTCAACGCGCTTCGCTTTCTCAGGATGACATTGAGTTCGGTGGCATTGTGGCGCACAACACCTATTTACAGGGAGCGGGTACAGGCACCGGGTTCACCCTGCGCACGGCGGACAATAATGGCGTGGACAAAATGGTCGTGACGGACGGTGGGAATGTAGGCATCGGCACCACCGCGCCGAGCGGCAAGATGGAGGTGGCTGGTAATCTGGTAATCAGTAACTCGGGAACTTTAACAGTAGGCGGCCTCGCCTACACTTGGCCCGGGACGCAATCCGCCAACGCTCTCCTCCAAACTAACGGTTCTGGCACACTCGCCTGGTCCAGTGCCACCGGGGCTGGAATCCAGGGCTACTGGAACCGAATCGGCACCACTCTCACTCCCACCACTCTGGCTGACAATATAGGAACGACGGGGAATGTGGGGATTGGCAACACCACGCCTCTTAACAAACTGGATGTCAGTGGATCAGTCGCCATTGGTTCCTTGCCCACGACCGTTCTGCCACAATCCAACATGCTTTATGTGAGTGGTAATGTAGGCATCGGGACGACGGGGCCGGTTGCTCCTCTTTCGGTTGGTTCCACTTCACAGTTTCAGGTAAGCTCTACCGGTGAAGTCACATCCGGTTTAATTAACTCTCAAACAATTTCTTCAGCGGCTTCTTTTACCGGAACGGTTAATGCGGTTACCGGTTACAAAGTAAATGGAGCGGCAACTTTAGGCAGTGTTTTGCGGGGCGATGGCACTAATTTTGTCCAATCAACGTTGATTCTTCCCAACAGCGCCACCGCGTACCGGCTGCCGGTCGCGACTTCTACAAATACCCTTGGCGAACTGGCCACGGTTGGGGCCACCGGAGAATATCTGGCCGGGGCTACCGGCGCCATTCCCGCTTGGGCAACATTAAATCAAGCCGCGGTCGCGGGATTAACCACCGCCAGCAGTCCGGTGTTGGTTACCGTAAAACTTTCCGCCTTGACTGACGGATATCTTCCGTATCATGTTTCAGATGCATCAGGATTGGCAAACAGTGTTCTTTACACAGATGGAGCAAATGTGGGGATTGGGACGACGGCTCCTAGTTCTCAGTTGTCAGTGGGAGCCAGTTCTCAGTTTACGGTCAGCTCTACCGGAGCTGTGGTGGCGGTGGGAGTTAACTCCGGCTCGGGACTCATTCAAGGAACAGGAGGAGCCACCATTACCGGAACAACTAATATCAACGCTACGGATACTTCCGCGACGAACATTGGTAACAGTACTGGAGCTTTAACCTTAGCTTCTGGAGTAACTTCAGCTTGGACAAACACCAGTGGGAATCTAACTATCTCCACCGCTACCAGTGGAACTCTGGCTCTTGATTCTGCCGGAAGTTTAACCGTGGGGGGAACTAACGCTACTGGACTGACCTTAGGCAGAAGTGGAATCACCACCACCTTTGGCTCAACGGCTTGGACAGCTACTCCAACTGTCTCTGGCTTGATCACAGCTACATCGGGACTAACGTCTAACTCCACGGTGATGGTTAACAGTAACTTCCTGCAAACCACGGCCGTTAACAATGGTTTTGCGGGCAATGTGGGTATTGGGACAACCGTTCCTTTGAACCGGCTGGATGTTAATGGTTCGGTGGCCTTCGGATCATTACCGGCGACGGCCTTACCTCAAGCCAACAGCGCCTACTTCAGCGGGAATGTTGGTATAGGAACAACTAACCCCACCCAGAAACTGGATGTCTTTGGTAACTTGGCCATCACTAACAGTGGAACCCTGACAATTGGTGGACTTACCTACACCTGGCCGGGAACGCAAACGGCCGGATCTCTCCTGCAGACTAATGGCTCCGGCACTCTAGCTTGGTCAAGTGCCACGGGAGCAGGAATCCAAGGCTACTGGAACAGAATTGGGACAACAATCACTCCCACCACCCTGGGAGATAACATTGGAACAACGGGGAATGTTGGCATCGGTAATACCACGCCATTGAACAAATTGGATGTCAGTGGTTCGGTAGCCATCGGCTCCCTCCCCTCCATTGCCCTGCCTCAAAGCAATATGTTGTATGTCAGTGGCAACGTTGGGATAGGAACCACCAATCCCAGTTCTCAGTTGTCAGTGGGAACGAGTTCTCAGTTTCAAGTCAACAGTACGGGTAACATTGTCAAAATAAATAACATCACGACGAGTTTCCCCGGTTCCCAAGGCGGAGCCAGTTCACTTCTGAGCAACGATGGTTCGGGTAACTTAACCTGGTCCTCCGCCACCGGGACCGGTCTGCAGGGATATTGGAACCGGATTGGAACAACTCTGACCCCAACTACTTTGGGGGATAATATTGGGACGACGGGAAGTGTTGGAGTCGGCAATACAACTCCCCTTAACAAACTGGATGTCAGTGGATCAGTCGCCATTGGTTCCTTGCCCACCACCGTTCTGCCTCAGAGCAATATGCTTTACGTGAGTGGCAATGTTGGTATCGGGGTAACCTCTCCGGTGACGGCTTTAGACGTGGTGGGAGTCGTTAATGTCTCGACTGGATTTAGGATTGGTAATGCAGCTACCAGTGGTAACTTCTTAAGAGGCAATGGCACCAACTTTGTCAGTTCGGCGATCCAATCCACGGATGTCAACGCTTTCATTAGCGGCACGACTAACTTCTTGAGTAAATTTACCGGAGTTAATTCGTTAGGTAACTCTCTCCTCTTTGACAATGGCACGATCTTAGGCACGACGGCTAATGTGGGAATAGGCACAACTAATCCGTTGAATAAATTAGACGTTAGTGGTTCGGTGGCTTTCGGATCATTACCCACCACGGCTCTACCTCAAGCTAACTCCGCCTACTTCTCTGGCAACGTCGGTATTGGCACGACCGCTCCCAGTTCCCAGTTGTCCGTGGGAGGGAGTAGTCAGTTTCAAGTCAACAGTACGGGTAATATTGTCAAGATAAACAATGTGACGACGAGTTTCCCTGGCTCACAAGGAGGGGTCAGTTCCCTGCTGAGTAATGATGGTTCGGGTAACTTAACCTGGTCCTCGGCCACCGGCACCGGTCTGCAGGGATATTGGAATAGGATTGGGACAACTCTCACACCTACCACACTAGCAGACAACATTGGCACGACCGGCAATGTTGGTATAGGAAATACAACTCCGTTGAATAAATTGGATGTCAGTGGCGGTGTGGCCATCGGATCATTACCAACAACGGTCTTGCCTCAAGCCAACATGCTTTATGTGAGTGGGAATGTGGGAATAGGGACGACCAATCCCCTCTTCAAACTGGATGTCAACGGCACAGCTAACATTGCCGGAGCCTTAACCACTACCGGGAATATTGTGCCGAACGCCGACGTGACCTATGACCTCGGCACCTCGGCCCTCCGCTGGAAAACGCTCCACGTCGGCCCGGCTTCCCTCGTCGTGCACAATGACGCCACCAACACTCTCAAAGCCACCCTGGGCTTTACGGGAACGAAAGCTTCTTTACTGACCGATGCTGCTACTTCCCTCTGGCTGGCCACCGGCGCCAATCAAGGATTGTTTATGGACACAAGCGGGAATGTGGGAATAGGAACCACGGCTCCTACTTCCCAGCTCTACATTAAATCAAGCTCGGCAGCAACGCCTGCCCTTGCACTTGAGCACGCCGGGAGTCCGACCAGTGACTACTTAC
>JBBTUG010000022.1:0-5334 GCA_038063895.1 Patescibacteria group bacterium | reverse complement strand
TAACGGTGGGGGAATTATCGCGCTGACGAGATGGGGGAAGACCTATTTGATGAGCCTGGAGCCGAAGCTCTAAAGATAATTTTGTGGTCGGCAGTGTGGGAGTTATTCTTCCCCCTGCCGATCTTTTTTACGGCTAGTATTCAAAGCGACTTGCCTTACATCCGAAGGCTCAGTATAATCGGGGAGTGAAGAAGTTCCTGCTTATCCTACTAGTCCTCATCGTTGTTATTCCGCTACTATTCTTTAGTTTTTTGGGGGTTATCCCCGGCACGGCTTCACTTTTCGGCGCGGACCGGCCCCGGGACTTGGGCACTAAATATACGGCGGCGGATTTAAACTCCGTTCGGACTAAGAGCCAAATTCAATATCAGGTTCTTCCGGACACCGGCAGTTTTTCTAAAACCCGAGCCTTCTCCGGGGCGCGGGAAGTTAAAGCCGATTTCACCGCAGCCGAAATCACAGCCTCGTTGAATAATCAGCCTTGGGGGGATTGGCCTTATCGCGATCTCCAGGTGAAATTCAATGCCGACGGTTCGGGGGAGGTTTCCGGAGTTTTGCTGAAAGAAAAGCTGGCTGGTTACGCGGCGGCGATAGGTATTCCGCCAGTAGTGGTCAATTTGGCGGTGAAAGTGCTCCCCGCCAAAACCGCTTTTTACGTGAAAATGAAGGCCTCGCTGGCGGACAATAAGGTCGCGGTTTTTGAACCCCAATCTTTATCGGTCGGCCGGGTGCCGTTACCCCTGCCGTTGCTCTTATCTCTTGGCCAGCCGTCGCTGGTTACGAAAGCCTCCGCCCAAAACTTCGGCGAGATTACCGGTCCTCTTAGTAAGATTGAGAATAAAAAAGGATTAATTATTGACTACATTAACCAAAGGTTGTCTTCGGCCTTCGGCAGTTTCTACGCCCGCTCGGCCGCCTTCGGCGATAATAAGCTGATGTTCGACGGCACGTTAACCGAGTCGGTCGCTTATACCCCTTGAAAAAAATTACCTGTTTTCTAAGGGGAGAGTTTGTGCTAATCTACTTCTATGGCTAAAGAAACTGAAATCTGTCCGAAATGCGGCGCTCCACTAGGAGAGGTTACCGAAACCCCGACCGGGAAAAAACTTCAGCGTTGTTCCACCGGCTCGTGGAACCCGCAAACCCGCCAAAGCGAGGGTTGCGATTACGTCAAATGGCTGGCGGTGGAACCGGTAACCCTCGACGAGAAATGCCCGAAGTGTGGCGCGTCCTTAACTCTCCAAGTCACCCGTTTCGGCAAGAAAATGAAAAAATGCTCGAAGGGCGGTTGGGATAAAGAGGCAAAGGCCGCAACCGGCTGCGATTTTGTCGAATGGATTAACGGGACGACCGAACCTCTTTCGGAAGAGTGTCCTGACTGTGGGAAACCCTTGGTACTCTTTACCACTAACGCCGGCAAAAAAATGAAAAAGTGCTCCACCGCCGGTTGGGATAAAGAAACTCGGACGCCGACGGGGTGCAAATACGTGCAGTGGTTGAAAACCAGCGAGTATTCTCCGGCAGGCGGTGCGGCCGACACCGGTGAAGAGTTCCTCCCGCCGGAAGATTAGGCAACCGGCGGTGTTTATGAAAATTAAACATCTTGTCCTCCTTGCCCTTGCAGTTGCTTTTTCTTTCTATGCTTTTTATCCCGTTCGTGCCGAAGACAAAAATATTCCCTCCACCTGGACCACCTCCGGGACCATCCTGAAGCTGCCGAAAACGCCCAACGATCCCGAGCTCTTAAATAATTCCGTTTACCCGATGTGGGGGCCGGTCTGCCAAAGATATACCTATATGGTGACTTATCGGGATAAGGCGGGACGCAAGCCGGAATACGTCCGAATTATCTTCAATGGCCGGGCGATCGACCTGGAAAAACAGGATCCCGACAGCTACGACTATAAAAACGGCGTCACCTACGCCTACAAATTTGTCCCGAATAAACTCGGCTCCAACTTTTACTACTTTGAAGCGTCTAACGGCCTGGGGAAAGCCAGAGCCGCGATTATTGATTCGCCGGACAATGGCCCGGTGCTGTTTGAGAGCGCTTTTAAGAAAAACGAGATTGCCGTCATCGACAGCCAGACCGGCCAAAAAATCCTAAGCTACCCGACCGAAGAGGAGTGGGTGGGCGGCGTGGCCCTGTCGGAGGACGGGAAGTACCTCGCCGCAAAAACTTCCAACCACGTCTACCTTTTTGACCTCGATAGTCCTAAAGAACCGCAGTGGATTTACACCCACAACGCCGGCAATGAAATCGGCGGGGATTTAAAAGGCGGCGTTGCCATCTCCGGCGACGGGGCGAAAATTGTAGCTTCCCTCGGCGAAAGCACTCTGCTTTTCAGCCGTTTAAGCAACAAGCCTTTATGGCGTTACGATCAGGGAAACAATGCCTACAATGTGGCAATTTCCAAAGACGGAAAATATCTGGCCGCCGGCACCGGTGGAACGGAGTCTGATCTTAAAACTAACTTACTTATTCTTTGGAGCGAGAAGAGCAGTCAGCCGCTTTGGCAGTACCACGCCTCCGGTAATTTTCACGACGTCTCCCTTTCGGAGGACGGCCAATATGTTGCCGGCTCTACCGGCTGTCCCGACCGGAGATTCTATGTCTTTTCGCGGGAGGTGAGCACACCGATTGTACGGACGGAAAGTTTAACCCGGGATTCGCCGGTCCACCGGGCGAGAATATCCGCCGACGGAAAACTGGCGGCGGTGGGCAGTGAATCCGATGCCGGCGCCGTTTTTCTTTTTAAAACCGCGGCCGCCGAGCCGGTTTGGAAATTTTCGACCCCAAACGGCAGCTCGGTCCGGGCGCTAAGCCTAACGCCTTCCGGAAAATACATCGGGGCGGCCACCTTCGGCGGCCAGGTCTATATTTTTGACCGGGAGAACGGCTTACCGGCGGCGACGTGGGTGGTCAACAACGCGGCTTTGGGCGGGGTGGATATTAGCGACGACGGAAGCTTTATCGCGGCCGGCGGGACGGATAATAAGGTGCATATTTTTACCACAGGTGTTTCGGTCGGGAAAGAGGTGGCTTTCGACGAATATGTGGAGGAGATTGATATTTCCGGAAACGGAAAATACATTGCGGCCGGCACCGGTGGCTCCGTCTACTTTTTCGAAAACATCAGCAAAAGTGATAAAACTTTCCCCTGTACGACGGTGATTGAACCTAAACTTCGGGAAAATACGGGCGGCAGCGGTCCGGGTCAGCCGGCCGGAACAAGCCTGTGCGGCGACGGAAAATGTGAGGGGCCGGAAACGGTCGGAAACTGTCGGCCGGACTGCGACTCGGGTTATAAATCTACCGATAACCGTCCGGTGCAAAATAACCGATTGGAGTGGTCGGTGGTTGTTTTTGGCGTCGGTTTTCTGGGAGCTCTGCTCTTGGTGGGGGTTGCTGTACTCCTTCAAAAATGCAAATTTCTGCAGCGGCCGAGAAATATGATTTTGGCTTTCAACGCCACCCGGCTGGCTTTTCTAAAGCTAACAGGTAAAAAACTTGCGGCAGTGTGGCTTATCCTTGCAACCATTTTATTGCTGGCGACTTTTGCTGCCGCTGTAGTGGACCGGAACCAGGAGAATTCTTCGAGGGAGGCGAGTGGCAGCGGGTCTGGACAACCCGCTCCAGCGCCATTTCAGGCGGGAGAGCTTACTCCGGGGAAAGGGCCGGGAGTTTGCGGGAACGGGGTCTGCGAGCCGGATTTGGGTGAGAGCAAAGAAGACTGTCCGAAAGACTGCTCGCCTCTTTAGCCCTCTACTTAATAATTCCCCGACGCCGAAAAAAGATAAACAGCGACCCGCCGACCAAAGCGATCACTACCACCAACAGGCTGCCGTATAAAAACCGGTCCAGCAGATACAGAAACGTTTTTCCGTAAAAGAGGTAACGGACAGATGCTTTTAGGCCGTGAATGATCAGGCTGTACAGAACCGCCAGGAAGAGGAGGTGGCGGTAGCCGAAACCGGCGGTCATAATTAGCTTGTAGGCGGAGGCAGCTACACATAGTTCCCAAACCCACTGGCTAATCCTGAGGGAGAGCATCCCGTCATCCAACTTGAGCCCAAACAGGTACTGCCAGACTACCGCGACGATGGCAACGAGGACAAAATACCGAATCGGAAACAGGTATTCTCCTAAAGTTTTGCCGAAGATTTTTAGCCGAAAGATGGTCAGGCTGGTGAAGACCAAGGCTAAAGTGAGGAGCAGGCCGAAGAACAACGGGTCGCTGCGTTTTTCCAAGGCGGGAATAGGCGGTAGTAAATCCAACTTGTCGCCGGTTTGGGTATAGGCTTTGGCGGATGCGGGGCACGCCACTTTTTGATCTCCGACGTAACATTCCCTGCCGCGGCTTTCGATTTTTCCCGAGTAATAGGCGAGGGTTATCATATTCCGGCCGTTATCGTTGTGTTCAGCGGGGAAGAATAAAGGTTTTGACCAAAATAATTCCCAGCGTTGTCAGCACAACTATGGCCGCCGCGTCGAAAAGCCACTTTATATCTTTCACAATTTAATATTACCATATTCCGCAAAAGGGAAATGTCCGAGATTACATCTCCGCCAATAATACGTATTGACAGCTATCTATATATAGAATAAGATTAAGGAATGAATTTAATACAAACAGTTCTTCTCATTTCAGTTGTCGGTGGGGTTGTATTATTCGGAGGTAACTATCTCCTTTCCGGCAAACAGGGAAGGGGTAATACTCCGGCGGTAAAACCTTTGGTGGAGAATATACAGCGGCCGTCAACTTCTGAAGACGGTCCGGCAACGGCCAGCCAAAGCCAAAAGAATACGGTGATTTTAACCGCCGAGGGGTTTTCGCCGAAAGTGTTGACGATAAAGGCTTGGGAGACAGTAACGTGGAATAATAATCTCGGGGAAACGGCCACGGTCAATTCCGACGCGCACCCCGCCCACACTAAATACCCGCCCTTAAATTTAGGGCAATTTTCAGCCGGCCAAACCCTGAGTCTGCTGTTCGATCAGCCGGGAACCTACGGCTATCACAACCACCTCAACCCCAGCCAAAAGGGCCAAATTATCGTCGAATAGGCGCTAAAAGAATATCCCGAGAGAGGCTATGATTTAATCATTATCAGGAGCATTTTGAAGGGCTGGAGGGCTTTTAGGGCGTGAGGAGAGCCGGCCGGCATTAAGAGCATCTCGCCGCTTTTTACCTCGTGTTTAACTCCGGCGACGGTTATTTCCGCCGTTCCGTCCGTGACCATGACTAGAGCGTCATACGGAGTCGTGTGTTCGCTTAAACCCTGATTTTGCGCAAAGGCGAATAGAGTAACGGTGCCTGTCGATTTATTAAC
>JBBTUG010000021.1:0-26242 GCA_038063895.1 Patescibacteria group bacterium | reverse complement strand
CAAGATCGGGTGTAGCGCCGCCAAAGGCACCCGGGCCGCGCGAGGAGAAGTGGGCGACCACGTCATTTTCGTCCGTCGCGCCCACGGCTAGAACTTCCGGATACGCCCCAGGAACGGTGACTGTTGCATCACCCGGACCGGAGTTGCCGGCGGCGAAAATTGATAAGATGCCGGCGGCCCTTAAGGTTACCAGGGCTTCGTGAAAGTACTCCGAGTCGCGACTGGCTGAGGACCAGGAGTTGTTGATGATGTCCGGTGCCTCGTTGCCGAGCGACAGTGCCCACTGCCAGCCGGCGAGGATATCGTCGCCGTAGCCGTACCCCGTCCAAGAGTAGAAAGCCTTAATCCCGTACCATTTACTCTGCGGAGCCACGCCCGTTCCCCCGGCACCAAGAATAATGCCCATCGTGTGAGTCCCATGCGCGTTATCGTCGAAAGGCACAGTTTCTTCCCGGGTAATGGCGTTGTAAAAAAGGCCGCCGTATTGGGAAGTTAAGTCCGGATGGGTAATGTACACGCCGGTGTCCACATTAGCGACGATGACGTTCCGGCCGGTGATCCCCATTTGCCAAACCTGATCAGCGCCGATCCGCCGGAGGTTCCATTGAGCTTCTCCGTTCGGGCTGGCCGCTGTTGCCGGCGTTTGGGTTTCTACCAACTGGACTTGCGGTACCGGGTCCACGCTTTGGACGCTCGGGCTTTTCCGTAACTTCTCCAACCCATTTTGAGTCACGACCGCAGCGAATTTGTTTGGACCACTGATCCACAGCGGCGTGATTTTTTTCACGTCCGGCCCGGCAAAGGCCTCTGCGGTTTTCTGGTAGAGACCTTGATACTCTGCCTGGCGGGTGACCGCCGCTACCCGTTTGTTTTCCGTCCGAGAGACCGAGCGGTTGTAGCCCAGTCGGGTGGGAGTGCGGGTGGCCCTTAAAGTGACCATTACCCGGATCTCACCGCCACCAGCCGCTTCCGTTGGTCTTGCGGAAAAAAACGCCGCGCAAAAAATTAACGCTAAAACGAGCTTGATTGTTCTCATACGCCTCCTTGGCGGGCCTGAAATTTTGATTTTTAATTGTCAAAGGACAGTTTCGGCCAAAATGCCGATACTGTAGGTATTATAGCATATATGTCTCATAGTGTAAAGAATAGGTCTAAATAGAGCTGAAGATTCAGTAATAAAAAAATCGCGTGAAGCTTGGGATTACCAAACCGCACGCGATCAGTACCGAGCGAGCTAGGCTACTTTTGGGTTGCCCTGACTGCTTTCGTCCATCTTTATCATTGCCCGTATTCAATTTTCCACGTTGAAAGTGGAGGGAGACGGGGACTGCATTGTGCCTTGGCTGGGGTGTCAGATCCGAGGGTGCTCAAACCCTCTTTAGAGTTATTTGCATGCTAAGTTATGGGCTGATCACCGGCCACATCAAGCTTCTCCCGACCATCACCCCGAAGATCAGACCGATAAGCGTCGCGATTACTACCCATTCAACATTAACACCGTTCCCAGTGGCCGTAGTCTCTCCTGTTGGTGCGCCGGGCACCGGTGTTCCAGTCTGGGCCGCCGCTGTCGCTTGAGCAATGGCCGTGGCAAAAGGGGAGAGATGAGAGACCTGTCCAAAAGTCACTACCCCCAGTAACACTCCTCCTACGAGGACCAACACAGCTAAAAAAACAACCGACCGGATGCTTGTTAGGGTAATCATCCCACACCTCCTCTTATTTAATCTAATAGTCTCACTCCTCAGCGATTATTATTATTATCATTTAGCTTATGGGTTTTGTCAAAATCGTTGTTAGTCATTCCTTGTATTTATAACTCGATCGCGTTAAAAATACAAGGACTATATGGGGCACAGGTTCAACTCCTTAGTTATGATTTGGTAATTTTCGTCGTAGGTAAAATGGGCGAAGAGGGTGCCCTGGCCCGGATCAAGGATGTAATTGATTGTCTCCGTCACCGACGGAATGAGTTTTTGTTTCTTAATTTCCTCCGCCGTTAACCAAAATAGTTCACCTTCGTCGGTAGTTATGACTTTGCCCCCTTCGTAGTCGCCCGAGAAGTAAAAAACGAGCCAGGTGCCGTAGGTTGAGCGGGGATGAACTTCGGTGACGACGGCTTCACAGCGGATGTTTTTCGCACTAATCCCGGCTTCTTCCCGGAGTTCTCTGACCGCCGCGGCGTACGGCGATTCATTTAAATCCACCTTCCCGCCGCCGAAATGGGTAATTCCCGGATCGATTTTTTTCTTTAAAGACCGGCGGATCACTAAGAATTTTCCGTCCTTGCGGACAATAATATTGGCGCAGATCACGATGTTGTGGATGTTGAGGGGCGAATTGATCGGCACAAATTAATGTTATCAGGAGTTTCGCTTTTCCCGCAAATACACAACTCACATTCTGTTAGTACACTATGGTGTCATTCCCGTGAAAACGGGAATCCAGATCCTGGATCCCGGATCAGCGTCCGGGATGACGACTTTAGCGTGTTTTCATAGTGTGACTTCTTTACTGTCAAAAACGACAAACGCGTTTGATGAATGATCCATCAAACGCGTTTTTAGCTGCCGCTGCCACTACCGATTAGTACTTCTTACTCGTAAATCACGAACCCGCAAACATCGCCCTTATCTCCCAAATAATGGGCCTGCGGTTCCCTTTCTTCTTCGTCTTCTTCCTCCAGCGGTTGCCCTTGCGCTTCAATTTCCGCCCGCTGTTCCTTGTCCCAGTCCACCCAGCAAATCTGCCATTCTATCTCCGTAATTGCTTGGAGAAGAAGGTACCGAGTGTCCTTGAAAGACAGCGTTTTTGACGACCCTTTTCCTTGAGCGATTGTCACTCGAAGAGGGTAAACGGTTGGGGGGAGGGTAATCGTGAAATCAATCCCACCGACGGTTACCGAGAATCCGCACTCAGAGACCAGCCTAACTTTCAGCCGGTCGAGTCCACGTAAACTTTCGAGCTCACTTAAACGTGCTAAAAACTCCTCCCAAAGCCTAAGCTCGTGGCTTTGGTTGTTCGTCAACCCGTTGTTTGACATTTTGTGCTCTCCTTTCGATCGACCTCGTCTTAGGACTTGACTCCCAAGTCCTTAAACTCACTACAATCCACCGGCCAATCCGGCGGAAAGGGTAATCGACAGCTTCTCCTTTCATTATACCACAAAATCCCATAGTTGTCATGTGTGGGGTAATAAAAAGCAGGCGGGTGAGAAGACTCCACCAGCCTGCAAACATGTAAACCTGCAAACCCGAAAAACTAACTGTCAACTGTCTTTGGTACCCGGAGTGTCGTTTGAAAATCGATGCTTTCTCCGTTCCATTTTAATACCGACCGTGAACTGCTGGTTGAGGCGGCCATTCCGTGATGTTCATCAAGGATGGCGAGCATTTCCAGCGCGTAAAACCTTTTTCCGGCCGAAGTGTAAACACTGATGTTCCGGTGAAGGGCCCGTCCGGCGGTATCAATCACCACGTCGTCCGACTCCGGCACGACGATCCGCCAAAGGACTACCGCCAGAGCCTCCGCCATCGCCGGCAAGCCGATAAGATATTTCCCCGGACTGGCGCAGTCTCTTTCGTAAAACACCGCGACATTTCCCACAGCGTGGTAATACTCCGATCGGCGATTCTGATCGAGTGCTAAGACTGTTTTTGTCTCCACCGTATCCCAAGGGGAGTGGGGCTGTCCACATTCCCGGCATGCGATCAACCGCTTTCCTTCCCTTAATTCCTTCCCGTGGGGACACAGCGTAAACCACTTTGCGCCCGTGCCCAGTCGGCCGTCCCTAAAATAGCCGTAACGGAGGTTTTCGACCGCCAACCCAGTGAAGACCTGCGTTCCATAAACAAAGTAGGCTGCTACCACATCTCCTCCTGTCTGTTATAACACCAGTCCGCCTAATACTTACTTGGCCACTTAATTTAACATAAGGGTGGAGAGTGGTCAATTTGCGAAAGACTAATTCAGCTCAGTGAGGCTGCGAATTGCTCGGATTTGGGGGTGTTTTTTCTTATCCTTCCGGTTGAGCCAGACGGGGGTAACGTAAGGAAATTTAAGCAGTGTTTCAACAACTTCAAGGTTGTCATCAACGATAATCGCCCCTTTTGGCAGGCGCTTAATCGCCGTCGGGGTGAGTTTCCGCCGGTGGATAAAGGTTAGATCACGATTGAAGAGTGGGAGTAGTCCTGACAACTTCAACTTCGTCAACTGGAATTTTCGAAAACCTTCGGTAAAGATGCCCAGCCGGTGGCTGGCTTGAAGTTTCGCAAGTGAAGGCAATGTGTCGGGATAAAGCGACCGGCGATAAAGATCCGGCATACGGAAATATATTTGGGACAGACTTTTTTGTCCGCCCTAAACTCGTTACATATGATATTAATGTATACGTCAGGTTTGAAATCGGTGCTTTTTTCCAGCGTTGTCATGTAGGCTTCTTTGGTTTTAGTAATTGTTTCTGGTGCAGCCCGAAGCGCTTTGGCGAATAGGGTGTCAAAGGTCTCTCTCAATGCAGCCGAGTTTAAAAGGGTGAAATCAATATCAAAAAGAAGCACGGGTTTCATTAGGACTCTAGGATTTCCAAAGTTTTTGGAAAGCGAGGTTTGCCTCCAGCCACTTGCCCGGACTGCCGACGGTTAACCAGCGGGCATTACTAATCGGTTTTGCCAAAACGGCGCTGTTTTTCGCCATTTCGTTTAGGGCTTCAATAAATATTAGCTCCTCACTGGCGCGGGGCTTTAGGGACTCAATAAATCCTATAACGTCGGGATTAAGGATAAAACGGCCGAAGTCCACGTAGTTGGAGGGGGCGGTATCTTCGGAGAGTTTCTCTTCAATCCGGACAATCCGTTCGGGTTTATTGTTGTCTTTAAAGCGGATCGTGCCGAAATGGACGACCTCCGGCCAAGCCACTCGGTCAACGGCGACCACTGCGGCTACTTTTTTAGTAACGAACGTCCTTATTAATGATTTAAGGTAAGTGCCGACTGTTTCCTCGCCGATTAAATCATCGCCGTAGAGGTAGGCGAAAGAATCCGCCCCAATAAAGTCCCGCGCCGCGATTAGAGGGGAGCCGGTGCCGTAGTGAAGGTCGGGGGATTGGGGGATGAAGACCAATTTTTTAACCTGCCCGCGGATGGCCTCTAAGCTTTCCAGCCACTCAAGTTTATTGTTTTTCCGGAGGAAGTTTTTTAGCGATGGGTTGGGCGCGAAATAGTCCGCGAGGGCACGGGACTTAGCGTGATGGACGACGGCGATTTCCGTCAGTCCGGCCCCGATTAATTCCTCAATCAACACCTGGATTACCGGTTTATTGAGGATGGGCAATAATTCTTTCGGATAGGCCTTCGTCACCGGTAAAAATCTGGTTCCTCGGCCGGCGGCGGCAATAATGGCTTTGTTAATTTTCATAAGCTTTCGTGGTCGAAGACCATGAGCGAGAAGTCCGTGACGACGAGTCGAATGGTCGGGGTAGCCCGGCTCGAACGGGCGGCCTCACGGTCCCGAACCGTGCGCTCTACCAACTGAGCTATACCCCGAATCGCTCAATTATATCCTATTTCCGTCTGATAATAAACTATTAAAAACTTAAGTTACTTTGTAATTATAACGCGATCGCGTTATAAATACAACGGACGGGTTGAATTTTGAGTTTGTCGAGGGTGGAAGAGCATCGAGGGCAGTCATTTATCCGAGTATCAACGGATTAAAGAAAGGTTAAGGCGGTGGCGGAAAGACCTGCCTCCTGCGGAAACTGAATTTCCTGCCCGGCCAGGGCGATGGGAATCCAAGAGCAGAAAAATTTCCTGTCCGTAATCCCTTTGCTTTCCCACCCCGAAGTCCCTTTGTCTTGGCTGGTGTAGAGGAAATACCGGATGGTTTTTAAGTACCGTCTCCCTTGGTCGTTCACCCCGTTTCGGCGGACAACACCTAAATCAGCGATCAAGGTTAAATCCTCGACATCAGTTTCCTCGAGCACCTCACGCCGGGCGGCAGAAATTTCAGATTCACCTTCTTCAACACGGCTGTTAGGTAAAAAGTATTTCTTCTGTTGAGCATCTCTTTTTATCACGAGGGCCTCACGCTCGCCCGCGGGGCTCTTTCGGACGACAAATCCGCCCGCATGGCTGACTTCAGTTTGCATCATTATATCTGCTTTTCTTTCTTCCGGGCGGAAATCCGGCCGCCCTGCCACTGCCCACGGTAGGGGACGAGGGTCCGTCCTTTAATGGCGAAGAAGTTGATGTGCAAAAAACGAGCGCCCATTTCAATTGTGAATTTAAGGCCGCCGAGGTTAATTAGGCCGAAAGTAAACTGTCCCCGGTAGCCGGGCGAGCCGAAGGCGGAAAGAAGGCAGATGCCGGACCTGGCCAGCGTCGTTCGGGTTTTGACCAGGACCTGGATGTTGTCCGGCTGGTTGATTTTTTCAATTGTTTTCACCAGGTAAAGTTTCCCCGGTTTTAAGGAAATTTTTCGGACTTTTTTCGGGTTGTAGCTGGCCAATAACTTCTCGGAGGGAGTTTGGCGTTCCGTCAGCCCTAAGTAGCCTACGCCGGAAACTTCAAAGATCTCACCCAGCCGGAGGTCGAAACCGGCCCCTTCCGGCGCCGTGAGTTCCCGTTCGTGGAGATTTTCCACCAACCCCTGCTTCTTTACCAGTTTTAATAACTCCTCCGTCGAGTAGATCATTATCTATTCCAGGTTGGGATTTAGAAGGGGTTTAAGGTTTAAACTTAGTGCTTTCAGATCGGTTTGACACGTTTCCCAGACGATTTTCTTGTCGATACCAAAATACTCATGAATTAGTTTATTTCGCATTCCTGCCATTTGATTCCAGGGAACTTCCGGGTGCTTTTTCCGATACTCCGCACTTATCTTGGCTGCAGCTTCGCCGACGATTTCTAATTCACGAATTACAGCGTCGTTGACTAAATCATTAGTGCTGAAAGCTTCATAGGAGATGTCTTTCAGATAGGAGTCTATTTTTTCTAAAGCTTCGGAGATATGTTTTAAATAAACGTTATCATCCTTCATAGATGATTTCCGCTTCTTTCATCACTTGGTCGCGAAAATAAGGGCTCAATTGGTTCGGAGTTACTAAGTCTATTTCGCGATTGGTAGCCGCTTCGAGATCATTCTGAATCCTGATTAGTTCAAATAGTCCGATTCTGGCCTCCGGACTAAACTCAACAAGCAGATCAATATCGCTATTTTGACGGGAGGTTCCTCTTTTAAACGAACCGAAGAGGCGCACCCGCCGTATGTCTTTTATCCGCGAGTCCCTCTGCAACGCTTTTCCAATTATATTTTTGAGGGCCTGTTTTTCCATACCCTGACATTATAACTGTTACCCATTTAAAAGAACAAATGGTAAAATATAGAAGTACCATCCGGCCCCCATAGTTCAATGGATAGAGCGAGGGTTTCCTAAACCCTAAATCCAGGTTCGACTCCTGGTGGGGGTACCATACTCGTGTTTTATCTATCGTACTAACCTGGCCGTAATGATCAGGCGGTTTAAGGCCGTGCCGGGCGGGTCGCAGGTTTGGAGAGTTAAAATCGGTTCATTGTAGTCACGTTTAATCGGAGTAATATCGAACTCTTTTACAATTTCTTTTTTAAACACCACGTAATCATACCGGCGGTTTTCGTAAAATATTACAATCCGGTCCCCGGTTTCCAGTTTATTGAGTAGGGTAAAAACCATCGCATACTTGCCGAAATTCCAAAAATCAAGTGCCGAGTGGGCGAAAAGAAAGGAGTTGCCCACCGACTCGGAGGGTACCGCGGTGCCGGCGGCTTGGGCGACCCCAAACTTTAAAGCCTCAATGTATTCTTTGTAGCTGGCCATGTTAACATTCTTGACCACGGGCGCGTTGACTCCTAATTTTTCGATCACGATGGAAAAGCCGCGGTTGACCGGCTCAACGTGCAACGGCGTGGGTTGGCCGAGCAGTAAGCCGAACGTTGACGCTTTCGAGGCAGTCTTAGCGGTCGAGGCTGTTTTGTCCAGGGTAAAGGTAATCCCGCGCCACTGGCGATAGCGGTAACTGATTTCCGTGTTGAAAATCGGGCCGAAGGCCAAAATAATGAAAAGAAGCGAACCAATAATCAGGCTGTTGCTGACGGTACGGATGATGATAAATGTCCGGCGGGAATTCATAAGATAAAAGGAAATAACGCCACAAATCTTCTCCACAAATCATCCACGAATGGGGATATTATTTGTGGTTTATTCGTGAAGGAAATTTGTGGCATTCATTCCTATTATTCTACCTAAGGCTGATTGCGTACAGATTCGGTTCGCCTTCGGGATTAAAAGAGGTCAGAATTATTAATTGACTCCCGTCGGGGGTCGGGAAAACCCGGTCGGAGAAGACGACGCCTTTATAAATTTGGGTCCGGTTTTCCCCGTTGATTTCCACGATCTCAACCGTCCCTTCCCGACACTCCGCTCCATTGTCCGTCTTTTGACAGGAAAAAAGAAGCAGGTGACTGCTGTCGCTGTACCAACTAACCTTCAGCCCGGCATTTTTTTCCACGCGCAATGTCTGGTAATCATTAAAGCCGCCGACCGGCAGCGGGTCTGATAGGTCGTAAACGCGGTACTCGATTAAGTCCGCGGTCTCTTTTTGGTAAAGGAAGCGTTTCCCGTTTTGGGCCCAAAGGGTTTGGGGCGAGAGGGCGGCCGCCAGTATCTCGGGGCTGACCGGGCTTTTATCCAATAAACTCTTCCGGCTTTTCGCTTCGTTTTCCCTCCAGCGGGTTTCCGCGCCTTCCGCGGAGGCGGTGGCGCTAAAATGATCGGTCGGGGTTTGGGTGGTGTCAATTAAATAATAGCCTTGGCGGTTAATTTGGGCGAGAATTTCACTGTCGTCCGGCGACCACTTTAATTGTAAGCCTGAGGAAAGTATTGCTGCCGGGGCAGCGTCCGCAAGAAGTAATTTTGGGGAAGCCTGCGTCAGATTCAGAAGGCTGCGGCCAGAGAGTGGCAGGAGCCAAATCCCCGGGGTTTTTTCTTTCTGGTTAAAAAAAGCAATCCGGGAGCCGTCGCTGGACAGCGCGGGGTGGTTCGCGCCGCCGGAGGTCAGCGGCAATAACTTCGGCGTCAGGGGAATTAAAACCGCCGAAAGTTCCGTGACCATCTGTTCCTTAACCGTTACCGTTTTTTGCCAGGTGACGAAACCCTCTTTTTCAATCCGGATCTTGTGTTCCCCGGGCTTTAAATTTGCGAGGGTGGCGTTCGTCGCGGAAGTCAGGACTTCGTCAACGATAATCTTGGCGCCGTCGGGCTCCGATTTCGTCAGAATCATTCCCGTTTTTTCAAGTTTCCCGCTGGTCCGATCGAGGCTGTAGCCCTGCGCCCAAAGGAAAACCAGGCCGCTCGCGGCCGTGAGGAAGAACAGGGTGGTAAAAAAGAGAAAGACCCGCGAATTCATACCCCGCCAGTTTAACAGAGGCGCTGTCTCTAGGCAAAGCCGCATTGCTCCTTTCCGTGGTTGTTGTTAGAATGGTTGAGAATATATTCAAAATGAACTTTTGACTTTTGACTTTTGATTTTTGACTTAATCCTAAAATGCTTATTAAACGCCTCGCTATTGATCTCGGCACTGCCAACTCCCTCGTCTACGTGGCCGAGAAGGGGATTGTTTTAAACGAACCCACGGTCGTGGCCGTGACCATTGATGATAATAAAGTCGTGGCGGTCGGCAACGCGGCGAAAGAGATGCTCGGCCGGACCCCGATTGGGATTACCGCGAGCCGGCCTCTTCGCAACGGTGTGATTGCCGACTACGTCGTGACTGAGGCAATGCTAAAGTACTTCGTGAATAAAGCAATCGGTTCGACTCGACTGCTAAAGCCCTACGTTATGGTCTCTGTACCGGTCGGTGTGACGTCCGTCGAATCACGCGCCGTTTTGGACGCGACTATCGCCGCCGGGGCTCGGGAAGCCTATCTTATGCCCGAACCGCTCGCCGCCGCCATCGGCGCAAAAATCCCGATTGCGGAGCCTTCCGGCAGTATGATCGTTAACTGCGGTGGGGGGACGACGGAAATTGCGATCATCTCACTAGGCGGCATCGTCGTGCACAACAGCGTTCGCGTGGCCGGTAATCGCTTGGACGAGGCGATTGCTAACTACCTGCGCCGGAAATACAACTTAATGATCGGTGAGCGGACTTCTGAAGAGGTAAAAATAAAAATCGGTTCGGCGATCCGGCTGACGGAGGAGCTGAAAATGGAGGTCAAGGGCCGGGACAGCATCGCGGGCCTTCCCCGGACGGTCGAAGTGTCTTCCAGCGAAGTCACCGAAGCTTTGGAAGCGCCCCTGGCGGAAATTATTTCCGCCATCCGCGTGGTTTTAGAGCAAACGCCACCGGAATTGTCCTCGGATATTTTGGATAAAGGCCTGGTTCTTTCGGGCGGTACGGCCCTGCTGCGTAATTTCGCCAAAATGATTACCGCCGCCACCGGCGTTCCGGCCCACGTCGCCGACGACCCGCTTTTTTGCGTCGTGAAAGGCGTCGGTATCGCCATCGAAAACTTGGAGGTGTTTAAGAAGAGTTTGACGAAAAGGTAAATTAATTAAAAAGTGACGAACAAGCGTCATCGCGAGGTCGCCTCAGGCGAACGTGGCGATCTCAAAGATTGCTTCGGATGCACTCGCAATGACGTCGGTTTCCTTCAAACTTTGACTTTATGAAAATAAATATTCTCGATGTTCTCATTGACAACCTCACCTTCGCGCAAGTTTTAGAAAAAATCGAAACCTTTATTATTGAAGGTGGTCCCCACCATGTGGTTACTCCCTACGCCGAATCAATCGTCCGGGCGCAAAGTGACAGCCAGTTTCGGGAAATTCTCAACCACGCCGATTTGGCCGTTCCCGACGGTGTCAGTCTCCTCATGGCGGCAAAGTATTTGGAAAGAGCGGCGATACTCAATACTCGACACTCACCATACAACTCGTCTTCTCTGAGCGTACTGCGATGTCATTCCCGTGAAAACGGGAATCCAGAGGAGCCTGGATCCCGGATCTCCGCCCAAGGCGGATCCGCCTTTGGAGGAAAGTCCGGGATGACAGCTTCAGTGCGGATAGCACGATTACTCTGGGAGGGCATCAAAACAGGTCTCAGCGCCTTCTTCAACCGTTCCTATTTTGATATTCTGACCGAAACCGTGAAAGGCACGGATTTAATGCTGGCGCTGTGTCGGTTAGCCGCAAAGAAAGGCTGGCGGGTTTTACTGCTGGGCGGCTGGGGTGGGGTGGGGGAGGAAACGGCCCGGGTATTACGCCAGCAATATCCGACGTTGTCAATCGAAGCCACGGAAGGATGTAGGAATGTTGAGGGTGAAACCGAAGCCGAGTGGTTGGCAACACGGGAAAAATTGGCGAGGGTTAAACCCGATCTGCTTTTTGTCGCTTACGGGCCCGTGGTGCAGGAGAAGTGGATTGCCCGCCACTTGAGTGAGCTTTCGGCCAAGGCGGCGATTGGGGTGGCCGGGGCTTTCGACATGATTTCCGGGCGGAAACGGCGCTCTCCCGTTCTCCTGCGGAACTATGGCTTAGAGTGGTTATGGCGCCTTCTGATTGAGCCCTCTCGTATACGGCGAATCCTCACCGCCTTCCCTTATTTTCCCCTCCTCGTCTTCCGTAAATCATTAAATTAGCCCTGTTTTCCCGCCAGTTTTCCAGACCTATAACATTTGACGAAATGGGGTTTTGGTGGTATAATAATAGAGTAAGGGTAAATTTGAAACTCAAACTCTTACAGCACGCCGTATTCAAAGGAGGTTTAGGTGAAAATTTCAGAATGGGACGGGGCGTCCTTAATTTACCGCGACGCAAAAAAGGGCGTCGTGGTGAAGGTTGAAAGCTCGGAGTACGAGGGGTATGTACGTATATACTCCGAGCGTGGTGAAGCCGAATTCATTTCGGTAGACGCTATCGTTGATCTAGCGTCACTCGTCGACTGTCCAAAGTGCGGGCGGCTGGCGGTGGTTATTGAGATGGCATATAAGTGGGCCATCCGCCAAGAGTGTGGCGAATGCGGTCACTCATACGCTTCTTGGATGTCGCCTCTTGCAAAGGCTGATCTCCGAGAATATCAACGCAAATTGAAACACGGCGTTGAGCGGGATGTCTACGGTGAACGCATATAGAGATCCCGAAAAAAAGCATACTCGAACGTGCTGAACTTACGCACGAGCCTGTGGAAACATGGGCTAGGGTACTAACGATCTTGGTAAATAATCACTGTCTATTGGGTGTGAGTCGTCGGAAGGCGCTTCCCAAAAAATTAGACAGTTGAGACTGGGATCGAAAAAGGCTGGTAAAAGTCACAAGACTTACCCCAGCCCTTTCCAGAGCTAATCATCCTTCGACTTCGCTCAGGATGGTTGGGTGCGGGAAGGGCTTGGTAATTTGGAGTTGGGAATACCTGTGTTTGGCGTGGAAAATTAGGACGTAATTTATTGCGAACTGCTTTTCCCCACCAAGTTGTGGTGCGGACCAGTTTTAGGGCCTAAGGGCTCCCCAAGTAAGTTCCGTGCTTGGGGAAAAACAAACCCAAGGGCAAGGAGGTGTTTTGTGGCAGAGTTTAAGGCGATTTTGAGCTCGACCGTTCTGACGGACGGAACGTTTCAGTGCGAAACGGTTCCGTTCCCGAAGGACTTGACTGGTGTCCAGCATTACGTCGGACACCCCGCGACCAAGGGCTTACTGGAAGCCTTGGGAGCGGTCCAAGCGCCTGAGAAGTTGTTCAAGGGCTTGGAAGTCGGGGAGTCGTACCTGGCCGTGCCGCTGGCTAACAACCCGCGCGCAGACGGCTATACGGTTGAAACGGCGGTTTCGGACGTGGGGCAACTCACAGCCAAGATCGTCACCCGCATCGCCTAAACTGAATCAGATTCGGAGCGCCGGACAGCGCTTGCCAACAGAATTGCTGAACGCTTAGCAAATGTTCCCCCTAAGAATCCTTGTCCAGCAGATCGTTGCTGGTTAGGGGATTGAAAGGGTTGCGATTATCGAAAAAGGTGATCAGGAAGAAACATAAGTGCTCGCAAGGGCCCGTTTCTACACATTCTGATCCGAAATCGCAAGGGTTTGCAGTTCCAAAACACCTCCTTATTCATGGCTGAGAACAGTGGTTCCAGTCGCCAGCGGCCGACTATCCTGTACTTCTTTGGATAGTCCACGGAAAGATCGGCCGGTTTCCAGAGTTACCAACGGCGCGTCATTGCGAGGACCCTCCGATTCGGAGGGGACGCGGCAATCCATATTAAGTTGATGGCTCTGGAAATCCGATTTTAAATCCCTGTAGAAGTCAATTTCATCATTATCATTATTATCATTATTCCCATTCTCTTCGATTTGTATAATCAATAATAAATAATTCAATAATTTAATACGTGATCACAGTGGTATTTATTGACAGACGTTAGTTGATCATTATGTGTTTGTTGAAGCTGCTGAAGCTGCTGAAGCTGGTGTACTTGCGAGATGGCGGCAAATTTCCCGAACCGTCCGGTTAATCTTTTTCTCGGGCCAGCCGGTAGGTAAAAGTTCGGGAGGCAGCTGCGGATCTTTATTTTTTATCTCAAAATACTTATTAAGAAGTTCCCGGCCCGTCTCTCTTAAGGCCGCGGGGTCTGTGTTTCGGGTCTCCACTGTTCGGTGCCATTTATCAACAACTTCCAGATATTCTTTTTCAATTCTTTCCAGCGGCCACGCTTGGGAAGCCACCTTTTTATCATCAATCCCGTATAACTGCCGCGCCTCCATTACCGAAACCACTCCGACAAAACTCTTTTTCATCATGAACCGGTGCAATTCCGGACCGACATTAAAAGGGGAGATCCAAGTACTTTTCTGCCAAAACCCGAAGCCAAGTTCTTTTAACTCCTTTCGGAGAACGTCCCGCTCCCGTGCCTTTTCTTCGGGAATGTCGTAAATTACCATTAACCAACTGCCTTCCCATTTCTTCGTCATTTGCTTTTTGGCAGACCGCGAATTTCCGAGGGCCTTAAGACCCAGGGGAGTCAGTATATAGCCGGCCGCGCCACGGTAATTATTTTTCCTGATCTCTTTGGCTTTTAGCATCCGGCTCAGTGTCGTTTGTACACTGCGGCGGCGCGGATAACTTTCGAAATTGGCCCAAAGGAAGCGGCCCGGATGGTACAACTCGCTGTCCGTTACGTTGTCCAGGGTTTCGAAAAAGAGGTCAATGAGGAAAATAATTTTCTCTTTCAACGTTATCATCTGCTTTTATCCCGTACCTTAATCCTAACCTTCAGTTCTAAAGATTGTCAATTATTTCGTGTGTGATCACAGATGATATTATTGAATAATTAATAAATATAAGGGTAGTTGGAAAGGGGATAGTTGGAAAGAGGCTAGAACATATTTGTGGCTTTAATTTCTTCCCGGAAAAAGATAGAATACCCTGCCTTGTCGAATCAGTATTTTTTTGTTAGAGTGGGTAAGAACCCTATGAAGCGTCCTGCCAACTTTAAGAAGGGAAATCCTCTGAAGATAATTGTGGTCGCCCCGGAAGTTGCTCCCTACGCGACCGTCGGCGGCTTTTCCCGCGTTACCGCATCTCTCTCCCGCGCCCTCATTAACCTCGGCCATGATGTCCGGCTTTTTATGCCGAAATTCGGTTCTATCGACGAGAAGAAGTACCCGACGCAAATGCTCTACGAGGGGATGAAAGTTCCGACTGGGGACGAAACGAAACCGGAATTGATTTGCAACGTGAAGAACTACCAGCCGAAACCCGGCACCGGCGCCCAGGTGTATTTTCTCGAGAACATGGAGTATTACGAACAGCGGGCCAACGTTTACGGTTACAGCGACGACCCGATCCGCTGGGCGCTCTTTGCCCGCGGGCTTTTGGAATTCCTGCGACTCTCTGAATGGCAGCCGGATATTATCCACGCGAACGACTGGCATACCGGTTCCGTTCCCAATTTATTGCGGACGATCTATCTGGCGGACCCGAAGCTGGCCGAGATTGCGACCCTGTTTACGATCCATAACCTTAATTTCCAGGGTATGTTCGATCACCGGAACGTGTCTGAACTGGACGCCGACGATGGCCGTTCCGCCATTGCCTCCTTTTTTTCCCCGCGCCTGCCCAAGCAAAATTTTATGCGCCGGGGGATTCTCTACGCTGACGCCGTCAACACCGTTTCCGAGACCTACGCCCGGGAGATTTTAACGCCGGAGTTCGGGGAAGGACTTGACCGGTTGTTGCAGGAAGTCCGTTCGAAACTTTTTGGCGTCGTCAACGGCATCGATTACGACGAATACAATCCAACCACCGACCGTTTAATTCCTGTTAACTATGATGTCAGTAGCCTGCACAAGCGCGTGGAGGACAAAAAAGAGCTGCAAAAGGAATTCGGCCTGCCGGTTGATCCTGATACCCCGATTTTAGCGATTGAGGGTCGGCTTGATAAACAAAAAGGGCTGGATTTAACCTTGGAAATTATCCGGCCGCTGTTGCGGAATTTCGAGGTCCAGTTTATCGCTTTAGGCGGCGGGGATCCCGAAATCGCGGACGCTTTCCGGAAGCTGAAAGAAGACTTTCCGAAGCAGGTCGGAATCCACCTGATGCCTAATTTCACTTTGCCCCGCCTAATTTTTGCCGGCGCCGATATAATGCTGTTCCCGTCGAAGTTTGAGCCCTGCGGAATTGTGCAAATGGAGGGGATGCGTTACGGGGCGATTTCGGTCGCTCGCGCCGTCGGCGGTTTAGCGGATACGATTGAAAATTTTGATCCCCGCCGTAACACCGGTTACGGCTTTACGTTTAAAGATTATGATAAATGGCAATTCTTCGCCCAAGTCGTCCGCGCGCTGGAAGCGTATAACCACAAAGATACTTGGCGGGGTTTGCAAAAGCGGGCGATGACCCAAGATTTTTCCTGGGAAGCCTCGGCGCTGCGCTATATTGACCTTTACGAAAAGGCTATTTTATTCCATCAGACTGTTGTGGAGAACGGGTAGGAGGAAATGGTTTCAATTTCCTTACTATTACATCTCCACCAACCCCCGACACAGTTTCCGGAAGTCCTCCGGCGCGTTACCGACCAATGTTACCGCCCCCTTGTTAATCTGCTGAGTAAATACCCCTCGTCCCACCTAACCATTAATCTTACCCGGAGTTTAGTTGAGCAGTTGGAAAGTGTTAATTTAGCAATTGATGTTATTCCCTTGCTAAAAGAAGCGGTTGCCCGGGGTCAGGTTGAATTGACAGGCACGGCAGCCTACCATATTTTATTGCCAAAGTTGCCAAAGGAGGAGATAGTCCGCCAGATTCAGTTAAATGAGGAGACTCTGTACAAATACTTAGGCGTGGCGGGCCCGTTGCGGAGCCAGGGAATAAGGAATAAGGAATTAGGAATTAGGGAAGGAGTTAGTAACCCTAATTCGAAATTCGAACTTCCTAATTCCCTCTCGACCCAAGGCTTCTTCCCGCCCGAGATGGGGATTGATCCTACCGCAACGGAACTTCTTAAAGATTTAGGTTATCAGTGGGTGATTGTGGATGAAGGGGCGGTCGATTTAGATCGTCATTGCGATCCCGCCCTGGCGGGAGAAGCAATCTCAAAAAGATTGCCGCGTCGAGGACTCCTCGCAATGACGGAGGATGGAATGACAATTGTGGTCCGGAATAAAGAACTGTCGTTGAAGTTGGCGTTTGGAGTGGTGACGACGGTTGAAAAATTTTTGGCTGCAGCTAAACCCTACGCCCTTGCCCCTAAACCCTCTTTAGTTATAGCCCTGGACGGGGAAACCTTCGGCCACCACCAACCCGCTTTAATGCCTTTTCTCGAAGAACTGGTGAAAAAAGCGGCGTCGAAGGATAGGGAGTATCAAATGTTAACGGTCTCGGAGATGATCTCGGACAATATCCGTGAGAATCAGTCTCTTCAATCAGTGCAAATCATTTCTTCCACCTGGGGCGATGACTGGCTGAAGTGGGATAACCCGGAAAACGAGATTCATCAGTTGCAGTGGAAACTAACTAATCTTGCGATCGAAACAGTGAAAAATTCTAAATCCACTAAGGATGATGCTTGGCTTACGGCCCGCACCCTTCTCGACCGCGCCCTGCACTCCGACCAGTACTGGTGGGCGTCACTGCGGCCTAATTGGCATTATCAGATTGTCGAGCGGGGTGCCAAAATGCTCCGCGACGTGGTTCTTAGTGTTCCCGAGGTGAGTGGAGACGCTAAACTGGCGGCGGAGCGGCTATATGAACAGATTACGAGAACTGGACGGATAAAATATGGGGAAACAGTAATTGTCTAGAACAGATTAACTCTCTGTTATACTAAATAGATGATTTGGGCGAATTTTTTACATTTTTACCAGCCGCCGACGCAAAAGAAGTATTGGGTTGACCGGATAACCGCTGAGTCCTATTCCCGCATCCTGAAAGAACTGGAAGCCCACCCCGACGCCCGTCTGACCATTAACATCGCTGCCGTGCTTTTGGAGCTGTGGGATAAATATGGTTACCAGGATGTTATCAACGGCTACCGGAAGCTGGTTGAGCGGGGACAGATTGAAGTTACCGGCAGCGCGAAGTTCCACCCGTTATTGCCAAAACTCCCTGATTCGGAAATTATCCGCCAGATCAAACTTAATGAGGCGACACTGTTTAATTATTTGGGTGTGGTTGGGCCATTGTGGCGCCAGGGAATAAGGAATAAGGAATTAGGAATTAGGGAAGGAGTTAGTAACCCTAATTCGAAATTCGAACTTCCTAATTCCCTCTCGACCCAAGGCTTCTTCCCGCCCGAGATGGCTTTCGATAGTCGGGTGGGCAAGCTCGTGGCCGATTTAGGCTACCGCTACGTCATCTGTGACGAGTACTCCTTTTCCGGTCGGCTCGGGGACTTAAAATCGGACAGGGTTTATGAGGTCGGGGAATCAGGCAATCAGGTAATCGGAGAATCCTATAATCAATCCTATGATAATCCGATTATCCAATCACCCGATTATCCTTTACTCTTGTTCTTCCGCGAGCGGGCGTCGTCTTTCCGAATACTTTCCGGGCAACTGGGGACGGCTAAATTGTTTTTAGACTATTTAGGCCGGCACCGGAAAGAAGGGGAGTATTTACTGACGGCGATGGACGGGGAAACTTTTGGCCACCACCGGCCGGGGATGGACAAATTGCTTTTCGAACTCTACTCCATTCCGGAAATAAAAACGGTAACCCTCTCTGAACTGGCCGTCGATTTTCAACAGCGGGAAACTGTCTCTGTCCGGAGCGCGACCTGGGCCTTAATGGAAAAAGATCTCGAAAAAAACGCGCCGTTTAGCCGCTGGGACGATCCGGATAACGAAATCCACGCTTTGCAGTGGGAGCTCACCAATCTCGCGATTGAGACAGTTAACGAGTCCCGGTTTAAGAGCAAAACCGTTATCCAAACCTCTCTTTCCTCGTCATTGCGAGGAGGCAACCGACGAAGCAATCTTGCTGTGATTGCCGCGGCCTCCGGCCTCGCAATGACGGACAATAAGACTGATGGTGACAACAACTCAACTGACCAATGGCTCAAGGCCCGTACCCTTCTCGACCGCGCTCTGCATTCGGATCAGTACTGGTGGGCTTCCGCCCGGCCGTGGTGGTCGCTGGAGATGGTCGAAGCCGGAGCGAAAGATTTGCAGGACGTTATATTAACCGTCCCGGACGCTCCAAAACAGGCAGTCGTTGACGCTAAACGCTTATACTTTAGTATCATCACCACCGGTTTCGCCTGGCAACGAACCAACCGCGTTGAAGCAATGAGTCTAAAGGAAGATGAGGAGATCCGGGAGCGGACCGACAAGGGTCTGCCGAAATTGCCGGCCGAGGAAATCAAAAAGATGATTAAAACGATTGAAGATGAAATGCTCTCAGTGGCGGAAAAACGGGAGTACGAACGGGCCGCCCAACTGCGCGACCGGATTAAAGAATTAGAGGCATATCTAAAGGAATGATCAGTTCATCATCCGACCTTGCAAAAACCATCGCGACCGCGAGAAAATGTGCAAGGTGTAACTATTATGGATAACCAACTTTCGAACTACAAACTTATAGCCACGTATAGGAATGGCCCCCGTTTTTTGGTGGCCCGGATGAAAAATAAGGAAGGCTCGGAGCTGGTGCTGAAAAAACTGCTGCAAATGGACAATGAGTGGACGAAAACCGGCTTCCGGAAGGAGTTGGCGTTTTTGCATTGGGTCGAGTCGCTGGGCGTTTCGGGTTTGAGCGAAGTTTTCCCCCGCCTTTTGGCTTTCGAAAATACAAAGGAGACTGTTTGGTACGCGACCGAACTTTTAAAGGGGGAGTTTCAAAATGTGGAGCCGTCGCAATTCCTATTGCGCGGGGATTTTAATACTTCGGTGACCCCAACCGCACTGGCCAATTTTTTGCTAAATTTACATGCCGTGACGGCCGACGTCCCGGAGCCGATCCAGGAGGGGATGACAGCCTCTCCTCTCGAGCAATACGCCGGTTTCCTCGAATGGGAAAAACTGTTTTCACCTTCCACGCCGCGTCATTCTGGTAAGGTCGCCGCGGCGACCGCATCCAGAATCGGGGAAGATGCTGGATCAAACCAGCATGACGGGTGGTTGGATGTGAGAATTCAACCTAAGATCCAAAGATTCCTTGGGGAGCACGCTTCCGTTTACGACCGGCAACAAAAGGTCCTAACCCACTTCGAATTCTACGGCGCGCATATCCTTTCCACTCTCGAAGGAGATTTAAAGATTATTGACTGGGAAAATATCGGCTTGTCCGACCCGACCCACGACTTTACGACGATTTATCTCCGGGCATACCATTTTCCGGAGTGGCAGGATGAGTTTTTGTCGATCTTCCGCGCGGGCCTGCCGGACGATTTTCCGATCGATTCGGTCTGGCCGGTTGAACTGGTTTTACAAAGTTTAGGCAACCTCCGGCGTTTTGCCGAGACAACGTTGCGTGAAGAGTTGGCAGAGAAGGACGATGCGGTTGAGTACTTCCGCCAAACCCTTTTGACAAACCTATAATTATGTGGTAAATAGTTAATGAGATTAATTAATAGTTACCGTCATCGCGAGACCGAGTATCGGGCGTGGCGATCTCTGAGATTGCTTCCCCTCCGAATCGGAGGGTCGCAATGACGAAAGAAGTAAGACGTGTTAACACGAAAGGAGGAAAGTTATTATGGCTGACACCAGAGGAATGGGGCGGTGCCGTTTATGTTCGGAAAGCCCGTCGAACAAGGACCACATCGGAAGCGGGACTGGCGTCGGGAAATTGGTTATTTGTGGTGCTTGGGCGCATTATATGCTTGTGCATAGGGTGACCCTTCAGCAATCGCTGAGAAGCCAAGTACTTGCCATCGACCCCAACAACTTCAGTGGTGAGACAATAGCTTACCGGGGTACCCGAAATTTTGAGGTTGAGGGTCCCCTCAGACTCTTTTTCCTTGAAGTAGACGAAGGGATTCACAGCATCGGCGCGGCGGTGGATGTTGAGCTTTTCAACCATCTCCGCGAATTGGTGAAACGTTGCGGTGGGGAAGTCCCCCCGGCGTTGCCCGAAGTTGGTGAAAATGTCGTGGGTGGGGCTGCGATACTTTCAGACGAGGGTGCCTTGCTACAGTTGCTCAAGCAGCAACTGAGTGGCGGGAGCTCGGAAGATAAACGGGCTAAAGCGGTTCAAGCCTGTCGTCATTTGCATGACAGATTGCAGTTTCTTGACCTCAGCAAAGTTGACCAGGACGCGATGGTTACCCTTCGCCAGCTTATCGTGGCTACTTTTACGAATGCTGGTTTCGAACCTGGGACGATCCGTATCTTCGAGGCCAAACACACTGCTCTTGCCGAGCCAATAGCGCCAATAGCTTCGAATACGATTGGTAAACATCCCGGAGGTGTTCTCAATCTCAAGGTTTACGACGCTGGCGCGGACATTCAGCTTTACATCTTTTCGGCGCCTTCCGAATACGATCATATGCGCTAAGAAGCTAAATTACGAATCTGCAGTTTATCTGGCATTGTCTCCGACAATGCCAGATTTTTTTATCGCCACCTCTTTTCACCCCCTTATCTTACCTCTTATATCTTACCTCTTACAAAATTGTCACTAATATATATCCGATCGTACATCAATAGTTGACATATTATTAATCGCGGAGTTATATTCGATTTGATGAAACTAAGAAAGACCGTTCTAATGATTGCCGCTCTCTTTGAGTATTATCTTAACCATTACTCAGACGGTTTTGAGGATCTTTATCATCCCGGCCGCCACCTTTATAACAGTTTTGAACCTTCGACCACCCGTCACTCCATTCAAAAGTCACTCTCCAGCCTCGTCTCGAAAGGCTTTTTAGAAAGAAAGGGGAAGGATGGCTATTACCATCTGACGGCCGTCGGTTGGGCGGAGGTTGGCGAGTTGCAGCCTTTGGGAGAGGCGCAACGGAGGCGGTGGGATGGGTTGTGGCGGATTGTAATCTATGACGTTCCGGAGAAGAAGAGTGTTGAACGGAATTATTTAAGGCGGCACCTGAAAGAAATCGGTTTTCGCCTTTGGCAAAAAAGCACGTGGATTACTCCCTTGCCCATCAGCAAAGAACTTTACAATCTACTAAAAGAGAAAAAACTTACCGGACGGATCTCAGTTTTTGAATCACGCAACCTTTTTGGTTTAGGTAATCGGGATTTGGCTAAAAGAGTCTGGAATCTTAACACAATTCAATCCGGCTATTTAAACTTAGTCAGGGAGTGGGAAAGAGGGAAGAGGAAGGTCGGGCGCGACCCACAGAAATTGATGGAGTTAGCCGGAAAGTGCCAACAGCGGTACTTGACGCTGGCCCAAAAAGATCCGCACCTCCCAATAGAGTTGCTCCCGAAAGAGTGGCCGGTTAAACAGCTTATTTCGTTCCTTTCCGAGTTCCATCTTTCTCTTTCTTAGTTAATTGTCATCTTTTAATATCCGATCGTACATCAATAGTTGACATTATATTCTGATTAGATTTTCGGCGGAGAGCCCTTCCCAAACCATTGCCGTCTTTGCTATGCTGAATAATAATGGAAATAAGAGTGCTGTACTTTTCGGCGGAGTGGGGGTTGGCGGGGCGGAACATTCCGATCTACGCTGGCGGCTTAGGAATCTTGGCGGGCGATGCATTGCTGGAAGCCCACCGGATGGGTTGGCCGTGGACGGGAATGGGGTTAATGTACCGTGAGGGTTTTTTCGAGCAGAAGATAGATGCTCTTGGAGCCCAAACCGAACGCCACCACCGGTTGCACCCTGAAGATTACGGCCTGAAGCTTGTTCACAGCCGTCCGAAACACCCTTTGCTCATCTCCGTTCCTTTTCCCGGCCGGCAAATCTTTTTGCAGATCTGGCAACTTAAGATTGACGGCACTTCCCTTTATTTACTCGACGCAGATTTACCCGATAACAAACCGGAGGACCGCCGTCTGACCGCCCGTCTTTACACCGGCAACTGGAATTTACAGTTGGCACAGGAAGTCTTACTTGGTGTCGGCGGCGTGGAGGCGGCGCGGGTCTTAAATCTCGAAATCAATCTTTGGCACCTGAACGATGATCACGCCGGTTTTTCCCTTCTGTGGCGGTTGAAGGGAGTCCACTCCAGCCTTGATACCGATGCCGACGTTGCCGCCGCGGTGGCGGAGGTCCGGCGGAACAGCGTTTTTACCACCCACACTCCAATAAAAGGCGCCGAGAGCGTATCCGACCGTGCCGCGCTGATGCCTTATTTGCAGGCGTTGTTCGGTGTTAATTCCTGTGAAAACATTTTTAAAATTGGCCAGTTCGCGGATGCCAACACGGGTGCCCCTCTTTTTAGCTTAACGGTTTCCGCGATGAAACTGACCCGGGCGCGGAACGCGGTCAGCCAGCGGCATAACGAGGTGGCGAAAAAAATCTGGGGGTTTATCTGGCCGGAGGAAACGGGGGATAACGTGCCGATCCGGGCCGTGACCAACGGCGTCAACCCGTCTTCGTGGATCAGTGCCCCGATGGATAAGCTGTTGAAAAAATATCTGGCGATCGACTGGCGGGACAATGTTGATAGCTACGATCTCTGGCAAAAAGCTCTCACCATTCCGGATAAAGATCTCTGGCGGGCGCATCTAGAGAGCAAAAAGGCTTTACTTGGCTACCTAGGTAAGCACTACCGCCACCTTTTTAAAGTCACGCCGACTGTTGAGCCTCTGTTTCTTGGTTTTGCAAGGAGGTTTGCTACTTACAAACAGCCTGGAGTGCTGCTAAACGACTTAACACATTTAAGGAAGATTCTGCTAGACCCTGAGCGTCCGGCGTATTTATTCCTTTCCGGAAAGGCTAACCCGATTGACCCGGTCGGAAAAGAGCTGGTAAAAAAGGCCGTGGCGATTGACAAGGATCCCGAGTTAGGCGAGCATATTATCTTTTTGCCTGATTACGACATGGAAATCGCTAAATACCTCGTTTCTGGGGTTGATCTTTGGATTAATACGCCACTGCCGCCTTGGGAAGCCTGCGGGACGTCGGGGATGAAAGCCATATATAACGGGGTGTTGAATGCCAGTACTTACGACGGGTGGTGGTATGAGGCCTACGATCCGATGGTCGGTTTTGTTATTGGTCCCGACAGTGTTGAAGCGGCGGCCCGGCTGGATGAGACAACCACCAGTGATGCACTTTTTTACTTATTGGAAAATGATATTGTTCCACTCTACTACGACCGGACGGCCGGTTTGCCGACCGAGTGGCTCAACCGAATCCGCAATTCTTTAGTTAAGTTAGCACCACGTTACAACAGTTGCCGGATGCTGAAAGAGTACCGGGATAAGATTTACGGCTAGAATAATTCGAAAGCGATTCTGCGTCATCACGAGAAGTCAGCGACGGGGGATCTCTGAACTTGTTTCAGACTCACACTCGGGGTCTAAGACGCCCATTTGGGCGAGATCCCTCGCCTTCGCTCGGGATGACACTGCTGTGTCACTTCAACTCAACTTTCGCACCGGCGGCTTCCAGCTTCTTTTTCGCTTCTTCAGCGACTTCTTTCTTAACACCTTCAGCGACCATTTTCGGCGCGGCTTCAACTAAGTCTTTTGCTTCTTTAAGGCCCAAGTTCTGGTTGATTTCCCGGACGGCTTTAATAACACCGATTTTGTTGTCCCCAGCAGCGGCGAGAACGACGTTAAAAGAAGTTTTTTCTTCCTCAGGAGCGGCGGCAGAGACCGTCGTCGGCGCGGCGGCGGCAACCATCGCCGGGGCGGCGGAAACACCGAACTTTTCTTCGAGCGCTCTTACGAGATCATTCACCTCGAGCATGGAAAGGCCTTCAATCGTTTTAACAATTTCTTCAACTGTCATATCAATGCTCACCCCCTTTGGTTTTTGCAATCTGGGATAAAGCGATAACCAATTTCCGGCGGGGGTTTTGAAGATCCGCGGCGAGGCGGGACATCGGTTGCTGTAAAGTGCGCAATAACTGGGCCAAAAGAACTTCGCGGGAAGGGAGGCTGGCGATTTGTTCAATCTTTTCCACGCTGACAACCGCCCCCTCGAAGATGCCGGAAATAATTTTCGGGAGGGTATTTTCTTTAATAAAAGCCAGTAAATCCTTTAAAGTGGCAGCCGGATCGCCGTGACTGATAATGACGCTGGTCGGTCCGGTTAAGTCTAACTCGTGGCTATTAGGCGAAAGCGTTTTCGCCGACTCCAGGGCTTTTTGGGCTAGAGTATTTTTCGCCACTTGGTAAGCGGCGGAGGATTTTTTCAGTAACCGGCGCAAGGCGCGCATTTTCTCGGCAGTCAGTCCGGTAAAATCAGCGAAAACAATGGTCTTCGCGTCTTTCAGCCGCTCGGTTAATTTTTCGACAATGTCTTTTTTCTGTTGTAGTTTCATAGAATAATCGGAACTAACGCCACGAATCTTCTCCACGAATAGTCCACTAATCAGCTTCCCATTCGTGGTTAATTCGTGAAGGAAATTAGTGGTATTTCCTCCTTAAAAAACTAATCCCCGCCCGAAGCGGGAAACGAAACAGCGACCAGTTAGCAGTAACCGGTTACCGGTATTCTTCCTCGGCCGGATATTTAATCTCGCCGGAGCGTAAGCGCAGGCGGACCCGACTGTCTTCGGACCTCTAGTTTATAGCATTTAGAGTAATCCCTCGTCAAGGCTTATTTCTTTCCTTCCAGTACTGCCTTGTACAATCTTTCCTTGCCTACTTTCTCATTCAATCAACCTCAAAGAAGGCAATCTGTTGTATTTATAACTCGATCGCGTTAAAAATACAATAATAGCAACAGAACTAATGATACTAATGTGACTAGTCGCACGGATATAAGTACCGCCGAGGAAAATGGATAATGATGGTTGAGCGGGTTGTAAAAAGATCAATGCGATTTAGACGCCGAAGAACTCGCGAAAGGGGCCATCATTTTCGATCCGGTCGACGTGAAAAATCCGGACGCTGGCGGCAACACCTAAGTATTCTCTTAAAAATTCGACCTGCGGCCGGCACGGGTACGCGTGCAGGTAAATACTTTTGTGGAAAGGGTAAAAGCCAAGGTGGACGAGAATCCGGCGGAGATAGTCGCGGAGAAAAGCCCGTTTTTCGGGAACATCATAGCTGATTAGTGTCCAGCGACCGTCCCAGCGGGCGGGTTTTTCAATCTTTAAATCTTCTAGCGCGTATTTAAGAATCCGCCTTTTTCCCTGGGTTGTAATCGATACCATAGTTTTCCCGTCCGCCTCATTTATCCGAACCAGTTTTTCCTTTTCCAGCCGTTTTAAGGTTCGCTCCAGGTAGGAGAAATTCGCTTCCTTTAAATCATTAAGATAATCCTCGCTGGTTTTCCGGCGGGGGAGAAAGAGACGGCTGACGCCTGGAGCGGCAGCAATAATGGCTAAACCTGCGCCCAGGCCGAGGAGTGCCAGAATCCTTTTCACTGACGGTGATTTAATTTCCGTTGTATCGTTGTCCAACTGTTTCTTGAGAGAAAGCGAAAGGTTAAAAAGGTTGCCGGCTGTTGACAGTGGTATTTTTTCGATCCGGTTGCCCTCCCGTTTCTTTCTTTTTAAACTTTTTCCTGCGTTCCTTGTACTTTTCAGACCTTTTTTCACTGTGTATATTTTAACTCGATCGAGTTATAAAGTCAAGATACAAGGCAATTGACAATTATAGTAGGTTCGCTAACGAAGTGCAACACTAGGTAAAATC
>JBBTUG010000020.1:0-46630 GCA_038063895.1 Patescibacteria group bacterium | reverse complement strand
GCGCATTCATCCCCGCCCACGTCCAACTTTGGGCGGGGTTTCCTGCTTACATAAAGATTCCCGCTCGGGCTTTGCCCGGCGGGATCTAAATGGTCGAGAAAGCAAGAGGTTTATCGAGTTAAGATAAATATAACTGGGAGCAATTAAAGTTTTGCGCGCCTGGGTGGGTGGGGCAAGCAAAACATAAGAAAGTGGCGACTGTGGCGATTCCTTCTTTCCCCCTTTAAATTTCGCCGCAGCCGCCAGCGCCAACTTCCGGAGATTTTTTGGAGAAGCCGCGCCTCGCGGCGGCGTTAGACGGATGTGGTAGCGAATTTCAAAATTAGACCAAGACGACGTCAAAGATTTTTAGTAAAATAGGTGTGAGCGGCGTTAAAAATGCGCACCATCGCGTGTAATTCTGCCAGTGGGTTGAATTTGCCCAACTGCACCATAATAAAATATTTCAGTGGGTCGATAGCTCAATCGGTTAGAGCAACCGCCTCTTAAGCGGTAGGTTCTGGGTTCGATTCCCAGTCGACCCACCATCGCGTGCAATCCCGCCATGAGGCGGGGTTAAACGCGATTATGATATCAGGGAATCGAATGGCGCAGGAGCGACGGCGACGAGCCGGGGTCGACGGGGAAACCAGTGGGTTTCAACCGGTGACCGATTCCCAGTCGACCCACCATCGCGTGCAATCCCGCCATGAGGCGGGATTTCAAGCCCTCAAAAGAGGTTTGTTTATTCCAGGGCCCACTCATTAAAGTTATTAAAGCGGTCGGATAGGTAAAAAACGCCGGAAAAATCGGTTCCCGGATTAATTTTATTTTTTAAAACATACGTCGCCACCGGCCGGTAAAGGTAAATGGCCGGAACTTCCTCGGCAAAGACTTCCTGGAAATGCTGGTAGGAGGTCATTCTTTCATTGAAGTCGCCGGTTTTTCTGCCTTCCTCGAGTGAACGATCAATCCTGACCTGGGTCAAGCCCGTGAAGTTCAGCCCCGGCAAATCTTTTTGGGTGGAGTGCCAAAGGGTATAACGGTCGGGGTCTCGGCTGACCTCCTGTCCCAGAAGAAGAATATCAAATTTCTTTTGGGCGATAACTTCAGAGACCAGCTTATCCATCTCCACCGGATTTATTGTGACCTGAATGCCAATCATTTCCCACGCCTCCTTTAGAATTCCGGCTGTTTTAATATGGTCATCTTTTTTAGGTACGGACAAAGTAATTGATCCCGCAAATTTCTTTTCCGGAAGATCCTTCAGGGTATAGATTTTGTAATCCCGGCTTTCGAACGCATTACCGTCCTCAGGCCCGTCAATAACACCGACATTGCCGCCAAAAACCTCATCCGCAATCTTTTGTTTTGGGGTCACGGCGGCCAGGGATTTGCGTAAATCCTTATCTTTTAAAAGATCGTTATTCAGATTAATAAATAAGCCGTAATACCGGTTTTTTACCGGAATCCGGAAGTAGTTATAATTCGCCCGGATACTTGTTTCGGTTTCGTTCTCCAATAAATATCCGTCGACCTCTCCGAGAAGCCCCGCGGTTATAAGATCTTTTTTATTTTCGTAAAAGCGAAAAATAAGGCGGCGGTTATTTCCCTGCAGAACAACCTCCTCGATAATCTTTGCTTTTTTAACCCGGTTAATCCGAAACGGACCGGTGCCCACAGGATTAAGGTCTTCCAGTTTTCCTTCACGATGATAAGGAACTATCCCGACGGTTAGGATATCCAAAAAGGGGGCGAGCGGCTCTTTAAGGCGGAAACGGACAGTATAATTATCCAATTTATCAGTCGGAATTTCGCGTAGCTGGGGATATTGGGAAACGGAATAGATAACATCGTCAGCCGTAAAGTTAATACCATCCTGCCAATAAACTTCCCGTTTTAATTCAAAGGTATATTCTTTTCGGTCCGTGCTAACCGACCACCTCTCAGCCAGGTCACCGGTGAAATTACCGGCCGCATCATAGCGGACTAAACTGCGGAAAATGAGTGACGAGATATCGCGGTCAATTTGGTTTGTTCCGACTCGGAGAGGGTTAAAGGTAACCGGTTGTCCGACAACTCCCTCGACGTAGCTCGGTTGCGGCAACACACTCTGAAAAAATGCAAATATTGAAAAGACGGCGACTTTAATCAGGTCCGGCATAGTTGGAGGCAAATCTAAGAGCGGCTCAGGTAAAAGACTAAGAAAGAAGTCACTAAAAACATTACGGCCAGAAAAATCGTAAAGAAGAAAAGAAAGCGCTCAAGCCCGCGGCGGGAACGGTATAACCAGGAGCCGGAAGTGAAAACGCTGGAGAGGCCAATACCCTTCGATTGGAGAAGAATTACTACGATCAGTAAGACCGCTACCGACGATTGGATAATTTTTAAAATAAATATCGGGTTCATATTTTAGTCAATCAGCCACGAAAGAAAACTGGCAATAAAACTGATGAAAATCGCGGAAAGTAGAAAGCTGAAGAAAGTGGAAACGTAAAAAGCAGGAATTATCAACCCTTGGAAAGAAAGGCCGGGAAAACTGAAGGCCGCGATATTAAATCCGGGAATAATAAGGGTAACGAGGAAAATCATCAGGATGTCGATCGCCCAGGAAAAGATTCCCAAAGTTAAGAGGTTAATCGGCAGGGTCAGGATGCGGATTATCGGTTTGACCAGTAAGTTGACTAGCGTCAGGGCGATTCCGGCGAAGAAGAGGGTGCTTATGTTCTGTCCGTAATTAAGGCCGGTGAGAATTTTTGAGGTTGTAAAGATGGCGGAGCTGTTGATTAAAATTGACCTTAAAATTGATTTCATCCAGATCTTAAGTTAACACGGGGCGGAATTAGTGTCAAAACCGCTAACAAAGCCCTTTTTCCGCAGGAGACGGTGGTAAGACAGAGCAAATCGGTGCGATTCATCCCGGATTCGTTGAAGCAGCAGTAAGGCCGGGGAAGCTCTCGGGATACTGACTTTCCGGTAACTCCCCTTCTCGTTTGCGGGCAAATACAAAGTTTCCATCTTTTTAGCCAATGCCGCAACCGGAATGTTCAGACCCATTTCGTCAAGAAGGCGAAGAACGACCGCTAACTGTCCTTTCCCTCCATCTACTATTATTAGTCCGGGCCAGCTGCCGAGAGTGGTATTGGTAAGCCTTCTTCTTAGTACTTCCTCCATCATCCGGTAATCATCCGGAAGATCCCCACCCCGTAGTTTGAAGCGGCGGTACATTTTTTTGTCAATCGATCCGTTGGTGAGAACGACTAAAGACCCGACCGGAAATTTGCCGGAAATATTGGAGATATCGTAAGCCTCAATTCGGGCTAAGTTAATAGACTCATCATCCAAATATTTCGCCAACTCGCCAAGTGCCGGGAGAGGATCTTTATATGGAGAAATCGGAAAGAGGCCCGAGAGCCTTTTCAGTTGGTCTCTTAGGAAGCCGGCCTTCTCGTAATCGAAATCCTTTGCGGCTTTGTTCATTTCTTTCGCCAAATGGGTGGTTATTTGCTTCCGTTTTCCGCTAAGGAAACACCGGATTATCCGGATTTGCGCACGGTAGGCGTCTTTGGTTACACGGCCGATACAAGGGGCGGGACAGAGATCAATATTGCCGTACAGGCAGGGACGCCCCAATTTTTGGAAGGCGGTAAATTTTGTATCAGTACAGTCCCGGAAGGGGAAGTGCCTTCGTAGATCCCTTAAGATTTGGGTCACGTTACTCAGCGGATAAGGGCCGAAATAGGTTCCCGTTGAATCTTCCTGCCGCGACTTTTCAATCCCCGGATACTCCCCTTTTGTAATTTTAATATAAGAATAAAAAGAATCGTCTTTTAAGCGGATATTGTAGAAAGGCCGGAATTTTTTAATCAGTTCAGACTCGAGTAGCAACGCCGCTATTTCCGAGTTTGCCTCCCTTACTTCCACTTTGGAGATTGATTCGAGCATGTTTTTAACTTTCGGATCGCTCGGGTAACGGGCAAAATACGAAGCGACCCGTTTCCTAATATTAATGGCTTTGCCGACGTAGACAATTTTGTCCGCTTTATTCTTAAATAGATAAACCCCCGTTGTTTCCGGTAGGGATAATATTTGCGTTGGTAATCCGTTATTCATAAGCCGATCTTTGCTATACTTCAATTATAAATGTCTAAGTGGCGAACGATACTCATTTATTATTTATTTCTGCTTATTTTATCCGGTTCCCCCGCCCTCGCTAATGAGGCTTTTTCCGATTATTATAACGTCACCTACAAAATCAACCCCGACGGGAAAACCGAAGTCACGCAGAATATTTCCATTGTTAACAATGCCACGGAAGTCTACGCCGCCGATTATACCATTACGATCGGGAGTGAAAATATCACCAATATTAAAGCAGAGGATCGGGTCGGAAGCCTAACCCCTGAGTTAACTATTGGCAACGGTTCAACCTCCATCCGGGTGGTTTTCAAAGATAAAGTGGTTGGGGCAAAGCGGGCATTAAATTGGACGTTAAAGTATGAGGCCGCAGATGTGGCTGTTCACAACGGAACTGTTTGGGAAGTGACTGTCCCCCGTTTATCCGCTCCGTCGGAAATAAAATCTTACGATATAAATTTAATCATTCCAAAAAGCTTCGGTCCGGAAATGTATATCTCGCCGGGTCCGGAAAAGTTTACGGAAACCGCGGACGCTAGTACTTACACTTTTAAAAAAGAATTATTTGAAAATACGGGAATAATGGCCGCTTTCGGAACTGCCCAGCGTTTTAATTTGGAATTAACTTACCACCTGAAAAATCCATCGTTCCTTTCCTCCGGAGTTGAGGTCGCCCTACCACCCGATATTTTCGGAGAACAGCGGGTGGAAATTGAAAGCCTTTTCCCGAACCCAGACTCGGTCGCCGTGGACCCCGACGGTAATTATTTGGCTAAGTATTCCCTCACTCCGCGCGAAGAAAAAGAAATAAAGCTAACCGCAAAAGTCCTTCTTTTCCACCGGACCCCCGATTTATCCAAATCGGGAAGGATAAGCGAGGTTCCCGAAAATCTCCGGGTAGCCTATACTCCTTCGGACCGGTTTTGGGAAAGTTCGGATCCGGAAATAAAGACTTTAGCGGCCGGCATTGTTCAAAAAGATCTTTCCGCCGCCGAGAATGCGAAGCGCCTCTATCAATACGTTGTCAGTAACCTGAGTTATGACTGGAAAGCCGTTCAAAGCGGACTGGGTCTGCAGCGGAAAGGGGCCAAGGCCGTTTTGCAAAATAAGGATCAGGCAGTTTGTATGGAATTTGCTGATTTGTATATTGCGTTATTGCGCTCGGCCGGCATTCCGGCCCGGCGGATGGCCGGCTATGCATTTTCGCAAAATACTAAAACCCAGCCGATTCCCGGCGATACTTTGCACACTTGGGTGCAGGTTTACCTTCCGAAAGTCGGCTGGATCAGTACCGACCCGACTTGGGGCTCGACGACCAACGGCCTGGATTACTTTTCCAAACTGGACACGAATCATATTGTTTTTTCAATTAACGGCAAAAACAGCGAATTCCCGTTTCCGGCCGGAACCTACAAAATAAAACCCGAACAACAGGGGGATTTAAAAGTTTCATTTATTGAAGATAACAGTTTTTACCCTTTGGAACCGGCGTTAAAAATCTATCAGAAGGAAGACGATCTTTTCCTGGAAAACAATCCTAAGGGCGCGGGGACGGCGGCAATCGACGTTGAAGTCAGGATTAATGGGGCCAAAAATAACCGCGATGAGTTTTTAGGAACGATTCCGGCGTATTCAGAAGTAAAAATTGCGGATATCAGCTTCGAGGCGGAACCATTACCGGTTAATGTTACTTTTAAGAAGTTTGACGGGACGCTCGAGAGCAAGGACTACCTAATTGACCTGCAGCCATTCGGGAAAGAGGTACTTTTTAGAAACCGGTTTTATCAAATTCTCCCTTTAGTGCTTTTCCTGTGTATGATTGGCGGCATTCTGTTATTAATTCCGGCTTTCCGGAAAAGATTACCCGGCCGCCTTCGTTTCCCCCTTCGGGGCCAAGATCAATAACCCAATCGGCGTTGCGGATAATTTCCAGATTGTGCTCAATCACCAAAACGGTGTTTCCTTTCGCGACTAGGCTTTTTAGAACCTGCAGTAATTTTTCCAGATCGGCGAAGTGCAGTCCGGTTGTGGGCTCGTCGAGTAAATAGATTGTCCGACCGGTTGACCGCTTAGACAATTCGCGGGAGAGTTTAACCCTCTGGGATTCGCCGCCGGAAAGGGTTGGAGCCGGTTGTCCTAATTTCAAATAGCGGAGACCGACCTCATCCAGTGTCCGCAATTTTCCCGAGATGGCCGGAACCGCCTCAAAAAATATCAGCGCCTCTTCAACCGTAAGGGAGAGAACATCCGCGATATTTTTCCCTCGGTATTCGACCTCCAATGTCTCGGCGTTATACCGGCGCCCGTGGCACACTTCACAGGGAACGTAAACGTCGGCCAAAAATTGCATCTCGATCCGGATTTGCCCTTCGCCCTCACAAGCTTCGCACCTTCCGCCGGCGACGTTAAAGGAAAAACGGCCTTCTTTAAAACCCCGCAGCCGGGCCTCTTTCGTTTCGGAAAAAAGAGCGCGGATTCCGTCGAAGGCTTTGGTATAAGTTGCGGGATTGGAGCGGGGTGTTTTTCCGATTGGGGACTGGTCGATAAAAATGACCTTATCGATATTCTCCAGTCCGGATAGAGATTTAAATTCTCCGGGTTTTTCTTCTTCGTGCAGGCCCAATTCCCGCCGGAGGGCCCGGTACAGTGTTTCGTTAATTAGGGTCGATTTTCCGGAACCCGAAACGCCGGTGACGCAAACGAACTTTCCTAAAGGAAAAGAAACGTTGATATTTTTTAAATTATGTTCCCGACAGCCGGTTATAGTTAAAAGTTTTTCTTTCGTCATTCTGGGAAGCCCTCCGAATCGGGGGGCGCCTCCAGAATCGATTCTGGACGCGCTCGGAGACTCACTTGCCAGAATGACCCCGGGCGAAGTGTGAGTGTTAATCTGCTTATTCCCGCTTAAATACTGGCCTGTCAGAGAATTCTTATTTTTCAAAATCTCTTCGGGGGTTCCCTCGGCAGTCACCAGTCCCCCGTGCTCCCCCGCGCCGGGACCGAAATCGAAAACGTAATCGGCGGCCAGGATAGTTTGGGGATCGTGCTCGACGACGATAACTGTGTTCCCTAGGTCCCGGAGCTCTTTCAGAGTATTAATTAATTTTCCCTGATCTCGTTGGTGAAGACCGATTGAGGGTTCATCTAAAACGTAAAGCACTCCCGAGAGCCCGGAACCGATTTGCGAGGCAAGTCTAATCCGCTGGGCTTCCCCGCCGGCCAGTGTTGTTGCTTCCCGGTCGATTGTCAGGTAATCAAGCCCGACATCTTTTAAAAACTTTAGCCGGTTTATAATTTCCTTAATAATCGGCTGAACAATTATTTTATCGCGGTTATTTAAGTCCGGAATTAAGGATTGGAGATACGCCCTGAGTAAAGCGATGGACAGTCTTGAAATCTCCGCTATATTCTTTCCGGAAACCGTTACTGCTAAAGACTCTTTTTTAAGTCTCGCCCCCAAACAAACCGGACAGGGATCACGGAACATATACTTTTCGGTGTCTTCCCGGACAAACTCTGATTCTGTTTCGCGGTATCGCCTTTCCAGGTTGGGGACAACGCCCTCAAAACGTTCCTCGAACGACCTTTGCTGTCCGAACCGATTTTTTCCGGAGACTGTGTAAAGCTCGGAGCCGGTTCCGTAGAGGAGAAGATCCCGAATATCTTTGGGGAATTGCCCGATCCGGGTGGCTAGAGAAAAACCTTTCTTTTCGGCCACGACGCTCAATAAACGGAGAAACCAGGATTCCCGGGTCACTAAGTTTCCCCAAGGCATTATTCCACCCTCTTCAATAGAGAGGTTGGGGTTTAAGACCCGGATGGCGTCAACTTTAAGAAGACTGCCAAGTCCGGTGCAATTCGGACAGGCCCCGTGCGGGGAATTAAACGAGAACGACCTGGGTTCAATTTCCGGCAACGATAGATTACATTTCGGGCAGGCGAATCTTTCGGAAAATAAGTGTTCCTCCAGTTGTTTGGGTACTTCGGGGATATCAAAACTGCTGTCTTTCACGATGGCAACGGTCAGGGCGCCGTTACTCATCTTAAGCCCAGCCTCGACCGATTGGTTTAGCCGCATAAATTGGGAACTTTCACCAGCAACCTTACTCGAAATAACGAGGCGATCGACTATCACCTCGACGGTGTGGCGGTTAGTTTTTATTAATGATATCGGTTCTTTTAAGTTATGGAAGACTTTATCAATTCTTACCCTTAAGTATCCTTGCTTCTTAAGATTTTCAAAAAGTTTTGAGTATTCACCTTTCCGGTCTTTAATAACCGGCGCTAATATTAGTAAACGCAGACCCTTTTTCCCGTGAGGCGCTGCCAGTCCAATAATCTGGTTGGAGATTTCTTCAGCGGACATCCGACTTATTTCGAGCCCGCAATTCGGACAATGTGGATGGCCGACCCGGGCGAAAAGGAGGCGGAGATAGTCGTAAATTTCCGTGACCGTGCCGACGGTGGAGCGGGGATTGTGTGAGGTTGATTTTTGGTCAATCGCAATTGCCGGTGACAGTCCCTCAATGGAGTCAACATCCGGTTTTTCCATTATTCCTAAAAACTGTCGGGCGTAAGCAGACAGGCTTTCAACGTACCGCCGCTGTCCCTCGGCATAAATTGTGTCCAGGGCGAGGGAGGATTTTCCCGAGCCCGAAACGCCGGTGAAAACGACGAGTTTATTTTTGGGAATGTCGAGACTGATATTTTTCAGGTTATGCGCCCGGGCGCCGCGGACGCGGATTTTATCATCCATGAACTTTAATTATACCATAAATAAACCGAAAATTCAAGCCCCCTCCCTTGCGAAAATAGGAAAACGGCGTAGTATATTAGGCGTATCCATGACTGACGAATAGGGGGTCAAGATGTTAAGACCTGGAGTTTGGAGTGTGGAGGAGGCGACGGCTTATTTACGGACAAACTTGCCTGGAAAAAAGAGTTTGTCTCTGGCGACCGTCCGCCGCTGGGCCGGCAAGAAATTAATTCCGGCAAACCGTTGTCGCGACCGTCGGTGGTACTTTGAACCGGAGTTGGTCGTGAATTGGGTTAACGGCGGACCGATTTTGCACGAGTTTTATTTAGCAAAAAATCCCCGCCGGGCACTAATCCAAGTCCGTGAATTAATTGCGTACTTGTGCCGACCCGTTAACCAGGAAGGTAATCCGTTTTTGGAGAAGCATCAGGAAGATTTAGTTTCCGCGGTGCGAACTATCCTTTGCAAATCGGATTATCACAAGATTCGGCAGTCAATCCGTGATCTGTGCGAAACCTTCCGTTTTAATCCCGGCCTTGCGTGTCTGGAGGAAGTTCCCGGGCTGTTCATTTAAAAAGTTCTGAGAAGATGTTCTCTCCGCCAACTGACGGGTCGAACGGTAATTGTTTACCCTTCGAGCAAAGTGAGAAGCTCCTTTTCCTAACCCGTTGTATTGGTATTCACCAATCGACGGGTTATTTTTTATGGCATAAAAAAAGCAAGGGGTGGAACAAATCCCCTTGCTTTGCATCTACTAATCTTCGACCGGGACTATACCAAGAACACATTTACCGTCTCTTCGGACATGTGTCACTGCCCAGGGAGTCGCCATCAGACGCTCAAGCGGAATAGGCTGACCGCATACTGCGCATTTGTCAGAGTAGCGGCCACTCTCAATTCTTCCTAAAGCCGACTCAACTTGAGAACAAAGTTGTGAGCGATTTGCGTTCAGGGCGCTTGCCCTAAAACCTTCCTGTTGATGACTTCCCCTGTCGCCAAAATCGCCAGGATTAGTAGAAGCAACCGGAATATCCTCTGCCTTTCCTCCGTTGCAACTGCCTAAATAACCCATAAGTACCGCTTTTAGCCCAGCGATCTGATTTTCGTTTAACACACTCTCCTCCGCGTTTCTGATTTTTCGTACCTTGGACCGGTAAAAACGGAAACTAATTTTCCGCCATTGTTTTTCCCTCCAAAAAAATTAACAAACCACGCTGGGCGTGGTTGTGCCGTAAACGCTCGTAAACGCTACGCCAATTCCTTTCAACGCCCATTATACCCGCAGTTGTCAATAATTACCAATAATCGGGCTCGATCAAAAAATGTGCGGATGCACTGTCTGAAAGTTCTCAGTCAGCTCATCCGCACAATTAAGTTTAATCTGCCGTCTTCTTTTCACGTTTTAACTTCGCGACACCGATTTGCAGCGGGGTCTGAAGATAAATTGTGATACTCCGCTTTCCGCAATCGGGCGTCCACCAAACAATCCCGGCTTCAAGAAGCGGATGCAACCATTTACGGCTGTATCCCTTTCTGCAGAGGCGGAACTGGGCATCTCTGAGATTTTCCTTGCTCGAGATGAATTTCAGAAATTTCCTTCCGCAAGGACAATCCTGCGCGATAGCTATCGCTCGGAAACCGACATCCAATAACTTCGCCGAATACCCCGTCGCGCGCGGTGCACGTTGCAAGGTTCTCATACCGTCGCCCCCGGCCGTGGCACTCTCTTAAATCCGACTCCGGGAGCTGTTGAAGGAGCTGCAGCTTTTGCCTTGACTCCGCGGATGGCGTTGATGTCCACAGTTCCGGTTTTTAAATCACAGAATCCGGGATCCTGTAGGGTCATTGCGTCGATGTATCTATCCGTCAACCCCTCTGGGTTTAGGATCTGCTGAAGTGCTGCCGCCAACTCAATCGGATCAGCAATAGTCGCGTGACTTTCGACAGTAACCCCAAGGTCCGCGAGATGCTGCTGAATTTCTGATCTGGCCTGCATTTCCTTACCGGTTCTCTTCTTCTCGTCAAATACTTTCGCTTCGGCTACAAGCGCTGCCAAAACATCCATAAATCCGCCAGCCGCGTTGTCCAATACAATTGAGTCGCTGGCTTCCCGAAGCTGACTGGGGAGGTTGACGGTTCGTACTTGAACCCTTCGATAAGCTAATCCCGCCCACAATTGGTCGAAAAACGACACTTTGCTCTCTAGCTTCCCGACATCCGACGCCTTAAATCCATCGGGGCCAGAGGTTACATCTTTGATTTCCGTCAATGGCGTTTGTGAGCTCACGCAGTAACCAAACGGGACTACTACGGCCCAAACGATAGTTTGTTGGTTGGTAACGACGATCTTCAGGAGCTGTCGGCCCAGTTCTTCCATGTGATACCGATAAACTATCGACGGAATCTCGATGATGAGAAAGCCGGCCAATCCCACAACGATTAGGAGTGGTACCGGAAGCCCAAACTTCCCATCAACAATTTGCTTAATGTTGGTTACAAACAAGAAAGCCACCAACATCGCATCCAGGGCGACGACTACTGCCAATGACGGAAGAAACGCTTTGAAGAAAGCCAGGACGGTTTTCTTATAAACATTCTTCCATTTTGTTTCGTGCGTCACCATGAGGACTTTTTCGCCGGCTTTTAGCTTTATCTTGTCCAGCTTTGCCGGAATAAACATCCTCCCCAAGAGCTTAATAATTACCTCACTTAAAGAGCTACGTCTCATTCCAACTCCTTTCAGTCCGGTTACGGACGATAAAAATCCTTCGTTCTGTTTTTATCCTTGTTTTGGATAAAATCAGGAAAAAGGAGAGAACAAAAGGTACGTATCCTCTTGTTCTCTCATAAACTTCTGTCACTGCCCCTTCTTAACCCAATACGAAATTGAACCTTCTTTCAGAGGAACAACCTTGATGTAGGTTATTCCATCATTACTTCCTGTTTCTCCGGTAAATTTTAACCTATTGTCCCGAGAGACATAGTCGGCTAAACGATTACCCGGACTCTCGTAAATGAGAGTACAGGGCCAAAGTAGTCCGCCTTCGTTTGGATTTCCCATTATGGTCGCAAAAGCCAACCAACATTCTCCCGACTGCGGGACGAATATCAGACTCCCATCAACTACCCTATTGGCCGCTTGCGGTACTCCCGAAGGTGTTTTTGTCGGGGGTATCGGTAACGTTGCTGGGATCAAAGTTGCCACCGGCGGTTTCGTTGGAACCGCAGTTGGTACGGCCGTTTCCGAAGGCTTTGGCGTCGGTGAAGACGTTTGGGTCGGAACGGGGGTATGCGTTCCTACCACCGTTGGAACCGTAGTTTGCGTCGGCATCGGCGTCTGTGTCCTTATTCTTGTAGTTGTCGACGTAGCGGTCGCTGTCGGCGATATCGTTGCGGAAGCTGTTGCCGTAAATACCGCAGTTGGGGAGTTACTCACCAGTGCGGCTTCAACCGGCCTAGCTTCCGCCCCGATCAGGATTCCAACCAATCCCGGCGCCATCTGAAACACCCCCGCCACTACAAAACACATAATCGCCATTCCAAGAAGGAATGACGGTCTCTTCATTAAGAGTTTCATCATTTCCTCCTATCTCAGTCTTCCGTTTGTGATGTATGTTTCAAACTCGTCGAGAGTCTGAAAACCTTCCTTCTCCAGCAACTTCTTACAACGATTCTTGCTGGGATAAGGAAGTTTCGGCAAATGTCCCCGCAACGTTGCCCATGTGGCCATCATGCTTTCAACCGAAGGTAGAGTTTCTTCTTCAAGGGTTGCGGAACTTTCATGGGCTTCCTCTATGCTTAGGGCAGTCGCAGCTGGTTTTTCATCTATCGGCTTCACAACGACCAATGAAGTCTGCAACGGTGCAGTAGTCGCAATTGGCGCAACTATTTTCGGTGGAGTACTTTGAACAGCCGCACGGTGTACCGTTGACGAGAGTCGAGAGAGCCATAACCCTGTAGCCTGCTCGAAAGTCGAACAACCGGACGCGGAATCAACCAGTTCGTGGAGCGAGTTTAAAGCGTCCACAGGCGGCTGACGACTATCACGCGGTTTTCGCCGAGCGATTAGTCGTTGGACCGCGTAGTGAAGCTCAAGTCGATCACCAGTCAGCATCCGTTCGATTTTACGGGTTTCGCTCGGATGAAACGGATCGAGCCAAGGGCGCTTTACACTAACATCCAATTGCAAGTGCATTAATGCAGAAGTACTTTCCGGACCCCCCGCTTCCTCGAAAATATGTCCGCCCTGGGTTCTTTCCGCTGAAAGAGCGGTAAAGAATCCCGTAATACTACGTCTACCCCCGTCTCCTGCGTGGGCGGCAAAGTTTTTGGTATGTTCAAGGGCAAAGTTTTGAATCCCTCCAGGAGATAACCCACTTCCCTGAGGCGCGTGCGGAGCAAACACTTCTAATGCAAGCCCTCGCAAGCTGTCTTCGATAAGTGCCACATGGTAACCAAGCTCGTAAAGTCGCTCGGTCAACGCGATGGCGAAATCGGCGGTATTCCGATTTTCGTGCTTACCGCTGTGTCCATGTGGCGGACAGAAATGGTAGATCGGCAGATTCGGGAATATTTTCAGTAATTCCCGCATGTCATTAGTGTCGGTATTTCGTTCGCCGAACTGACCGACGACATAAACGATTTTTCGCGCGATTTCTTTCCACCGAGGGTCAAAGTCGCCTTCACCAAGAAGGAGCCTTTGGTTAAACAGCAACATCTCTCGTAGCATTTGCTGGGAGGTTGTTGTTTTTCCAGATCCGTAGGGGCCAGCGATAAAGTACTGGCTGCCTAACCCTGGAGGCGCCAGTAATCTGGCAGCCCAGAGTTTGCGGTCCTCTAAGGGTAATTCCAAGCTCGGGTAGAAGACTTGACCTCTGACTAAATTGCCATACTCCGGTCGGCATTGAGAACCTTCGGGATCTTCTTTATCCCACACCCTCAAAATTACCAGTTGATTATTGATCACATCAAAATCAACTCGGTCAGCATGTCGAAGATTCCATTCGCTGATGAGCTCCTCCGGAACCTCACGAACCTGCGGATGTTCAAGTGACATTAGCCTCGTTAAGGTCATTTCTGTCCTCAACATATCTAAGTCAATGATTACGGCTGAGCCGTTTTTTCGCAGCACGTACCCCTGAAAACAATCGGGCGAATTTAATGGTGTTTCGCCGTCATGTATAACTCTAAAAATACCCGTAACTACGTTCGGATCGTCCATCAGACCTCCCCGATCCGCCTAAAGCGAATCAATTAATAATTTTTTTATAGTGCCCGTAAACAATCTACGGCTCCTCTCTTTCTTCTGCTTCCAATCTAAATAATTGAAATCAGGAGAAAGAGGACAAAACTGAAGTTCCAGTCTTGTCCTCAGAAACTCTTTCTAATTCACACCCATCTGTCTGCGGATAGTTTCCGGCAGCCAGGGGTTAAAAAGCTTCGGCGCGATTAACCACGATGGCAGGGTTACTCCCTTTCCATCAATGATTGCCCGGGCCGCTTCTTCGAAGCTAAACCCTTCCATTTCCGTTGGCATCTCTTTCGGACGGACGATCGCGCCGACGTTATGCGATCCCGGACTAATAAGAAAAGCTAACGGTATCGATTTATACATCCCAGGACCATATGCATCAAAATGCAACTGATTCTGGATCGTTAAAAGATACAGTTTGCAACCAGCCTTTCTTATTTTGTTCACGCTGGCAGAGACATCGTGCCTCAATGCACTACCCTCGTTGGCGGGGATCATTTCGAGATCGTAATCCCTGACCCCCGGGTCGGGTAGGTCCGCCAAATCGTCATCCACCAAGGAGAAGCGCCAACCTCTCTCGTAAAACTTTGAAAGAAGTCGGATGATTTCTCCCCGGACATAGCGTTTGTAGAAGACTGCCAACGCTTCTGTCCCACTGTTGACCCGAATCACCAGTGGCAGATGGACGGGATGACCCGCGATTTCCCACTCTGCTTCCCATCGTTTAAACTTTAGGGTTATCTCATCACAGATAACCTTTACTGCGGCCCGGAATTCCTCTTCGGTATTGACGATCGGCAGATCCACATTGAGATAGGTGCCGCCCCAAAGCCGAGCCAGTCGTCCGGCGAATTCTTCTGCCGTAGTTGAATGATGGACGAAAACGATATTCCGTCCGGCCGCCTGAATTGCCATCGCCCACGCGAGCACGCTTTTGCCCGACTTAGACTCGCCGACCACTGCAGCAACTTGATATTCCTCGGTGCTGAAGGTCAGTGTGTGCTGATCCAGCTGATTGGCTGAAATTGCCCGCCCAAAAGCGATATTTCCCGTAACGCCTTGGGTTGAGACGTTTGGTACTGCACCAATCTGGTCAAAAAAGTTCATCGGTGTAGCCCCAATCACAGCTGTAAACTCTGGATCGGGAATCGAAAACACCGGTGCGTGCAGCTCTCTCGGAGATCCGGGAAGGCTGGCCATCAGGGCTCCCAGCATACTTGCGCCGTAAGGTTCCCAAGCGTGAAGACGTTCAACCTCTTTGCAGAACATTTGGAGCGTTGCTTCTATCCGATCCAATTCTGCGAGTGAGGTTGCAGTGGCGGTAATTTGCGCTCTGGCATAATTAACGCCACCCAAGTGTTCCACCTGGAAAATCTTATCGACCGGTAAATCGAGTAATGCTTTCAGCTGCCACCCGTTTTCAAGGACGATGTTCCAAATGGCCCCAAAGCATCTTTTGAAGTTACCGATCTTAAACGTTGAGTCTTGTTCCTCAACAGTGGTTAGGAACAGGTACCGAACTGTCTGTCGGTAGGGAACCTCCTCATCCCGAATGTGGCGAAGAACAGCCGTTCGGGCATTTTCAAGTTCCTTTATACCAAGTCCTTTCTCTGCCCGTGCTAGCGCGTTTGCTTCGCGTCGTCCCCGTCGTAAAACATTTCCTGCCGGTCCGGAAATTACTCCCTTGAAGGCGATTCCCGGTTCCGCCCCGAAAAAATCAATGAGCTCATCCAAAAACCGCCTCATTGGTTTATTTGCCGTTTGTTTTGCGGCAATTACAGGCTCGCGCCAAGGACGGTCATCCCTCGGGAGAGCTCTTAAATGAACGGTAACTCTACTCGCTCCTGAGCGGATAGAGTCCCCGAATTGAAAAGCTGAGGGGTGCATTCCGACCATTTGCGGGATCCCGAATCGCGAGTCAGTTTTTTTCCTATCGTACCCAAGAGGAAATACGATCGCTTCCCCCGTGTCTTCCCGGACGATAATTTCACCGAGATAGTGGTCCATCATCCGGTTAAGCACGGCGGTTCTGATTTCCTGCAGTTTCAGGACCCTGTTCACACCGATTTTCCGTAAAGCTCTTACCGTACTAACGACTAAAGCTAAATTGCCCGCTGGAGAATTTTCCGGAATTGATTCGATCAATCTGGTTCCCAGCGGAACCAAAGACGTTATGGCCATCTCACCTCCATTCTTTACCCTTCGAGCTCCGAGCGAGAAGTTCTCGCTGTGCTCGAACAGTTATTTGATTTTCGTGTGCCTGATCTCTCTCGTCATTTACTTCAACCTAATTAAGGTCAAAATAACTAACGAAAGAAGGAGGACGGTCAACCAACTGGTCAACTATCCTCCCTCCTCTCATTTCTTTCCAAAAAATCTTTGTCCCGCAAGGATGTAAAAGTACAATCCGAGAAAGACAAAGCCAAGAATGGTAAACAGCAAAGGCAAACTCACCTTGCCGCTTGCCAGTACCATCCATGTCGGGACCGCGAGGATGATTCCTACGAAAACCCATCCAGGAATTCGCATCCGCCGGTCCATCAGTTGGTAACGCCATTTTTTAAACAACGTTCTCATGCGTTACCTCCGTCCGGTTTAACCTCGGGTTCAAACGTCAACTGATCGAACGGAATAGGTTTGCCGTCAACCGTTGTCGCCGTCCCCCCTTTCACACTAACCATTACCGGTTCGTCAACATCCAAGTCGCCGAATTTCGTTTTCATTCTGGCCTTCTTGAAAACCGATTCTTCCTCTGAATCAGTTTTACCCACATGCTCTGCAACCGACTGAAGGTCGTCCGCCGGTAGAGAGTGCTCGGTTACGAACGGTTCCGGAATAGTATTATCTTCTGCAGGTTCCGCTTGATTGCTGTGCGGTTTTATTTTGCCGTGAAACTCCGCTTGTGCAGAAGTCCCTAACTCCTCTTTCGTCACATCGACAGGAATCGCGTCGTCACTTCCTCCAATAACCTTTGGGATAGTATGTTCCGCATTCCTTGTTACCCCACCAGGAAGCGGAACTACCCCATCTGCAGAGATCCTGATAGGTGTGACCTGAGTCGCGGAATTACTGTTGCGACTAGGTTGACCTCCGCGCTCTCTCGCTGTCGGGGGCAGGATCGTCCAAAGACCATCCGATGGCTTTTGCCCCACTTGAGGGTTATTCCCACCTACGGGAGGAAGGGTATGGTCAGTTGGCTTCGGTATCCCATTTGGACCCGTCGGACGACTTGTGGTCGTTCGTTGGTCACCACCACTCCCATCACTTGGCGGACTATCCTTTCCCGGTCCTTTACCATCCGGAGGAATATCGTTATCCATTCCATCCGGAAGACCTCTCATTCCTTGTCCAAGTCTCGGATGATTCGCAGGATAATGCGGATTCATTCCCCACGCGTTTCCCCCTTGTGTTGCCACGTTTTGAGCTATGATCGGACTCGAAAGAATTGCCAGGGTCTGAGCCGCATCTAGCAATGACTGGCTTGATATGTTGTGTCTTCGCCCACGGTTTCCCCTTCCTGACGCGAAGAACAATTCGTAAATCGCGTAGGCGATAGGAATGGCATAGGCCATAAGGTACCAAAGTCCTTTGGTTGACCCCACAAACATTTTGTTGATTCTGACGAAACTTGACCAGATTGGGTTGTTGCCAACTAGATCGGTTCCGCGGACCGAGTCAACAAAAATGACAGCGACGTACACCGCCACTCCGTACAAAGCGTACATGAGGTAAAAGACGCTCCAGATCCGAAGTGGTGCGAGGTTACGTTTCAATCCTGCCAGTAAGATAGCGAAAAAGAAACTGATTAGCAGGAAAACCTCATGGGTAATGTGAAGCGACGCCCACTCAGGGAGCCATTTCAACAACTCCAGCATCGACTCGGGATCAAGGTCAGGCGAGAATCCCGCCAGTTTCCACCCCAATGCCTCTCGGAGAAAGGTGTTATCCGTCCACCAGAAAGCAAGAGAGAAATCATGCAACGCTGTTAAGTACACCACCGGCGCAGCCATGATAGAAACGATTACCGCCATTTTTCCCGGGGATCCGAGTAGGAAGTCATCCATAAACTCCTGCCAACTCGTGCCAGAATGGTTAAGTTGCCAGTGCACGGCGACAAGGCAATAGAACATTGCAAACATGTAGCCGAGTGGATTTAAGCAGGCCAGCAATGGTTCGAGAGGGCCGATAATCCGCCCCCCAAGAAACATCGTTTCCTTTACCGGCAACTCCACTTTCCCCCAAAGTTTGCGTACCTCTTCAAGCGGGTTTGGAATACTAAAACCCGCGGGTTGCGAAGAAGTTGGGGAGGCACTAGATACAGCAGGTGCAGCCTGAGTTGGAATAACAGGTACCGCACCTGAAAGCGACGTCGTGGTTGTAACCGCATTGGAACTTGCGGTAGGGACCACGTTTGTCGCGCCCGTAACTGTCGGTTTCGTAGCCATTTGCGTTGGCGTCTGTTCTTGACCGCCGCAACCTGTAGCTCCGCAACCGACAAGCATAACCGCCACTAAAATCAGGGCGATCGCACGCAAAACCTTCATGGTCCCTCCAATTTCGCTCATTTACCGGTGAATGGATTCGCCGATGGAGCTTTGATTTCAGCAGTCATCTTGTCGAGGACTGCCTGAATCAAGCTCTTTCCAGAGCCAAGCATTCCGGATTGAGAACCGGTGTTGAATTCGCCGAGCCATGTGAAAACCAGAAACGCAATCAGGAAGATAATGAACCCGCCGAGCCCTATCGAAAAGAAATCGAGGTTTGCGGCCTTCGGTTCATTTTGCTTTTGGATCAGGCGGATGAAAAGAATAATCGCCGAGACCCCGAGCAAAAAAGCACCAATCCAAAAAAAGAGATTACTCATTGTGCCTCCTTTTTGCTGGCTAAACACCAGACAAAATGTGAATATGCCTCACGCTTCGCCTAAATGACGAAACGTTGTAGCCATAAGTCAAAGTGCATGGAATATCATTGTTCCATTGCTTCATTGTTTCCTTGTTAATCAGAAGCAATGAAGTAATGAAGCAATGAACAGACGTCTGTGAGGTAATAAAAATCCCGCTACTAAGGGCAAAGTACGTCCTTGGTGCGGGCAGAAGAGTCAACTTATTAGGTTTTAAAGTCCCGTTAATTTAATAGCACAAATATAGGCTTTTGTCAACAGCTGTTATAGGATAGTCTGAGCACTACAGGTTTTTCTTCAGCTCCTTAATCTGATCCCGGTACTTGCCTGCCGTTTCGAAATCGAGATTTTCAGCCGCCGAGCGCATTTCCCGCTCCAGAATTTTAACTACTCCCAATCTTTCCTCCGAGTTCATTTTTAGAAAATTGTTTTCGGTGATCCGCAATTCTGAATCTAGCTCGTTCGCTTCCTCTTTCTTTTCAATCAACCGCTCCCGGATAGGTTTTATAATGCTAAGTGGCTTAATCTTATATTTTTTATTCCACTTCGCCTGGATTTCCCGCCGGCGGTTGATTTCAGTAATCGCCCTCTGCATCGAACCGGTTGTTTTATCCGCGTACATAATTACCCGTCCATTAAGATGGCGGGAAGCCCGGCCCATTAGCTGGATTAAGCTGGTTTCGGAGCGAAGAAAGCCCTCCTTATCGGCGTCTAAAATTATGACTAAAGACACCTCCGGAAGGTCTAGCCCTTCGCGAAGTAAGTTTATTCCAACAATCACGTCGTAATTTCCCCGCCGGAGATCGTCAAGAATGTCGCTTCTTTCCATTGTTTGGATGTCCGCGTGAAGATACTGAACCTTTATTCCCTTTTCTTTGAGATAATCGGCTAAATCCTCGCCCATCCGCTTAGTTAAGGTGGTAACTAGAACCCGCTCTTTAAGCAGTACCCTTTTATTAATTTCCCGGAGAAGATCACCAATCTGGCCGGTGGTTTTCCGGACCTCAATTTCGGGATCGAGCAACCCTGTGGGACGGATTAATTGTTCGCAAACTTTCCCGCCGCTAAGACTAATTTCCCACGAATCAGGTGTTGCCGAAAAATAGATTGTCTGGTTAACCTTTTGTTGAAATTCGGTAAACCGCAGCGGCCGATTATCGAGAGCGGAGGGCAGGCGAAAGCCGTACTCAATTAAAGTTTCCTTCCGGGACCGGTCGCCGTTATACATTCCTCTAATTTGCGGGACAGTGATGTGGCTCTCGTCGATGAAAACCAGAAAATCCTTCGGAAAATAATCAAGCAGTGAAAACGGCGCTTTTCCCGGGGCCCGGCCGTCAAAATACCGGCTGTAATTTTCGATTCCGGAACAATAGCCGACAGAGGTCATCATTTCGAGATCGTATTTCGTCCGCTCTTCCAGCCTCTGGGCTTCGACTAATTTATTCCTCTTGCGTAAATCCGTAAGTCTCGATTTCAACTCACTCTTTATTTGTTGAAGGGCGGCCGTGTAAGTTTCCTTCGGTGCCACGTAATGTTTGGCCGGATAAAGTACCTCGGTGGCTAATTCTTCAATCGTCGTACCGGTTAGAGGATTTAAATGGAGAAGAGCAGTCAGTTTATTATCCGGTGAAAATACCAGCCTTAGAACCGTATCTTTGTAGGAGGGCCAGATATCAATTGATTCGCCCCTGACCCGGAAAGTTGAACGGTGAAAATCAACGTCGTTCCGTTCATAATACAGATCGACCAGTTGATGCAAAACTCCGGATTGGGTTAAGTGTTCGCCCGTTTTTAGGGACAGAACCGCTTTGCCGTACTCCAGCGGCGACCCGATATTATAGATACACGAAACGGAAGCGACCACGATGACGTCTTTTCGGGTGAGCAGACTCGCCGTGGCCGATAACCGTAATTTGTCAATTTCGTCGTTAATGTCCGCCTCTTTAGCGATGTATTGGTCCCGGGAAGGGACGTAAGCTTCCGGCTGGTAGTAATCGTAATAGGAAACAAAATATTCAACTGCGTTTTCCGGAAAAAATTCCCGGAATTCCTGGGTGAGTTGCGCGGCGAGAGTTTTATTGTGGGAAATAATCAGGGTCGGCCGGCTCGTCCTCGCAATGACATTGGCCATCGTAAAAGTTTTTCCGCTGCCAGTCACGCCTAAAAGCACCTGGTGCTTCTGGTTATTTGACAGTCCCGCAACCAGACTATTTATTGCTTGGGGCTGATCACCCATCGGCTTAAAAGGTGAAATTAGTTTAAATTTATCCATATTCGTAGTTTACCACTACTAACAATTAGTATTGGTGGATTATTCGTGGAGAGAATTCGTGGCGTTGACTATTCGGTTTTTTTGTGGTATAATAATAGAGTGACGCAGTTACCAACGAAAAAACAAAAGCAATTACTGGACTACCTGAGCCAGTATATCCAAAAACACGGCTATTCCCCGACCCACGACGAGATGTGCGACGCCCTTGACGTTTCTTCAGTAGCGACAGTCCACGACCACCTTCTCCAGCTGGCTAAAAAAAGATTGATAAAGATATACCACGGCGCCGTCCGGGGAGTTGAAGTTATCCCGCAAAAAATATCCGCGGCGGTTTCCGGGCTGATTACTAATCTTCAGCTTCCCTTACTCGGTTACATCGCGGCCGGCTCTCCAATTGAGGCGATTGAAAACAGATCGGAATCAATAACGGTCCCCTCCTCAATGGTAACGGGGCGGAAACGGTCCTTCGTTTTGCAGGTTAGGGGCGAAAGTATGATAGAAGACGGAATTTTGGACGGTGACTATGTCGTCATTGAACAGCAGGAAACGGCGGATAACGGCGATATCGTTGTCGCTTTGCTGGAGAATGGCTTCGCAACTCTAAAGAGATATTTTAAAGAGAAAACCCGAATCCGCCTGGAGCCGGCTAATGCAAAGATGCAACCGATTTATGCCCGCGAAGTTAAAATTCAAGGAAAAGTCCGCGGCGTCCTCCGCCGATATTAGAATCATATAACCCTCTAGTCTCTCACCGTAATTTGACAAATCAATAGCAATATACAAATAATGCCTGAGGTTGCCCTAAATATGAACGGGTTTTCGAAGGATACAACAATCAGAAAAGAGGCTCTGTCCGGCCTAACCAATATTGTTCTAAAGTCCGGTACCGTCAGCCTTTTCGGCATTCCCGGGGTCGGAAAAACCCACTTTCTTAAACAGTGGCTAGACGAAGCGTCTAATGCTAATTCCCGACTTTTTCCGGTTTTTTTAAACTCCCTGGACTATTCCACGGTTAATAGTGACCAAAGTCGGAAAACCGTCGTGATTGTTGATGATCCCCTATTTCCTTTAGAGAAACTTGAACAACTCCGAGCAAAAAATCCCGAGGCGTCCTTTATCATCTCAACCCGAGAAATCTATAAAACCGAATATTTCGATAATTTCCCTGACTGGTTACCTCTCCTGAAAAATGTTTATTATCTGCCGCCTCTTTCGTTTGTTGAACACCGCCAGTATTTAGATAACCTGATTACCGGAACCGTCTTTACTTTAACTAAATTCCAGATTGACGAGACGTATTCTTTATGCGGCGGCCACCCCGTCTTTACAAACCTGTTTATCCAAAACGCCCTTCAGCATTCGCGTGGCTTAAATTGGGAAAGCTTTAAGGAGCAGTCGTTAAATTTTCCTAATTTATTGGAAGTCAGCAAGCAAATCTGGAAAAGCCTTTCCGAGGAAGAACGCACACTGTTACTTGGAGCCTTTAGAGGAATTGACGTTAAAAAGCAGGACATTTTTTTACTCGAGAGCCTGGAAAAGAAGGGAATTATCCGCCGTCACGCCGGCAACTTTCAGGTTTTCGCGAAATTGTTCGGCAATTACATCCGGAAATACGGCGAGATGAAAATTATTCCCGATGGTATTATTATTGAGGAAAAGAGCCGCCGTTGCTTTCGGGATGGCGAAGAAATAACCCATCTTCTCTCCCCGAACGAGTATTATCTTTTGGAGATATTCATAAAGAACCAAAGCCGGGTTTTAACCCGGGAAGAAGTCAAATCGTTACTGCTGAAACGAAAACCGGGGGAACCTGTTTCCGATGAAGCACTCGATCAGGTGGTTGTTCGGCTGCGGGGGAAAATTGAAAAAGACCGGCACAATCCCCAAAAGCTACTGACGATCAGGGGGCGGGGTTTTCAGTTCCGGTCTTAAAATTTCCTCGTTTGTGGTAGACGTAGAGTACCGCCCCCGCAATTCCAATAATTACTAAAGCGAGATCAAATTTATGGAAGAGCGGTCCGAGACTATTCCAATTCTCTCCCAGCTTAAAGCCGATGTAAGTCAATAAATAGGACCAGATAAACGAGCCCAAGGTCGTGTAGAAAATGAATTTAGGCAGACCAATTTTGGCAATTCCGGCCGGCAGGGAAATGACCGTCCGTATTTTCGGATTAAAACGCGAACCACTTTTTCCTGTCCCCAGTAACCGAGGCCGTAGGCAAGCAAAGAACCGATAAGATTCCCAAACGCGCCCACCAAACTTACGGTCAGAAGATCCATTTGCCCCCGCGAAACTAAAAAGCCGGCAAACGGCATTGTAATTTCCGAAGGAATTGGAATCAGCGCCGACTCAACAGTCATTAAAGTAAATATCCCAAAATAGCCGGTTCCGGAAATAAAATTAATAATTAGATTGGCTAGTTGGCCTAAAATATCCGAAGTCATATATTTACCGACTTAACTGTTCCCAATTTTTTTGGACGCTGTGTTGGATTTCGTCCAGGAGTTTCCGGTTCGCGGCAAGGTTAAGGTGACGGAATCTTTTTTGCAAAGCGAAATATTCAGTCAGAGGACGCAGTTTATCAGATTTTAAAGGAACCGACAAAGTCCCTTTCTCGATTTCAAAGTGAGGAAAGTGGCCGGTGCTTAAGGCCAGCTTCCCGATTTCCTCACCCACCTCGGGAGAATAGCCCCAAAAGGGCGAGGGAGTTAAAACATTAAGAAAACGGAACCCCTTGAAGCTCAGCGCTTTGTGGAGTTTATTCCGGAAATCGTCCTCAATAAAAGCGCTGGTTTGGGCAACGTAGCCGGCTCCCGCGGCGGCTAAGATCCGACACAAGGGTTTTTCCGGAAATGGGTAGCCTTTTTTAGCCCCGGATACAGGGAAGTTTTTCGTCCGCGCCCCTTTCGGGGTTGCCGTGCAGGCCCAGCCAGATAGCGATACTTGATGGTTAAAACAGACAACGAGTCGGTTGGTATTTGCAACGGCGTTTTCTACCAGGTCCTGGGTATCATCATCATAAGCCGATTCGGCAGAAACAACGGTAAGCGGATCCGGAGGAACGCTTGACTCTCCTTTAGTTATTCTTTTATCAGTTTCAAGCAAATTTAGGGCGAAGTGTAATCCCGAGACAAAAGAATCAGTGTTCGGCAGATACAGGTTTTCCCCGGGAATTGCGGAAAGAAAACTCTTTTGAATAATTACCCGCTTCCCGGGGCATTCCTCAGTTATTATCTTAATTACAGAATTTATTCCGATGTCTTTTATTTCGTTTTTCATTTATTCGATATTTGTCAGTAATTTAACCAGTAATTCAGTATTTATCTCTTGGTTTCCCCGGCTTAAGTTAAGACTGACAAAATTTGGATTATAGCCCGACCCGGAAAGCAGCCCCGCAATTATATTGTAAAGGTTACTGTGTCCGAAACTGGTGATTAAAGGTTCAATAATAATTACATTACTGATGCCGACCAGAAATTCCTTAATTTGATTTTCGGGCAAGGGGTGATAAAGCTTAAGCAGAAGGGTTTTCAAGGGAGTACTGCGGGTCTTAAAGTATTCCCGGACGCCGCCAAATATTTCAGCATACGGTCCAACGGCAACTAACGCGGTTTTGGATTCAGTTGGTCCCTCCGCCTCAACCATCCTTAAGGTACGTCCGGAAATACCGGCAAATAGCGAAGAATAGGAATTAAACTTTTCGAGTATTTTCTGCTCCACTTGATTAGGAACGGCGGATAATGGGGGCGCGGGTGAGATATGTTCATACTTAATAGTGGTTATAAATTTATCCGTAGTAGAATCAGGCAATATTGCGGCATTTTCAACAAAACGGCTAATCTTAGACTCATCTTGGAATATAATTACCGGTAGCCGGACACTGCCGTCTTCAACTAACCGGGAAAGGACCAGATTCGCGTCGTAAACCTCCTGGACGCTTGTACAGTGAAATTGCAGGCAATCCCCACCGATTAAAAGATCGGTCGCCGAAGAGGTAGTGTTACTAATTACGTTAATAATTAGCGGCAAGCGGAGACGCGACGCCTCCCCTAAAAGCCCGGAAACTGGCGACAATCCCCCGCTATCAAGAATAAGAATGACACGGCCCCCAGTTCTCGCGGCGCCAATGGAAAAAGAAAGCGCTGAGGTGGGACCGGAAGCAAACCTAATCAAAGGTTCTGCGTGAGGGATGGCGGCTTGACGGGCAAGAAACTCAACCGGATTATCTTGGGTCCTAAAGCGATAGGACACGACCGCGGCCGGACGGAGTTGCCGCAACGCCAAACTGCAGGCCTGGGCTCCTGAAAGAGCAGAAATTTTAGCGGTTTTCATAAACTAAATTCATTAAACCCCATTCTTAAAGCAATAATGTTTTTTTCCAGAAGCTCCGTTTCCCAGCGGTCTTTGAATATTCCTCGGATAACAGTCTCAATTGTTGACAATTCCACCACCGGAATAATTTTTAACAGACCGCCTAAAAGGACAAGCCCCGGAAAGTTATCTTCCATAAAATAACGGGCAATTTCGGAAGCGTCAAAAGGGTAAGTAACGAGCGGACTTTTAAAGGTCTTGGCTAATTCGCGGCGGCTTATTTTCGTATTCAGCAGCAACCAGTCAGCCGAACTCAGGGGGTTTATTATTTGCGGATTTCCCAAAAGAGAAGGCTCCAAAAAAACAGCCCCATTAAACTTTCCAGGCCGAGAGCGGTCTTTAAAAGGGCTGGAACTTATCTTTGCCCAGATAACCTCCTCGTTATCATTTTTATTAACGTAATTATCGTCGAAAAGCTGGATGTAACACCCCTCGACAAGCGCGGCCTCAACGAGGATTTGAGTAGCGGTTCTGACTCCCCTGCGCGAAAAGCCGGTAAAATAAAAAGAATAATCTTTTGGTAACGTGGCAGTCGTCATCTTTTAATAAATCTTAACGCTTTATGGCATATCTTGCCAATACCCGGACTGAAGAACTAGTATTAATATGAAATGACGATTAGCAAAATTGTTATTGACCGCAGTATCTGTATTGGCGCGGCCACCTGCTACGCTATCGCCCCAAAAGCTTTTTCTATCGACGCGGAAAACAAGGCGGTTCTTTTAGGGACTTGGAGCGAGCACGACTTTAAAACCATAATGGAAGCGGCGCAAAGTTGCCCGGTCAACGCTATCTTGCTCTTTAACGAGAACGGCAATCAGGTTTGGCCCCAACCACTATGATCGATTTGACGATTAAAATCGGGGGTGAAGCCGGCCATGGCATCAACAGTACCGGACAAATTCTCGCGAAAACCTTAGCCGCCGCCGGTTATTACGTCTTTGGCTATCCGGAATACCCCTCACTCGTTCGCGGCGGACACAATACTTTTCTCCTGCGGGTTTCCGAAAAACCGATATATTGCCAAAAACAATCGGTGGATGTTCTGCTCGCTCTGGATTCTAAGACAGTCGCCGCCGACGCACCCTTTCTTTCTGAACGCGGCGTCTTAATTTACGATGACGAGGAGTCAGCTCCGGTTTCCCTTCCCCGGCCAAGAAAGGCAATCGGAGTTCCCCTGGCAAAACTTACCAAAGAAATCGGCGGGGACGAAATTATGCGCAATACCGTCGGTTTGGGTTCTATTTTTGCCGTCTTTGATTTACCCGTCTCTTTCTTAGAAGCCGAAATATCAAAAGAATTCGCCGATAAGGATCCCAGGGTTCCGGGGCGGAATTTACGGGCAATGCTGGCCGGCTACCGGTTCACCCGGCAAACGATGTTTAAATATGCGCATCTCCTGCCCACTTTGCCACCCGAACATTCAAAGGGTCTTAAGATATCAGTTCTTAGCGGAAATGAGGCTTTGGCAAAGGCGGCTCTAGCCTCCGGAATGACTTTTTCAGCCATTTATCCGATGACCCCAATCCAATCTTTATTGACAATACTTAAAGCCTTGGAGAAAGAAAGTAATCTCCAGATAATTCAGCCCGCCGACGAAATAGAAGGAATTAATATGGCCATCGGCGCGGCCTACGTTGGGAAAAGCGCGATGGTGGCAACTTCCGGGGGCGGTTTTTGTTTGATGACGGAAGCCTTGGGACTTTCCGCCCAGGCTGAGATCCCTCTGGTAATTATTTTAGGCTCCCGTCCGGGTCCGGCTACGGGACTACCGACGGGGACGGAGCAGGGTGATTTGCGCTTTGCTCTTCACGCCGGCCACGGTGATTTTCCCCGGCTGGTATTGGCCCCGGGAAACTTGCAGGAAATAATAACGGCTACTCAACAGGCATTTAAATTAGCTAACAAATACGGGGTTCCCGCAATCGTATTAGTTGATAAATTCTTGTGCGAAAGTTTGTCCGCAATAACTCTTGAGCAGCTTCAATCGTTAGAGTCACCTATTTCCCAACATCAAGGTAAAACCGAATTGATAACTAAAACCAGCGGCGAAGAACACGATAAAGACGGGTTTATTTGTGAAGAAGCCGAAAACCGAAAGCAGATGATGGAACAGCGGATGGGTAAATTGGAATCTGTGGCCAAGGAGATAACCGGCTTTTCCGAATACCCCCTCCGGGGTGCCAAAACTTTAGTGATCTCCTGGGGGAGTCCAAAGGAAGCCGTTTTGGAAGCGGTACATATACTCGGTGAACGGGGTAATAAAATCAATTGCCTATTCCTGAATTCCTTTTCGCCATTTCCCGGTGAGGCGATTTCTTTAATTCTAAAAAATTATAAAAATATAATAATTATTGAGAATAATTACTCTGGACAAGCGGCCTCCGTTATTAGGGAAAAAACCGGTTTTGAAATTCTAAATAAGCTTTTAAAATATGACGGCCGCCCTTTCGAAATTGAGGAAATCGTGGAATATATAAGCTCAAAAATGTAACTATGGAAATATCCGGATTAAATACACCTCAAGCACCCACTTGGTGCCCCGGTTGCGGGAACTTCGGAATTCTCGCCGCGATAAAGACAAGTATCAGCGAATTAGAGCTTGACCCGCGCTGTGTTGTTTTAGCCGGAGACGTGGGTTGCAGCGGAAAACTTCCTTTTTGGATAAATACCAACGGATTTACCGGCCTCCACGGCCGGGTAATCGCTTTAGCCCAAGGAATAAAAATGGGAAACCCGAAACTGACCGTCCTGGCCAGTGGCGGAGACGGTGGTATCTACGGGGAAGGGATTAACCACCTGATCTCTGCCGCCCGGAGAAACATTGATATTACGGTTATCGTCCACAATAATTTCGTTTACGGCCTGACCACCGGCCAGTATTCCCCGACTTCGCGCCGGGGCTTTAAAACCAAGGCCTCGCCGGAGGGAAGTTTTGAATCCCCGATTAATCCTCTCCAACTGGCACTGGTAAGCGGGGCTTCATTCGTCGCGAGAGGTTTCGCCGGAGATATTCAATATCTAAGTTCAATTATTAAAGCGGCAATCCTACATCCCGGCTTCGCGCTCGTTGATATCCTCCAACCTTGCGTCACCTTCAACCGGGAACAGACTTCCGAATATTATAAAGAGCGGGTTTATAAATTAGAGGAGAGCAATTATCAGCCAAAAACGATCGGGGAAGCAATAGAAAAAGCCGGGGAGTGGCTGCCCGGAAATGAAACCTCTGAAGTAATAAAAATCCCCACCGGCATATTTTATAAAGATATCCGGGAAGCTTTTCCGCTGAAGGAACTAGCCCTCTAAATGCCGACCCTTTATCTTATCGCCACCCCTATCGGAAACCTGAATGATCTTTCGCCCCGGGCCATCTCGACCCTAAAAAGTGTTGATCTGATCCTCTGCGAAGACACCCGCCGGACCGGACTATTATTAAACAATTTAGGAATCAATAAGCCCCTCCTATCCTATTTTGAGCATAACGAGGTGCAACGGATTCCGGAAATTGTTCGTAGTTTACTGGCCGGAAAATCGGCTGCTCTTGTTTCCGACGCCGGAACCCCGACCATTTCCGATCCCGGCTATAAACTTGTCCGGGAATGTCTGGCTAATAACTTTAACGTAATTTCTATTCCCGGACCGTCCGCAATTCTTACCGCCCTTGCCGCTTCAGGCTTTCCTACCGACCGTTTTTGCTACCTGGGTTTCTTATCTCACAAAGAATCGCAGAAAAATAATCTGTTTTCGGATTTATTAATCCGGTTTGCCGGTTTTCCAACGACCTTCATCTGCTTCGAGTCGCCTTATCGTTTACAAAAAACATTACGACTTTTAAGTGAGTTATCGCCGGAGTGCCGTGTCGTGGTGGCCAGGGAACTGACTAAAATTCACGAGGAGTTTATCCGTTTAACGGCCAAAGATGCTCTGGACCATTTTACGGCGAACGAGCCGAGAGGAGAAATCACCCTCCTATTCCGATTTGCTTAATCTCTATTACCGCCAGTGGGTAAGACCGGTTTGGGCCCCAAGATGGCCAAGAACAGCACCGGCATTTTCAGCAGCCTTCTTAAGCCCATCTTCTGGCTCTATCTCTTTAATTCTCGAAGCGACAAAGGCCGAAGCAAAAGCATCCCCCGCTCCGGTAGTATTTACAGTTTTTTCAACCCTTGGGGCTGGCTGAAAATAGTATTTACCGGCATCAAACGCTCGGGCTCCGTGGATATCGGCGGTAATAACCGTTGTTTTAACGCCCAAGGCGCTGAATTGTTGAAGAAGGTAGTCTAGCATCTCTAACTCACCCCCCAATGTCTCGTCGGCGGAGGTTTTTTCCAGCAAAGTCGCGGCTTCAAAAGCATTAAGAATCATAACATCAACGCCGGCAAGGACCGGTTTTAGCTTTTCCACACCAAGTTTTAACTGGTGTTGTCCGGGAATAAACGCCAGTCGGATATCATTCTCTTTGGCGAATTGGGTGATTTCGGTTGAGAGGTCACCCTGCTCCGCGGTTATATCTGCCAGGTAAATCCAGCCGGTATTACTAAGCTCATTCCAGTTAATCTCCGAACTGGTGAATTCATCGTTTTTTCCCCGGTACATAACAATCGCGTGTTCCCCCGTTCTATTGCATAGGATAAAAGAGGTCGAAGTAGTCCCTCCCGGGATAACTTTCAGTAAACCCAGGTCGATACCTTCGTCTTTCAAACGATGGGCGACGTTTTCCCCGGAGCTGTCGTTGCCAACTTTAGTCAGCAAACTGGTTTTAAGTCCCGCCCGGGCAAAGGATACAGCTCCGTTACAACCTCCGCCGCCAACCTCCTTAATTAAGTTTTCGGCCACAACTTTCTCCCCCCAAGGAAGTTTTAAGATGTTGCCCGAAACGTCGTAATTGCCGCTGTACATGAAAAAGTCCCGGGTAGATCCGCCGACCGCGATAACATCAAATCTTTTCATACTTCGTATTGAAAATAATTATCAAAAGGATTCTCCAGTTTCATCATCTGCTCCACCGATAACTTTTCGAAATGGCGCCGGATTACCCGCAAAGAATTATTCCCGCCGCAAACAGCAACGCTGACTCCCTCAAGACTGATTTTCTTCACCAACATATCGAGAAAAGGCAAAACTCTCTTTTCGACATCGGCGATGCTCTCGCCTCCGGGAGGCGGGGTTTCGTAAGATCGGTGATAGCCTAAATATGTTTTAAGATCCTTTTTCATTAATTCCAGATGCAGGTTTCCCTGCAGATCACCGTAACTGCGCTCGCGGATTCGATCATCCTGAATAGTCTTAGTTTCGGGGTGGTATTTAAGAATTTCCTGCACAGTTTTAAGATTACGGGTTAAATTCGGGGTATAGACAAAGGAGAATTCTTTATCCTTTAAAAGTTCGGCCAGTTCCTGGGTATCAACTAGACCTTTTTCGGAAAGATCGGGGTTTCTCCAGCCGGAGAATATATGCCCCCGGTTATCTGTCGATTCCCCATGTCTAAAAATATAAATATACATAAATAAAGTAATTCCTAATTCCTAATTCCTAATTCCCCTATTTCCTGTTCAATTTCCAGCATTCGGTTAAATTTGGCAATGCGTTCCCCACGAGATAGCCCGCCTAATTTGGCGTATTGAGCGCCAATGGCAACGGCTAAATCCGCAATGAAGGATGAATTTGTCTCGGCACCGCGGTGAGAAGCCACGACCGTAAGCCCAAGCTCCTTCGCTCTTAACGCCGTTTTCACCGCCTCGGAAACGGTACCGACCTGATTGGGCTTAATGATAATCGCCGTAATCAGCTTATCCCTTGCCGCCGCCTCCATCCGTAAAAGATTACTCGTCGTCAGGTCGTCCCCAGTAACCTCGGTCTTTTCCCCATGGTTGATTACCAGCTTCGCCCAACTACCCGTGTCATCTTCGCCAAAAGAATCCTCGAGATAGGACAACTGGTATGTCTGCAGTAATTTATCGTATGTTTTCCGGAGCAAATCCGGGCTTATACCCTGAGTATTTTCTTTTAGAAAATATTGTCCTTCGCGGTAAAACTGTCCGGCCGCGGCATCAATTCCGAAAAAAACATCTTTTCCGGCATCCAAACTCAGCGATTTGGCCACCTCATTCATCAGTAGCAACGCTTCCTCGTTATGCAAACCATGAACTGAAAGGCCGCCCTCGTCCCCGACCCCGGTCCGTTTTCCTTCCTTTAGCGCCAGCATTTTTGTTTGGTGAGAGAAGGAAATTCCTATTTCCAGTTGCCGGGAAAAAGGCAGGGTCCGGGACGGGATAAAAAGAAATTCCTGGAAATCGAGTTCGTTGTTGGCGTGGCACCCGCCCTCGAGAATATTAAAAAGCGGCGTCGGGATGGAAAAGGGCCCGTCAATATTAAAGGCTTCGGCTAAAAAACGGAAGAGTGGGAGTTTTCGGCTTCTGGCACCGGCCTCCGCCACGGCTTCGGAGACGGATAAAACCGTATTCGCGCCTAATTTCGACTTGTCGGCTGTTCCGTCCAAAGTAATCAGGCAATTATCAATACCAAGCTGGTCACTGACTTCCTGGCCAACGAGTGCTTCGTTCAAGGATCCGTTGACTAACTCCACCGCCTTATCGGTCGGAACTTTTTTAGCCTCATACTTTCCGGCCGATTCCCCGCTGGGAACGGAGGCAATCCCGTAGACGCCGTCGCCAGCAAAGACGGTTGTTTCGATCGTCCAATTTCCGGTCGAATCTAGTATCCTTTTAGCTTTGATTCCGCTTATTTTTGGCATAGCTCGGCCTCGGCAACCGCAATATTATTTCTGGTAACTCCAATCACGTCCGGATTTACTGAGACTGAAGAAATTCCCCACGATACCAGTTTCTTTGCCATCTCCGGGTAAGTGGAGGGAGCCTGGCCGCAAATAGAAGAGGTCAGCCCCAATTTCTTGGCTTTCTTGACTGCCTCTTCAATAAACTTTAAAACGGCCGGATTCATCTCGTTGTAGGCTTTTGATAACCGCGAATTATCCCGGTCAGCGCCTAACACCAGCATCGCGAGATCGTTGCTTCCTATAGAAATTCCGTCAATGCCAACTTTCGCAAACTCCTCCAAGAGAATAACGTTGGCCGGAATTTCCACCATTAAATATAAACGGAAACCTCCTCCGCGGTGAAGTCCTTCGGCGGAGATTATATTTTTAGTAATCTGTAATTCTTCCACCGTCCGGACAAACGGGAGCATTACGTGAACATTTTTACAGTGATACTTATTCCGGACCCGTAAAACGGCCGCCAACTCCATTTTAAAAACCTCCGGATCAGTAACGTATCTTAGGGCACCGCGGTAGCCGATCAGCGGATTGCTTTCCTCCGCCTCGAATTTATCTCCGCCCAAAAGACCCCGGTATTCGTTAGTCTTAAAATCAGAAGTCCGGTAAATAATGGGACGGGGTTTAAAAGCGCGGGCAAAGGTAAGCAACCCTTCGGTTAATTTACTGATGAAAAGTTCCTGCTCGTTGGCTTCAATAAAAGACTTGGGGTGGCGCCCGATTTCGGCCATCATAAACTCGGCCCGGAGCAGTCCGATGCCGTCCACATGTAGTGCCGCCACTTTCTCCGCCGCCTCCGGTTCAGCCAGGTTAACGTACAATTTAGTTGCCGTCTTAGTAAGAACATCCTGCTGCGTAGACCCCGCCGGTATTGTTATTCCTACTGCGCCAAGGTAAATTTTTCCCGCTCCGCCGTCGACCATAATTATTTCTCCGGTTTTCAGCATTTTCGTTGCGTGTTCCGTGCCGACGACGCAGGTGATTCCCAGCTCCCGGGAAACAATAGCCGCGTGGGATGTCCGGCCGCCTTCATCTGTTACTACCGCGACAACTTTTTTCATCGCGGGCACAAAATCCGGGTTGGTCATTTTCGTAACCAGTATTTCCCCCGCTAAAACGGCGCCAATTTCTTTTGGAGAATTAATTAAACGGACGGGACCGGTTACAATTCCCGGGGCGGCCCCGATTCCCTCAAGAAGCGGCTTTTCATCTATATCTTCTTCCTTAGTATTCATTGATTTAGTATTTAGCGTTGTAACCGGTCGTGCCTGAACCAGCCAAAGTTTTTTATTTTCAAAGGCCCACTCCATATCCTGCGGAAAATTATAGTGAGCCTCAACCATCCGACCCATCTCCGCCAAACTGAGAATCTCTTTGTCGGGCAATTTCTGTTTTTTCTGATATTCTTTCGAGACGTTAAGACGCCCCGAGCGGGTAAACTGCCAAGTCTGGCCGACTATCTTTTTACTAAGTATTTTCATGTCCGCTTTATCAATTAAATACTGGTCGGGAGTGATTTCTCCCGATACGATCGGCTGACCAAGGCCGAAGGCGGCTTCAATCGCAATCTTATTCCGGTCGTTAGTCATCGGATCAACCGTAAACATAATGCCCGAGACTTCCGATTCGACCATTAACTGAACAACAGCGCAAATTCCGACTTTAAGATGATCGAAGCCGCCGTGAGCGCGGTAAAAGATGGCCCGGGGAGAAAATAAAGAAGCCCAACATTTATGCACCGCGGTAATAACCGCCTCGGCGCCCTTCACATTGAGATAGGATTCCTGCTGTCCGGCAAAAGAGGCTTCGGGGAGGTCTTCAGCGGTGGCTGAGGAACGGACGGCGACAAAAACATCGTGGGTTCCGGATAATTTAAGGTAAGCCTTGCTAATTTCGGCGACTAGAAGTGGGTCGAGAGCGGCGCGTAAAATAGCGGTATGAAGCTTTGTAGCGGCTTCTGTTAAACGGTGATTATCATTAGTATCCAGATCCGATAAGGTAGTTTTAATCTTTTCGCGCAGACTTCCGGAATCCAGAAAATCATAATAAGCTTTTGCGGTAACGCAGAAACCGGGAGGAACGGGGGCTTTAATAGAAGCTAACTCCCCTAAATTGGCGCCTTTTCCGCCCACCAACGGGATATCTTCTTTCCTAATTTCCGAAAACCACAGGATTTTTTTATCTTTCAGGGGCAAGTTTGGCATCTGATAATAATTTATCACCCTTGCCGGCTATTTGAAAGACCTAATAATTGTGGCATAATTGGGAAGAGATGCTTTTATCCGAGAATGAGCCGTTGCAAGTCCCGCCGCCGCATTTAAATAAAGTTAATTTATTTATCAAAGAGTTGAGAACTAATCGGGTATATCTGCTGATTCCCGTTATCGCTTTAATAATTCTTTTTTCCGGTGTTGCCCTCTCCGAGGCACTTTCTCCATCCGGACTTTTTGGCCAAAAGGAAATTGTCAGTCCGTTGGCTGCAAATATTTCCGGGCACCAGGAAGTGGCCGGAATAGCCACCGAATCAGCGGTACCGGAAACAGACGAAACGGCCGAATCGATTATCGATCAGGACATTTCGCTCCCCCTGACGGCTACGCCCCCACCAACCTCCACTCCTTCACTCACATCTTCACCGACTCCTTCTGTTGCTCCCCCCGCCAATTACACCGCCAGCCGCGGCCGGATTAATTTTCCCAACAATAAGTTCGGGATCTACACGTACGCCGGCGGAGACTACGTGGACCTCGCCGCAGAACTGGTCAACAGTAACGGGGGTGACTGGGGCTGGATCCTAATGCCTATTCAACTGACTGAGCGTAATAGTGAAAACTGGAATAGTATTTTCAACAAAGCGCGGGAAAAACATCTGATTCCGATACTGCAGGTTTCGACCAACGACAACCACATTCCGTCGGAAAATGAAATTGACGGCATTGCCGATTTTTTAGGCGGACTGGGCTGGCCGGTAAAAATCCGTCCCGTTACTTTATTCAATGAAGTCAATGCCGCCGAGTATTGGGGCGGAAAAGTTGATCCGGAAGGCTATGCCCGGATCCTTAACCACGCCGTCGACAAGTTTCACAGCCTAAGTGGCGAATTTGTTGTAATGAATGGGGCTTTCAACAGCTCCGCGCATACCGTCTGCGTTAAAACCGATCTAGGCGTCGATACCTGTTATCTCGGGTTGGATGAATATATGCGGCGGATGAATGCTGCTGTTCCCGGGATCTTTAAAAAACTGGACGCTTGGGCCAACCACTCTTATCCCCACCCCGGCTATCGCGGTTCGCCTTACGATTCCACTTCCGACCAGGGCCGGCTGACAATCCGGGCATACAAATATGATCTCCGACTCCTGGCCCAATACGGCGTTTCTCTACCGGTGTTTATAACTGAAACCGGCTGGCCGCACAAAGAGGGTAACACCGCCCACAACGAGTGGCTGGACCAAAACACGGTCGCTGATTACTACCGAATTGCCTTCAGTGAAGTCTGGCTAAAAGATCCTTCCATTGTTGCGGTAACACCGTTTCAGCTGAAACGCGACGATTTCGATAACTTTGCTTTTGTCGCCCCCGACGGCAGTAAATTTCCGCAATGGAATGCACTTACCTCAATTTCCAAAGTCGCCGGTGCCCCGCCGGTTAATTAACGAGTATAATTATTAAGCTGTATGAAAATTAATCCTTATATTTTCCGCAACTATGATATTAGAGGCATTGTCGATACGGACCTTGACTGCGCTAAAGTTGAGGCAATCGGAAAAGCCTACGGTACCTTTCTCGAAAAAAGAAAAATCCACGACATTGTTTCCGCCCGCGACAGCCGTCTTAGCAGCCTCTCCTTCCAGGAGGCATTTAACCGCGGGGTAGCCTCTTGTGGGATTGATATTGTAAATATCGGCGAGGCGATGACCCAAATGATGTACTTCGGCCAATACCGCTTTCAAACCAACGGGGGCGTAATGGTTACGGCGTCGCACAACCCGTGGAATTTTAACGGTTTTAAACTTGGAATCGGTTTTTCCCAGACAACCGGCCCCGAAGAAGTCCAAGAAATTAAACAACTGGTTGAAAATGAATATTTCTTCGTTGGGAAGACACTTGGAAAGATTTCTAATGCGGATATTAAGGAAGATTATATCCGTGACGTTTTAAAAAGAATCCGACTAAAAAGGAAATATAAAGTTGTGGTTGACAGCCATCACGGCACAACCGGGCTCTATAATCCGGAAATATTGCGCCGGGCGGGATGCGAGGTAATTGAAGTCCGGACTAATGTCGACGGTAGTTTTCCAGCCGGAACGCCGGACCCGACCGATGCCAGGGTGATGGAAGATTTAGCTAAAAAGGTGCTGGAAAATAACGCGGATATCGGTTTTACTTACGACGGCGACGGTGACCGGATGGGATTTGTTGATGATCGGGGCCGCGTTTTGTGGAATGACATCGCCGTTGCAATCTTTGCGAGGGAAATACTGGAAAGATTTCCGGGCTCAAAAATTATCTACAATACTCTTTGTACGCAGGTTGTCCGAAAAGTTATCGAGGAAAACGGCGGGGTGCCAATAATCTGGCGGGTTGGTCATGCGTTTATAAAGGCTAAAATCGCGGAAGAAAGGGCATTATTTGGCGGCGAGCTGTCCGGGCACTTTTTCTTTGCCGATAACGCTTTTGGCCACGACGACGGAACTTACGCCTCACTTCGGATACTGGAGTATCTTTCCGAAAAGGGAATAAAATTAAGCGACCTTATCGACCAATTTCCGAAATATATATCCTCGCCGGAAATTAAAATCGGCTGTCCGGATGAAGAGAAGATTCAGGTCGTAAAAAACTTGGCTGTGAAGTTTAAAAGCGACTTTAAGGGCGCCAAAATTACCGACGACAGCGTTATTCCGGGAGACGACGGGGTTAGAGCGGATTTCGAGGATGGGATGATGGTTTTTCGATATTCCCAAAATGGCCCGTATCTGACCATTAAGTTTGAAGCAAAAGAACAAAGTGTTTTTGAAGAGAGACGGCAATACGTTAAAAATATGTTGCACGGCTTTCCGGAAATGATTTGGAAAGACCAGCTGTGCGTGAATCTAGATTTCGTAAAGTAGTTGGTGGTAGCGCGTACGAGAATCGAACTCGTGTTACCGGGTTGAAGGCCCAGTGTCCTAACCACTAGACGAACGCGCCACAATTTCGGCCCAAATGCATCTTACCAAAATCCCAAAAAACCCTCAATGCTATCCAAAAACTCACTGACGAAAATCCTTCTTCCCGTCCTAGTCTTTATTTCCGCTTTCATATTCGGCTTTCAGCCGGTTAAAGATACCGATTTTGGCTGGCATTATCGTTGTGGGATAGAGTTGCTCTCCGGACACCCCTGCCTACAAAACGACTACTCCTATTTTCTTCCTGACTACAAAGCGTATTACCCGAGCTTCCTCTACGACGGCCTAACTGCGGTTATTTACAACGTCACGGGGTTTCTCGGTCTCAGTATTCTTTCCGGGCTTATCCTAGGCGTTGCCGCCCTCCTAATCTTTAAACTCGTCCCGGGTCCGCTTTGGTTTAAAGTCCTAAGTCCGCTGCTTATCCTCCTCACTCCCGGTCCCTCATTAGTTATCGGCCTCCGGCCGCAGGAGTTTTCCTTTCTTTTTTTTCTCCTGACTTTATACATTATTAAGAGATCCGAACCCCGTCATTGCGAGGAGGCATCCGACGTGGCAATCTCCTCAAGATTGCTTCGCAGGGCTCGCAATGACGTTTGTTACTTATTCCTTCTACCACCGCTATTCATCCTTTGGGTCAATACGCACATTGGTTTCATCTCAGGTCTATTACTGCTGCCGGGATTATTTATTGATGAATTCTTAAAAGATTTAGCGAAGGAAAAAGATTTCCCGACTCCCCGCTTTAAATTAGTCACTTTAATCGTCTTTTTATCCGGTTTCGCCACTCTTCTTAATCCTTTCGGGGTAAAAGTCTATCTTGAGATCATCCGCCACGCACAGGCTCCCTTGGGCGCGACCATCGCCGAATGGGTTGCCCCGCCGGGGTGGTTAAAAATACTGGTGATTATTTTGTCCAGCCAACTTCTTTTCCTCCTCTACTTCCGTCGAAAAATTTCTATATTTAATCTTTTTTCATTAGTCATCTTTACAGTGCTCGCATTTACCGGAATCAGGAACTTGATCTTCTTTGCAACTCTATTCTTTATTTATAGCGGCTATGTAATCCCTACCTTCTTCTCACAGATATCTTTGCGTCATTCCGGACTACGATCCGGAATCCAGTTGTTAATCTGTCTTATTCCCTTATTATTTATCACCCTGAACCAGGGACATATCGAAAAAACTGTCGCATTCGATACCAGTTGGGAAAATTACTGCACTAAAAGTCCCGTCTCCTATCCGTGCGTCTTTACAAAGAAGTATCCTGATTTAACAGGCAACATCTACGCGATGTACGAATGGGGAGGATTTTTAATCTGGCAGTTGCCTAAGGCAAAAGTTTTCGCCGACGGCCGGACCCCGGCCTGGCTGGACAATACCGGCGCCAGTACATACCAAGTTCTTCTCGCTATCCTGCAAACAAGGCCGGGCTGGAACGAAAAGTTGACCGAAACAAAAACGGACTATATTCTAATCAGCCCGGGGACTTTTATGGATCTTCTGCTGAAAGAAAATCCGGAAAAATACGGCTGGAATGAAGATTTCCGCGACGGAGCTTCGGTGTTTTATAAACGAATATGACTCTTAACAATGAATCAGAACTATGATCACTCACCACACCACCAACTGCGTTAATGCCTCTTCTTCTGTCAAACCACCGTGATACCCTGCCTTAACCTTTGTGTTTTCATCCACGTACCAGCCAACACTCTGCCCCGCGTAAGGTAAAACCACAACTTGACCTATTCTTTTAAGAAAACTGGAATGGTATGGAGGTGGGCCGAAAACGCCTAGACGTAGTACCTCGTCAGTTCTAAATACTCCGGCTTTACCCCGCAACCCGTCCTTCAGTACTCCCAGCATCTTTTCAATCTTATCCTCTTTAACCTGGATGAAGGCAGCCCGTGACTCGCCATAGGGAATAAGTACCTGGCCTCTCCCCCCTTTTTTTAAATAGCCCTCGATTCCGGGATACTCGATATTCAAGTAATGCATTTCCGAACAAGTGTCTTGGCCGTGATCGGCGGTAAAAAGGAACAGAGTGTCTTTATCCTTTTTATAATTCTTAAACACGTACTCGAAAGTCAGCCAGAAGCTAGCCGCCTCGGCTTCGTACTCCGGCGAGTTAGGACCATAAACGTGGCCGATGGAGTCCAGATGGTCCTAATAAAACTGGAAATATCCAGTCTCTTCCTGCATTAATTGTGTTTTCAAGTGTAACAAGCCTTCACTCACCGTTCGAAAAGGAACGCTCTTCGCGCCCTTATAAACTTCTTGATTGTAGATGCTGTCCGCGACTGAACCAGGAACAAAGCAGTAGGAAGCTAATCCTCGCTTTTTCAAACGCTGATAGACTGTCTCGTGACAGCTTGCCAAACAGTGAGGATTAAATCCTAGATCTATACATGCTCCGGCTTTTTTTGTGCCGAGGGGAGAAAACAGTAGCGGTTGAATAATTTCCCCATATTGTTCGATAAATAAATTCCAGGCGAAAAGAGAGTGTCGCGACGGCAGCCTACCGAGGCATAAGGAAGTGATAGACGAGGCGGTTGTCGGCGGAAAAAGGGCTGAAAGCGGGGTTACCAAGCCCTGGTTCATAATTTTCGCTAACGGTTTTAGCTTCTTCCCAAACCTTTCCCAACTTTTAAAGCCAAAGGAGTCGATAAGAATTAAGACTACCCTCTTCGGTTTCGGGTACTTCCCACCAAAACAATCTTTCGGTAAAAGATATCCGCTCTTTACGCCGGTCAAAAGATACTCAATCGTCGGGGCAATATTGCCGAAAGAATAATCTAGATATCGGGGTAGAAACAATTTGCCATTATCAAAGGTGGTGAACAACCCCAATGGCCTTTTATTGATCATAAGTTTAGGGAATAAATGGTGGGTTCGGTGGGGATCGGACCCACGACCAATCGCTTAAAAGGCGATTGCTCTACCACTGAGCTACGAACCCACGATCACTAAGAACCGGTATTATCTTACCAAAAACACATCCTTCCTTCAACAGCGCCCTATTCTCTGCTAGAATTACTAAGTATAACTTATGAAACACACGCATAGCGCCGGAGGAGTAGTTCTGAACAAAAAGGGTCTGGTTTTAGTCGTTAACCAGCACGGGAGCTCCTGGTCTTTACCAAAAGGCCATATTGATGATGGTGAGGATGCTTTAACGGCCGCGAAGAGAGAAATTACTGAAGAATCAGGGATTACCCGGCTAGTATTAATTAGAGAGCTAGGCAGTTACGACCGATTCCGAATCGGGTTAGATGGACAAGAGACCAAAACGGAACTAAAAACAATAACCTTATTTTTATTTCGGACGGAAGAAGAAAATCTAAAACCCATCGATCCGGGAAACCCGAAGCCGTCTGGGTTGAAAAAGAAAGAGTAGCCGCTCTTCTAACCCACCCAAAAGATAAAGAATTTTTCCAAAAAATCCTTCCATTTCTTTTGCCTAGATCCTCAACCCTTCTTCTTTAGCCTGTTTATTCAATCCCAGCACCTCCTCCCAAATCTACCAAGTACTAAAACATCACATTTTACCTGCGGTCGCTTGAGAAAAGTGATGTCATCAAAAAGATGACCCTCCCTGACTTTACTGAAAACTGAAGACTGAAAACTGGAGACCGATAACTCATGACGGGTGACTCATATTATTAATTAACCTTCTTATGTACTTCATATAAACATTCTTAGCCTGGGTCCCAGCCCATGTAGAAGATAAGAGAGCATCAGGTAAACAAGGGTCGTTTGAAAGGAGGTCGAAATAATTCTGCTCCCATTTACGGACATCTGAAATAGCCTTTATCTCCCCCAATTCCCATTGATCAATTAATTCCGTGTAAGCATTCTCGAGAGGCTCTAAATCAAAAGCTCTGGCTATAATATCCTTTATTTTCCCGGAAAGCAGTTCGGATCTTAAAACAAGCACTTCACCGGCGATTCTCTCCCGGGCGAGCATCGGAACTAGACCCTTTTCGATCGCAAACGGCGTAATCCAAACCGATTCTTGGAGCATCCCAAAACCTAGGTTTTTTAGTAAGTATCGGAGCCGCTCTCTATCCTTCTTCCACTTTTCCTGGACATCAAAAATTACCAGCCGAAGTTTACCATCCCATTTCAACCGCAGCCTCTCTATCGGAATTACCTCCTCGATCCCTTTCCACCCTACTGAGGTTATCCGATAGCAGTTTTTTCCGTCTTTTACTACTTTTTCAATCTGCTTATCAGCTAACAACCGGCCAAGGGACATAAAATATGTAGAACTTTTTACCGGAAATGAAGAGTGATAAGAGAGCCGGTAAGCATCCCGCCGCTTAGGAAAAGATTCCAAAAAGTCTGAAGCTAATGCTAAAGAAAGCAAAATATATTCCTTCCCCGTCATATTATCTTCCTGACATCACAATTTACACACGACCGCAAACAAATTGTGATGTCTGTTAGGTTCCAACATTCATTAGTAGTTTATATATAATTTAGGACATAGTTTATGATGGCTTGGCGGCTAATTGGCCGCAGGCGGCCTCAATATCTTCACCGAAGCTGTAGCGCCGGGTAGTTTCAATCCCGGCTGTCTGCAATAAATCCTTAAAGGCTTTGATCGACGCCTCTTTCGACGGCTTAAAGATTCCGGTAGTGTTATACCTGATTAAGTTGACCATGTACAAAGGCTTCTTAATTGTCTTCAGCAAATCAATCAACTGATAGGCGTGTTCCTCCCGGTCATTAATTCCCTCCAGCATTAGGTACTCAAACATCACCTTGCGATTACTCGAGTCAATATAATCCGAAACGGCTCCGATTAGCGCCTCGAGCGGGTAGGTATCGTTAACTGGCATTAGTGCTGATCGAAGGTCATCAGTGGGGGCGTGAAGAGAAACAGCCAAATTAACCTGCAACGGCTCTTGAGCGAACCGGACAATACCGGCAACGATACCCGAAGTGGAAACCGCCAAGTGCCTAGCACCGATGTTTAAACCCTGGTTGTCATTTAATATTCTTAAAGACAGCGCCACATTGTCATAGTTCAAAAACGGCTCCCCCATTCCCATAAATACAACATTGGTAACCTTGTGGTTGTGTTTTTTTAAATACCTTGCGAAATATAGTACCTGCGCAACAATTTCGGTCACGGTCAGATTCCGCTTAAAGCCCATCTCGCCGGTCGCACAAAAGACGCAATTCAGCGGACATCCGGCCTGTGACGAAACACAAACGGTAAACCGCCCACCCGGCGGTTGCATTAAAACGCTTTCTATTTTTAAACCGTCATCCAGTGTAATTAAGGCTTTAATTGTTTTCCGGTCCGCTGAGGTAACTGCCACAGCATCAATGTTCAGCGGACACTTTTCAGCTAACTGCCGGCGGAGGGGCTGGGGAATGGAACTCGCCTCATTCCAATTTTCAATTAAATTTTTATATATTAGCTGTTTGGCCGCTTTAAGTCGAAAGGGGGGCTGATCGGAAAAGATTTTTTCAAAGGCGTCGGTATTCACACAGAATATACTACTACCTAATCGTAATAACCCAAAGCCGCGAGAGCGGGGAGTTTCCGACCGGACATAAAGACCAGCATCGCTCCGCCGGCCTCTGACGCGTAAGTCATCCTTTGTGTCAGATCTAGCTTATCCAAAACAGCCAGTGTATCTCCGCCACCGACGATGCTAACCGCCCCACTGGCAATAATAGCCTCAGCAACCGCTTTTGAGCCCTCGGTAAAACCCTCTTCGAACTTACCCAAAGGCCCGCCCCATATAACCGTTTTGGCCGTCTTTAAGGCATCTGCAAACTTTTGTTGCGAATCCGTATCCAAATCCTTCTCGCCGGAACCGATAATTACTTTTTGTCCCAGCCCGTTTTTCTCAGCATCAGTTAAGTGTGCGGCTAAGGCGCTCCCGAGGAGAACAAAATCAGCCTTCTCAATAAATTCAGGCAGATATTCTAACTTATCTTTCTTTTTTCCGCCTAAGATTACTCCCAGCGGGGGCTGTTCGTGACTAAGAAGTTTGCTAAGGCTATTAACTTCATTCTCAAGATCAATCCCGGCAAACGAGGGCAGTAGCTGGGCGACACCGACTAAAGAGGCGCTGGAGCGGTGAGCGGTGGAAAAACAGTCATTGACGTAAAGCTGACCTAATGAGGCTAATTGAGCAGCGAACTTCGGATCGTTGCTATCCTCACCCGGATAAAACCGGATGTTCTCAAAAATTATTATTCTTCCGGGGGTTAAACTGTTAATCGCTTCCTTGGCGGCGGGATCTAAAAAACTGCCGGCGCTGACTAAATTAGTTAAATTTCCCAGTTCCGAGAGTCGTCGAACGACGGGGGCCAAGCGGAGTTCGGGCACGGGTTTACCTTCCGGGCGGCCGAGGTGGCCAATAATAATAATCTCCGCCTTATGTTCAAGCAAATAATTTATAGTCGGTAAGGCGGCCTTAAGGCGGGAGTCGTCCCCAACCTTTCCGGATTCCATCGGCACGTCCAAATCCGCGCGGAGAAGGACACGCTGGAGGGCAACATCCATTGTCCGAATCGACCGTAAAGACATATTAAAAAGCCTTGTTTTCGCTCCCGAAAATACTAATCTTTCTCTTGACGACTTCCTCAACCGCTAAAAGTGCCGGTGGAAAAACTTCGTACGGCTTTACTTCATCAGGGTTTTTTGCTAATTCAGTTTTAATGTTTTTAATGTAGGCTACCCGCAACTCAGTGTTAACATTAATTTTCGTAATCCCCGCTTCGATTGCCGACTTTAAGTCAGCCTCAGGTATCCCGGAGGAGCCGTGCAGAGAAAGGAAACAGGGCAAACCTTCTTTTAATTTACGGATCAGCCCGAAATCGAGTACTTTAGCGTCCTGGTAGAGGCCGTGGACGTTGCCGACAGACGCAGCCAGGCAATCAACCTTCGTCCGCGAATAAAACTTCCGGGCGAGGTCAGGATCAGTTTTTACAATAGTACCGATAACCTCAGTAATACTCTGCTGATGAGATTCGGATGAGCCCGGAACGTGTCCAAGTTCACCCTCAACAAATATTTCCTGAGAATGAGCAAGCTCAACCACCTTTTCGGTCAAGGCGGCGTTTTCCTCATAAGGAAGAAGAGAAGCGTCGATGTGCACCGATTTATAGCCCGCGCTAATCGCGGTTTGGACAACAGACAAACTCTTTCCGTGATCGAGATGAAGAGAAGCCGGAATGGAAAATTCTGCCGCCAGTTGTTTAAACGCGGCGGCCATTACATTCGCGCCGTCAAAAGCCATTTCCTTTTCACTGGTCTCAATCATCACCGGAGAATTTAATGATTGCGCGGCGGAAAAAATCGCGCGCATCACGTCGACATTGGAAGTATTGAAGGATCCGATGGCGTAATGTCCGCGTTCAGCTTTGGCCAAAATTTCTGCAGTTGAACAAAACATTTGCCATTTAAGATTAAACTTTCCCTCCTTTTCCGTCAATAATTCAGACGGGGACATTGCGGTAATACTCAAACTTGACGACTCTGTAAGTCACCGGATCCAATAAGATCGAGATGGCGTCAAGCCGCCGGGCCGCATTTCCGTCACCCCTAAGGAGGCAGTAATATTCGCACGCCCGCTTTAGTGAGCGCCGTTTGTAATAGTTAATAGCCTCCTCCGGCGCCCCGTACTTTAGGCTGGTTCTGGTTTTAACTTCAATAAAAACAAAAACGCCGCCCTCCAAGGCGACGATATCGAGTTCCCCCCAGCGTTTGGTCCGGAAATTTCTCTCCAGTACCGTTAATCCTTTATCCTTAACGTACCGGACGGCTATTTCTTCGCCGATCTTCCCGACGGTTATTTTCTTTTTGGCTTTTTCCTGATTTAGCGTGGGAATGGTTACTTGCTTTCTGTGGCGGCTTCGACCTTAAGCGCGGCGTGCCCGATCCGGTCGCGAAGATAGTATAGTTTGGCCCGGCGGACCTTGCCCGCTTTGACAACTTCGAGTTTAACCAGGTTCGGAGAGAATAAAGGAAAGATCCGCTCGAGACCTACTCCGTCAGCACCCAATTTCCGGACGGTAAAAGTTTTTCCGATTCCCCGGCCTTTGCGTGCCAAAACCACGCCTTCGAAAGGCTGAATCCGGGTTTTCTCACCCTCGCTGATTTTATAGTGAACCCGGACGGTATCTCCGGGATTGAAATCTTTTATGTTTTCGTTCATTTCGATAGCCATTATTTAGTCTTTCGGGCTACTCGGTTTTCAACCTTGACCGGTTGTCCAAAGGATAGTTTATCATTTTCTACGGAAATCTCAACTACATCGCCACTGGCAAACCCGCCCGAGATAATCAGGTCCGAAATCCGGTTCTCGACTTCGTGCTGAATTTGGCGGCGCATCGGCCGCGCGCCCATCTGAGGATCGTAGCCTTTCTTCACCAGCCACTCGCGAACAGCTTCCGTCAATGTCACTTTTATCCCCTGCGATAATAATAATTTTTCGGTTTGGATAATCAGCAGATCGGCTATTTTCCGGACATCCTCGCGAGTTAAAGCGTGAAAAACTACAACGTCATCAACCCGGTTTAAAAACTCCGGCCGGAAAGTTTTTTTAAGTGATCCCGTTAAGTTGGTTTTGAGTTCTTCGTAAGCCGAGTTTTCGGGGTTACTCCCCGGCTCCTCGAATCCTAAAGTCTTATTGTAAATAACATCACTGCCGATATTGGAGGTCATAATTATAATTGTATTTTTAAAGTCAACCGTCCGCCCGTGCCCGTCGGTCAGCCTCCCGTCTTCCATTATCTGGAGTAAGATATTAAAAACCTCAGGGTGGGCTTTTTCAATCTCGTCCATCAGAATTATGGAGAAAGGCTTCCGTCGGACAATCTCCGTTAGTTGGCCGCCGCGCTCGTAACCAATGTACCCGGGAGGCGCGCCGATCAACCGGGAGACCGTGTGCTTTTCCATATATTCGCTCATATCGAGGCGAATAATTAAATCCTCGTTACCGTAGAGAATTTCCGCCAGCGCTTTCGACAATT
>JBBTUG010000019.1:0-4594 GCA_038063895.1 Patescibacteria group bacterium | reverse complement strand
CATACTATCAGTCATCTGTCAAGTACTTTTTATGGGCCTAAGAAAGGCTTTTTGGCCCTGCAAATCGTCATTGCGAGGAGTCCGCGACGTGGCAATCACAATAGATCCTTCGACGGAGTTTATCCCGAGCTTAGTCTAGGGACTCCGGATGATCGAAGCGGTCAGATTGCTTCGCTCAACAAGGTTTCACTCGCAATGACGAAATGAATAATTACTGTTACTTGTGAAAAGAGGTTGACGGTGAAGTGATCTGCCGTTAAACTATTTAAGTTGTGAAAATAAAAGTTGATCCTACTCTATGCATCGGTTGCGGGCTTTGCGCCGCCACGGCCCCGGAAGTGTTTCAAATTAACAATGAAGGCAAGTCGGAAGTGAAGGTCCAAACCGACGACCGGGAGTTAATTAACCGTGTTATAGCCGATTGCCCGACGCAAGCGATCAGTACCGAAGAATAGTTTTCCACCAGTCCCTTTCCGCCTTGCTAATACAACTCTAACATTATGAAATCGCATTAGACGTCATCCTGGTAAGCCCTCCGATTCGGAGGGCGCATCCAGGATCTGCCGATTCTGGAGTCGCAGACTCCTCAGAATGACAGCATAAAGTTAGTGCGCCCACATGACGTGATATGGATAGCTTGACGCCCTCCCTCGCGACTGTGTTATCTTCTATCTATGCGTTTAGTTATAGTCGAGTCGCCCACGAAAGCCAAAACCTTAACGAAGTTTCTCGGACCAGAGTATACGGTGAAAGCCTCCTTTGGCCACATTACGGACCTGCCGAAAAAAGAGCTGGGCGTTGACACAGAGCACGATTTTACCCCGAATTATGTGACTGCTCCTAGAGCTAAGAAGTTAGTGATTGAGTTGAAGGCCGCCGCGGAAAAAGCCAGCGAAGTTTACCTAGCAACGGACCCGGACCGGGAAGGGGAGGCGATTGCGTGGCATGTGGCTCAGGCGCTGCAAGGGTCTAGCGCGAAGCGTATAGCGGCTAGTCCCGCTGTCATTCCCGCGAATGCGGGAAGCCAGGCCCCGGATGCCGGATCACGGTCTGGCATGACAGCTAGCACCACTTCATCCACCCGAAACACTAAACGCTCAACACTACACGCTACACCCTTTCAGAGAGTTGTTTTCCACGAAATTACCAAAGGCGCGGTGCAGGCGGCCTTTGAGCACCCCCGTCTTCTTGATATGAATCTCGTTGATGCCCAGCAGGCCCGCCGAATCCTCGACCGGCTTGTCGGTTATAAGCTCTCCCCGTTGCTGTGGAAAAAAATCCGCTACGGCCTTTCCGCCGGCCGGGTCCAGTCGGTTGCTTTGCGTCTGATAGTTGAGCGGGAACGGGAGCGGGAAAACTTCAAACCTGATGAATATTGGACGATTGACGCAAAGCTGAAAAAATTGTCCGGCAAAGGTGAGACTGAGACTTTTTCCGCCCGCCTGATGAGTTGTAAAGAAAAGAAAGTAGTGATCGGTGACGTTGCCACCGCGAGCCGGATTTTCGAAGATCTCCAAAGCGCCACTTATTCCGTGCTCCGGGTCACGGCAGACAAAAGAAAAAGGGAACCCTACCCGCCGTTTACGACTTCAACTTTACAACAAGCCGCCGTGAATTTACTAGGCTTTTCCGGCAAAAGAACGATGTCGGCCGCGCAAAGCTTGTATGAGCAGGGTCTAATTACCTATCACCGCACTGATTCTTTTAATTTAGCCGAGACGGCGCTGACGCAACTCCGGGAAACGATAAAAACAAAATATGGCCCAACGTATCTGCCCCCAGCCCCCCGCCTCTATAAAACCAAATCCCGTCTGGCGCAAGAGGCGCACGAAGCTATTCGGCCGACCAATCCCGACCGTGATTTACAGTTGACTACCTCCCAATTAAGTCCCGATGAAGCGAAAATTTATCATTTGGTCTGGCGCCGGAGTTTAGCCTGCCAGATGGTTCCGGCGGTCTATAACCAAACCGCGGCGGAAATTAACGCAGGGGATTACGGGTTGCGGGCCCGGGGCTCGACTTTGGAATTCGACGGCTGGCTGGCGGTTTTTGGCGAGGAACGCGAAAAAGAAGAATCAGTTTTGCCGGTGCTCTCCGAAGCGGAGGCTTTAGCATTGATCGAAGTGGTTAAAGAACAGCACTTTACCGAGCCATCGGGGCGGTTTACGGAAGCGACTTTAATAAAAGAGCTGGAAGAAAACGGCATCGGCCGACCGTCAACCTACGTCCCGATTATGACCACGATTATTGATCGGGGCTACGTGGTGAAAGAGGGTCGGGCGTTAAAACCCGAACCGCTGGGAAAAATCGTCAACGATCTTTTAGTGAAAAACTTCGAGGAAGTGGTGGATATCGGCTTCACAGCCCGTCTCGAGGGTCAGTTGGACGAGGTGGCGGCCGGAACTAAGAAGTGGGTGCCGCTGGTCGGGGAGTTTTATTTTCCCTTTGCAAAAAAAATTACCGAAAAAGAAGCAACGCTGAAAAAGGAGGACTTTACCATCATCCGTGAACTTCCCGATAAAAAATGTCCGGAGTGCGGCCGATCAATGTCAGAGCGGCTGGGAAAATACGGGACCTTTCTTTCCTGCAGCGGTTTTCCGGCGTGTAAATTCGCGGAGCCGGAAGAAGGGGATAAGGGCAGTCTCGACACGACCCAAATTGAGGAGAAGTGCCCGCTGGACGGGGGAAACCTACAATTGAAAGAAGGAAAGTTCGGGAAGTTTATCGCCTGCCGGAATTACCCGGGCTGTAAGTTTACGAAGCCGTACCTCGAGAAAATCGGTCTTCTTTGCCCTGACTGCGGAAAAGGGGACGTGATTGTAAAACGGACACGGTCGAAGAAAATCTTTTTCGGTTGCGGCCGTTACCCGGAATGTAAGTGGGCGTCGTGGAAGGATCCTCGCCAGCCTCAAACCCCAAAGACAGGGTAATTGTTTTACCGTTCGAGGAGTTGCCGACGAGAACTTCTGATCTTCTCCCCTCCGATTCGGAGGGTCGAAGGGTAATTAGTAAGCTATTATAATTTCTTATATTGGTCGAACTCCCCGGCCCAGAAGTCACTAATCATCATTAATCCCCATCTTCCCATTTCCGCCCCGTCCGCAATCAGCTTCTTAATTTCTCCCTCTGTTAAGAGACGGGTTTCGTCTACCTCATTTTTCTCCAGAACGATTTTCTGGCCGCGGTCAAAGGAAGTTCCCCTTTAGCTATATGTCCGGCGCACGTTTCCGCCCACTGGCCCGGGTGAACTTTTTTCAACAGGCTTCTTTTTTGAAGGAGTAAATGGTTATCCCGAGTATAAAGCAAAACGGCCACTTCTCTATGAATAAGCTTTGGATTATGATGGGCTTCACTTTTTAGAACCGTGCCGATGATTTGGTCATTTTCATCGACCAGGTCGAGCAATTCGTCGGGAGAGTCGGCCTTGTTTCCAATCACATACTTATCATATCACGCAATAACCCGCGGAAACCCGTGATATTTCCTAATCCCCATTGACCTCAGATGTGTGTTCCTGTTAACAATACTTTGGTTGCCTAGGACTTGGTTTTACCGTTCGATCCTGAGCCGATTCGGCCTGAGGGCTCACGGCCTCGAAGGCTTGTCGAAGGGGAGAACTTCTTACACCAAAAAGGAGGATGGGATGGCTGACACAAGAAGAGGTCAGGTTGAGGTTATTTGCGGGTGTATGTTTTCGGGCAAGACAGAAGAGATGTTCCGCCGTTTAACTCGGGCGCAGTACGCGCATCAGAAAATTCAGGTTTTCGCGCACTGGTCTGACAACCGGTACGGGGAAAACCTTTTAGCTTCGCACAACGGGAAAAAGTTAGCGGCGGTTTCGGTGCAAAACGCCGGAGAGATTTTACCGCTTATTGAGCCCGACACGACCGTCGTGGCGATTGATGAAGCCCAGTTTTTCGATTGGAATATCACCGAGTTGGTGGAGAAGCTGGCTCGGCGTGGGATTCGGGTCATTGTCGCCGGGCTTGAGACCGATTTCCGGGGCGAACCGTTCGGGCCGATGCCGGTTTTAATGGCGCAAGCTGATTTATTGGATAAATTTTCGGCAATTTGCGTTGTTTGCGGAGGTTCAGCGACGCGCACCCAACGGATAATTAACGGTCATCCGGCCCGTTATAATGACAAGATAATTTTGGTTGGCGCGAGCGAGAAGTACGAAGCCCGTTGCCGCCACTGCCACGAGGTTCCGGGTAAATCGATGTAAATTGTGGAGTGCCAGTTGTTACTAATCCCGTCATCGCGAGCGCAGCGTGGCGATCTCTGTAATTGCTTCACCCGCTCGAGGCGGATTCGCAATGACGTCAAGAGACTTGAAGATGTTGTGCAGCCTTTGCTTCAAAGCGATGGGACTAACCTCTCATCGCTTTTTCTTTTTCCACCAAGCCCTGTATGTCCCTGCTGCTTACATCCGTGGCGAATATTATTGTACAAATTCACCTTGCTATAGCAAGTGTTTTTTGGTCAGATAGCGTCGTCTAGGTTAGTACCTATAGTACTTGACAAGGGGATAGATTGATAGTATAATAATAGAGTCCTGAATCCGCAGCGGAAACGCACCACCGAACAGTTAAGA
>JBBTUG010000018.1:0-5975 GCA_038063895.1 Patescibacteria group bacterium | reverse complement strand
CTCCGCAAGGATTCTCCTTATCAAGGATAGTCCTTGACAAGGACTATCCTTTTTGATAAGATGGGTTTGTGCCTGCACGCAACGCTGTAAAAATTTACTTTGAAGGCGGTTACTATCACCTTTATAACCGTGGGGTGGATAAAGGGGATATATTCTCGGAAGAACAGGATTACCGGGTCTTTATTTCCTACCTCGGCGAGTATCTATCTCCCCCAGTCCCCCCGACGGAAGACGAGATCAAAAAAGGCGGCCGGATCTATATCCGAAAGAATTATTTTCAGAAAATTGAACTACTGGCCTTCGTTTTGATGCCAAATCACTTCCACTTAATGCTTAAGCAGCACGAATCACGCGCAATTGAAGGCTTTATGCGCTCCTTAAACACCCGCTACTCGGGGTACTTCAATAAGTACCACCAGAGAACAGGCCATTTATTGCAATCCGTCTATAAAGGGGTCATCGTTGAAAGTGAGGAGCAGTTTCTGTGGTTAAGCCGGTATATTCACCGAAATCCTTTGGAAAGAACGGATAAAGGAGAGGGCCTTGCCGCCTACCCCTACTCCTCCTACCAAACATACCTTGGGATCACCCCGTTGAAGTGGATAAACTCGAAGGACGTACTGGGCGATACTAAAGACTACCGAGGATTTGTTGAGAACGCCGTGGATACAGGAAGCTCAGAAAACGTAGCCTCCCCGGATGGACCTCTGCTAACCACTTACAGCCTAGACTAGTCACAAATAGAATCTTAGTTAAGAAATACAATAAATAGGAATAGATAAAGGATAGTCCTTGTCAAGGACTATCCTTAACAAGGACTATCCTTATTAAAGATAATCCGCTCAAGATAACTTAATAATACGTAAGGAGCGGCGAGTAATAGGTTTGGCCGGAGGGATATAGACTGGCAATTGATTATGGAAAATGATAATTTGCCTGCGATAGGAGTATCAGAGAAATATATAGCACCTCACTATATTCATAATCGGAGACAGACTGTTACTCTAACTTAAGATATGTCTTTAACTATTTTACCCTCACGGGAAATTTAATTAGATAACGCGCGGTTACTGATTATCCCCCCTGTCAAGAGCTTGTAGTAGGGTGTAGCCTGAATGCGCAATATGCAGCGGGTAGATCTGAGAATTGGAAACTGGGAAAATATAAATTGGTGCCAAATATGTATCCCCTTCTCGTGAAGGGGTAAACTATCGGTATATAGTGACAGACTGTATTAGCAGACGGCGCACTAATATGACACCATAAACGATCAGGAATCCACCATCCTCTTAGATATCTGTAATATCCGGAGCAGCCTAGCTCAGTAATCTGGAATTGATTACACAATTATAAAAATGCGTCAACTATAATGTAGCAATTGCCAAACCAACGTGTACCAACCGTAAACATCTGCCACTAAAGTACAAAAATCATTATCAGACGGCTTATCTATTTGACAAATTGATAATTATTAATAGTCCTTTCTCGTAAACTTCAAATCACGCATACCTTTCTTCCCTCTCAATCCACCCCGTTAGAACTAATCCCTCGCGGGAAAATATGCAATTTAACCTACTACTATCAGTCACATTCTGATGCAAGCTTAAAATTAAAAATTGGCAAGTCCTATAACCTAAAATTCCCAAAATACCCTATTGACAGAACATTTACGTTGTCTCATTATTTTATTGTTCGTATGAAAGCTAACCTGCTCAAAATTGCTAATTACACGACTCTCGTCCTCGCCGGATTTGTTGCTTTTGTTCTTCCCCTTCTTTTTACAACCACTCTCGGCGAAGCCATTCTTCTTCCGAAACAACTTGTCCTCTACGCCGTGATTGCTCTATTGATAGTCGTCACCGCCGTCCGCTATTTCGGAGAAGGTGTCCGCTTCCGAGTTGACTCTTTGACCGTCCCTCTATTTCTATTGGCCGCGTTTGCTTTCGCCGGGAGTTATTTCGGCGCCAGCCGCCTGACTTCTTTAATCGGCGGTCTGCCCCAATTTATCGGGATCATCCTCTTCTATTTTTTACTGATGCAGAACCTGCCTGCGCAAGCAGGGGCAGGTTTGCCCGCCGCGTCTGACAAAAAAAGCGCAACGCACCTTCTTTATGCAGTTTTGGCTTCCGTTGCCCTTTTGGCCGCGTGGCGGATTTTAAATTTCTTTGAGCTGTACCTGCCGCTGGTTAGCACTTTGGTTAAGGTCAGGGCTTTCACTCCCGTTGGCTCCGGCACCAGCTTAACCGTCCTCCTCAGCATGCTTCTGCCTTTGAACCTCGCCCTCCTTATGCGTGGCGCCGCAGAAACCGCCGCCGCCGGGGAATTAACACTTGCTGCCGAAGCAGTGAAAAATAAAGGCAATGCTACTAAATGGCTTAGAATCGCTGCCCTCTCACTCAGCTTATTGCTGATTGGTACCGCCTTAATCCTCACCGCGCCGGCCTTCGCTCTTTATCTTGTCAGCTTTGCCGTGCTTTTAACCTTAATTTATACCCCGGCCGCGGCGCTGAAAAAGATGAAAGTTGTCTTGCTCGGTCTCAGCTTGGTCTTGCTCCTCATCATCGTTGCCTTCCACGTCCCCTTCACCGCTAACAAAGGCCTTTTGGATAAGACGGCTTCTTTTCCGAAGGAAATTCAGTTGGATCTCCGGACGAGTTGGGTCGTGGCCGTCCACGCGGTCCGGGACTTTCCTTTCTTCGGATCGGGGCTGAACACCTTCCTGGCAGACTTCTCCCACTACCGCCCGGTCGCCTACAACGCCAGCCCTTATTGGAATGTGCGCTTCGGGACCGCTGGCAATGGAGTATTGCAAATGCTCGCAACACTCGGCCTCCTCGGTTTTCTGGCCTTCGTTTACTTAGTGGTCAAAGTACTGAAGATCGTCCGCGGGGAATATCTAGCGCGCACTGACCCGGACACTGACGAGCGAGTGCTAAAAGTCGGGCTGGGCGTTACCCTTCTCACCTATCTGGTCTCCCTTTTATTAACCGTCCCGAATTTCACGGTGGATGTAGTCTTCTTCACTCTTCTCGCCGTCAGCCTCAGCCTATTCAGTAAATCAATTAAGAGTTTATCGCCGTCAATCCCAATGGAAGACGGTCGCGACGCCCTACCCTACCTCACCGTTGGCCCGGCAATTCTTCTGGCTACTGCGATCTTGTATTTCGCCGGTCGGTTCGCGTACGCCGATTACACCTTCCGCCAGGGAATTAACGAAGCCGTGGCGCAAAAAACGCAGGATTCCTTTAATACTCTCCGCAACGCCGTGCAAATTAACCCTTACCGGGACAGCTACCACTTGTCGCTTGCCTCGCTGACCTTTTCTTTAGCCGATTCCATTGCCGCCAAGGGTAAGGAGATGACCAAAGACGATCAAACGACCCTTTTGCAGCTGCTCGACTTCTCGATCAAAGAAGCCAAGAATGCGGTGACAATCGATCCGAGCAACGTCGACAACTGGTACAACCTCGCTTCCCTCTACCGCAACGTGGCCGGTTTAATCCAAAACGCCGGTGACTGGGCGGTGGCGACATATCAGCAGGCGATCTTACTGGATCCCGTTAACCCGGTTCTCAGAATGGACTTAGGCGGACTTTTCTACCTTGCCGGCGACTATGAGAGTGCCGCCAACTATTTCCGCGAAGCAGTCTCGTTAAAGCAGGACTTAGCGAACGCCCACTTTAACTTAGCCTACGCCTACCGCCAAAAGAATATGATCCCCGCCGCTTACAATGAGATGGCGTACGTCACCAGGTTAGTCACGGCTGACTCGCCCGATTACAAGCGCGCGTTCGATGATCTGGAAACCTTAAGAAAGCTTTTGTCGGCTGACGCCCAAGCTCAGCTACCGACTTCCGTAGCTCCGGGCGCAGAACTGACCCCAACTCCGGAATTAAACATCGCCACCCCGTCGGCGACACTCGCTAAGCCCCAGCCTCAGGTGGAGAAGATTAATCTCCCTGAAGCCTCCCCCGCAACCCAACCACTCCAGTAATTTGACTCGCCTCTCTCTACCAAACTCTTGACTTGCGTTGCCACCTATGTTAAACAATAGGTAATGGAACGTTTCCTTTCCGCCCGCGACAAAATCTTTTTAACGATTGGGCTATCGAGCCAATTCATCGGCGGGGCTGATTTTGCGGCGGTGCCGGTTTCTCTCCTTTTTGACCTCTATACCGGGGAATCCGGTGAGTCCAAAGCCTCCTTTAACCAAGCCATTTTCCGTGGTTTAAAAGCGAAGCAGCTCGCCTCCCCGGCGAGTCCGGTAAGGAGACGGACTGATGAAAAGGAGAAAACCCTAGTTCTAACTCCCCTCGGCCGGAAACTTCTCTTCCACGATTTTCCGCAGCTGGGTAATCGGTCGGAGGCGTGGGATAAGTTGTGGCGGATTGTGACCTTCGACATTGGCGAGGCCGATCGGGCGACTCGCGATAATCTTCGGGAGAAGTTAAAAAAGGTTGGGTTTGGGACACTGCAGGAAAGCCTCTACCTTTATCCCTTCCCTCTTCCCGAAGACTTAGACGATTTTCTCGACACCGAAGGACTACTCGATCGGGTGCATATTTTTGAGGCTAAAGTACTGGGCGCCGGGCACCAGTCGGCGCCCGGTTACAGTGAAAAACTAATCGCTGAAAAGGTCTGGAAGTTGGCGGAGATCAACCGCCGGTACAAAAAGATTCTGGTGAGCAATAAGCAGGGCGGGGACAAGGTGGAAACGGCCAACAAGTACCTCCAAGTCCTAGCTTCCGATCCGATGCTGCCGAAGGAATTACTGCCGGCTGATTGGAATGCGGAAAAGGTTCGGAAGTTGCTTAGGTAAAGTCAAAAATCAAAAAGCACTGGTGTCATCCTGAGAAGTCCGCGACGAAGGATCTCTGACCTTGTGTCAGGCTTTCAATTGATTCCAATCTCACTAAAATTAGGATTAACCTCCTTAATCATTTTCATCTTTTTTTGTCTAGTCCATCCTTTCAGTTCTTTTTCCCGTGCTATGGCTTCAAGCGGGGTGTCATAATCTTCAAGATATATCAGCTTGTTAATGTTGTACCTCTTTGTAAAACCATCAATCATTTTATTTTTGTGCTCCCAAATCCTTCTGTTGAGGTCACTCGTTATTCCGATGTAGAGTGTTGCTGAGCGGTTGGTGAGAATATAGACGTGGAAGATATTTTCCATTTAGTTAATTCCAAGTATGGAAAGCGGGAACGCGCCCATTCGGGCGAGATCCTTCCCTTCCTCCGCCACTAGGCGAAGTCTTGTCAGGATGACTTAAAGTTGCTATTAAATTATGACTTTTCCACCAGAGGTGGATCGACCTCTGGTCGAGACTTTTGAATTACTTTTTCGTAGGGGTTTCGAGGGATTTCAATTCCTGCTCAATCCCCGCCCGGTACGGCGAGTCAGCGGGAAGGGTACGCAGTGTTTCGGCCAGTTCCAACTTCAACTTAACCGTATCTCCCGTCGCCTTGTAGACCGCAGCTAAACTGTAGTGGGCGTTAGCGAAATCAGGCTTCAGTTCCGCGGCTTTAAGGGCTCCGGCGAGAGCTTTTTCTGCATCCCGCTCATTATAGTAAAACCCGCCTAAGTCCAGGCGGCGGACGGGACTGAAAGGATCTAATTTAACTGCCAACTCGAGATAACGGACAGCGAAAGTTTTCGCATCCGGCCCGCCCTCTTTCTCCGGCGGTAAAAATCCCACGACGGATTGATAAATCTGGCCGGCAGTACTGGCATTCTCCCAATCACCGGGATTTAGGTCAACCGCCACCCGGGCTTCCCTGACCCCTTGGCTCACCAGGCGGGTAATCTTATCCCTATCCTCGGCCGACCCACCCTGCCCTAAGCTACTGGCCACGGCTAAGTTAATCTGGGCATAGGCGCGGTGATAAATATCATTACTGGGCGACAGTTTTAGCGCCAGTTGCAGGTCAAGATAGGCTTTTTGGCCCTGATCGGAAGCAGTCGCGTTATTCGCC
>JBBTUG010000017.1:0-7109 GCA_038063895.1 Patescibacteria group bacterium | reverse complement strand
TATAATAATAGAGTAAGGGTAAATTTGAAACTCAAACTCTTACAGCACTTGAAAGGGCAGCCATGCCCGACTCGTCTCGCCGAAGCATCGGCGCAGGCGGACCAAAAGGAGGTTGAAATGGCTAGAGATTTAGGTTGCAAGACCGGACACGGAAAATTTTATCCGTGTACGGATTTTGTCTGCGACGATTGCGGTGGCGCAATCTGTCAGCAGACCTCCCGCCGCGTGCAGTACGTGACGGGAAGTACCGGAATAATTTGCGCAGAGTGCGCAAAGTTATATCCGGAATGCCCTGAAGAACAGGGCGAGTGGTCGCATGTTTTGATTTGACATGTAACCGCCGAAGGCGAAAACCGAACTAGAAAGCGCCTTGCACGTTGAATAATGAAAGCTCAACGGTTTAGGGTTTCCGTTATGCGCGGATCCCGAGCTTTCCACAGATTTGCTTGGCCATGGGAAAAGGGTTGGCTATAGGCAGATCGGAGAACTAGTTAGATCGGTCGGAGGTGTGTTAGTCAAACATTTCCGGCACGACTCACCGGCTGGTTGCTAAAGTTTGCAATCGGCTCCCGCGCCTCCTTCGGCGTTTGATGGGACCTAACAGATAGGGTCAACATCAAAAATAGAAGGATTTCCTAAACATGGGTTTAGGAAGGCAAACGAGAGGCTAAAAAGCCAATCGAAGAGAGCTGGAATATGGCTGTCAATTGACACCAATCCCCAGCTCTTTCCAGAGCTAATCATCCAAAGATGGTTGGTTGTGGAAAGGATAAAGGAGTCCCCCTCTTATTACTCACTATTACACCTTGCATTTTTCCTCTGATTTTGGCATCGCGAATCGACGCGAAAGAAGGAGCTGCCTCTCCCCGATCGCCCCTCTTTTTTAACATCGTGGTTCTTTATGAACCCGAATAGTAGCCCGGACGGTATAAGGTGGCAGGGGTTATAATGGGAATGATGATTTTTCGAGATCGGGAGACGGCCGGGAAAATGCTGGCGGGAAGGCTCGCCGACTATCAGGGTGAGAAAGACGCGATTGTACTGGGCATACCGCGGGGAGGGGTAGTCGTGGCGGCGGCGGTTGCCAAGGTCTTGAACCTGCCTTTAGATATTGTCGTGGCCCGGAAATTGCCGGCGCCGGGCAATCCGGAGCTGGCGATCGGGGCGGTTGACGGGGAGGGGCACGTTTTCCTTCGCGAGGGCGTGGTTGAACTTTATCGGATGACTCCGGAGTATCTGGAAACGGTGATCAGGGAACAGGGTTTGGAGGCCAACCGGCGGGAAGGGGTATATCGCGCTACTCGGCCACCCCTTAATCTAGCGGGCAAGACGGGGATCATCGTTGACGACGGCTTGGCCACCGGCGCGACGGCGCTGGCCGCGGTTACCGCCGTTAGGGGCGCCGGCGCAGAGCGAGTTGTTTTGGCGGTCCCGGTGGCCGTGCCGGAGGCTGCGACATTACTGAAAACGGAGGTAGATGATTTAGTTGCGCTCGACATGCCGTTAGACTTTCTCGCCGTCGGCCAGTTTTACGAAAGCTTCAAGCAAGTGACCGATGAGGAGGTAATCAGGTTGCTTAAGGAAATTAAGTGACTTCAGCAACTTAATAGTCTAAAATAAAGTTAATGCTCAGTAGTTTGGCCCGGTTGCCCTTTTTACCCCATCACCGCGTTTCGGGAATTACCGCGCTGTTTGTTTCCTCGACCTTGCACAGTTTCGCTCTCTCCCTGGCCGGAATTTTCGTCCCGTTGTACATTCTCCAACTAACCGGTCGGCTCGAAACGGTTTTTATGTTTTTCGCCATCCGCTCCGTGGCAATTGTCGCGACGGCAGTTCCGGCGGCGCACCTCGTCAGCCGTTTGGGCTTCCGCCGCAGTTCAATGACCGGGACCTTCCTTTACCTCCTGATGATCTTTCTGCTGATTTTAGGAACCCAGCAGCCGGCCTATCTTTGGCTGGCCGCGATCGCGTCAGGAGTGGCCGTACCCGCATACTGGCTCCCGTACCATTTAATTTTCGCTGAGGACGGCGCGCGTGAACATTTCGGCCGGGAGGTTTCTCTGCTCAATATTCTTTCCCGGGTCGGCACCGCCGCCGGGCCATTAATCGGAGGCTTATTAATTTTATTTTTCGGTTTCAGCGCTCTTTACCTCGCGACCTTTATCATTCTTTTCTTCTCAGTTATTCCGCTGTCGTTGATGGAACACCACCCGATCCATCGGGCGCCAAGCCTCCGCCAGCTTAAGGATTATCTTTTCTCTAGGGTGGGCCGGGTTTGGGCGGTGAGTTTTTGCCTTCCGCAGGTCGAAACCCTTATTTTGGACGTGGTCTGGCCGGTTTTTGTTTTTCTCTCGGTTCGGTCCTACGAAACGACGGGTGGGATTGCCAGCGCGACTTTGCTGGTGAGCATTTTGGTTTTGGTAGTCAGCAGTCAGATTGTTGACCGCGCCGACAAAAAGAAACTGATGGCGGTGGGCGGGTTTTTTTCCTCAATGGGGTGGCTTGCCCTCGCTTTAGCCAAGTCCAATGGGGGGATATTTATTCTTAGCACTTTCCTAAAAGGAGTGCGGATTTTCTATTATATTCCTTTCGAGACTATATTTTATTCCAAAGTCGCTCAGGAAAAACTCAATCATTCGCTGACTTTTCTGGTTTTCCGGGAGATGATTCTGCATTCGGTCGGGGCTTTGGCGATGTTTGGTTTGTGGCTGCTAATTTTACTGGGTTGGTCCTTAAACCTGACTTTCCTCATTGCCGCTTTGGCGATTCTCCTCTCCATCCGCTTCGTCCGGAAGTTAGGAGTTTAGGGTAACATAGCGGATTCATTGCTTCATTGTTTCATGGCCGATTGGGAATACTAATCTAGGGGACAAAAGTGTTCAAAAGAAAAAACTCCTTCCGAGATGGAAGGAGTTAAGGGTACTGCTGGAGTCAATTTGGAGCAGAGTATTATTCGCCCCAATCCTTTTCGAATTTGCCCGGGATCATAATCGCCCCGCCGAAGTGCATAATCAGCAGGCCACCGAGAAAGCCGGGGGTGGCAAAAAGTCCGGCAATAAAGCTCTTTTGCGCGAACGCCAGGCCAAAACCAATAAACATCCCGACGACTACGGTAATGGCGATTCCAAGAACGGCAACTAACGTTCCGATCGTGTTCAGTTCTTCAGCCGTAAATCGTCCTCTAAGGGACAGAAGAATCATCCTTTCCAACCATTTCAGCCAGTTTTGAAAGAAATCCGGGGAGATGACTAGAATTAACAGTAAACTCCCCAACAGTTGCCCACTCGTCTCGGGAAAACTCGGGTAGGCAACGATTCCTCCGACCACGCAAAGAAAGGGGAAACCCCACTTCTTAATAATCCGCAAAGCTAAAGCAATGTTGGCCAACATTCGCTCCTCCTTTCTTAAAGGTTGAGGGATTTAAGGTAGCTTTTAAAATCCTCCGCCAGATCAGGCCGCTTAAGGGCGTACTCCACGGTGGCTTTAAGGTAGTTTAACGGATCCCCGGTGGTCAGCCACTTGCCGGCAATCGGCTGGGCGATAACTGTTTCTTTCTTCGCCAACCGGTTTAGCGTATCCGCGACCCACAACTCGTTATCTTTTCCTGTTGGTGTTTTTCGCAAGGTCTCAATAACTTTATAACTAAAGACGAAACGGCCGAACTGTGCCATGTTAGAGGGCGCGTCTTCGGGTTTGGCTTTCTCGACCAGCCGGTCGATCTGGTTTATCCGCGTTCCCCTCTTGTAATGAACCGTGCCGTAGCGGTCAACAACTTCCCACGGCACTTCCTGCACCGCCAAAACCGCCGCCGGGTGGTGTTTCTCGTAAATGTCAATCAGCTGTTTAACCGCCGGAACCTTTGCCTGTACCAAATCATCGCCGAACATATAGACAAAGGATTCGTCATCTTTAATTAGAGGCGCGGCGCAAAGAAGGGGGGTGGCATTGCCGTAGGGGAGATGTTTTTTCTGGCGGACGTAGGCGATGTTGGCCAGTTGGGGGATTTCCTGGATTTCACGCAGGTATTTTTCTTTGCCCTGGAAACGGAGAAGGTGTTCCAGTTCGACGTGGGAGTCGAAGTGGTCTTCCAAAGTGGTTTGGCCGGCGCGGGTCACAATAATAATATCCTTAATTCCGGAGGCCACGGCCTCTTCAACCAGGTATTGAATAATCGGTTTGTCGATAATCGGGAGCATTTCTTTAGGCTGGTTTTTCGTGGCCGGCAGAAACCGGGTACCATACCCCGCCGCGGCAATGACGGCTTTTGTTACGGAAGACTTCAGTCGGGCTCGAGTCACAACGGAAGTAGGGTAACACAAAGCGACGAATATTCTCAAATTTGTCCGATTAGCGAAGCGGGCCAAATTGTGCTAAAATGAGGATGTTATTTATGATTAACGCCAACGAAGAAATAAAAAAACGGGTAGTGGCCGCCGCCAAGACGCTTAAACTGCGTCCGGAACAGGTCACTAAGTTGACCACCCCCGACCGGATTATAAGTTTCCGGCTGCCGGTTAAATTGGGCGATGGCAAGGAACACAACTTCATCGGTTTCCGCGTCCAGCATTCCAACGTGCGCGGCCCGTACAAGGGGGGCATTCGTTTTCACCCGGCGGTCAACCTCGCCTTAATTAAATCCCTGGCTTTTGAGATGGCGTTAAAATGCGCCGTGGCGGACCTTCCCCTCGGTGGGGGTAAGGGTGGTATTGATGTCGACCCAAAGAAGATGTCCGAGCGGGAAATCGAAAAATTAAGTCGTAATTTTGCCCGGGCTTTAGCTCCGAACCTCGGTCCGAAGAAAGACATTCCGGCGCCGGACGTCGGGACGGATGGCAAGGTAATGGCGTTTATGGTTGACGAGTTCGGCCGGACCCGAACGGGCAAGACTTTAACGAAAAAGCAGGTGGCGGCGACTTTCACCGGCAAGCCTTTAGCGCTCGGCGGTTCGGAAGGGCGCCTCGAGGCGACGGGGCGGGGTGGTTTGATCGTTTTAATGGAGGCACTCAAAGAGAGTTCAAAGTTTCCTTCGACTTCGCTCAGGACAGGCACCGTGGCCAGTGAAAAGTTGACCATCGCAATTCAGGGGATGGGGAGCGTTGGGGGGGTGTTTGCGAAGCTGGCCAGTGAGGCTGGATTTAAAGTGGTGGCGATAAGCGATAGTAAGGGGGGAATAAAATCCGAAAAATCTTTGGACATCGAAAAAGTTCTGGCGTGGAAGCAGGAGAAGGGAACCTTAGCCGGCTTTCCCGGAACAACTCCAATCCGAAATGAGGCTTTACTCGAGCTACCGGTCGACATTTTAGTTCCGGCCGCGTTAGGGGATGTTATCACCGAAAAGACCGCCGCGAAAATTAAAGCGAAGATGATTTTGGAACTGGCCAACGGTCCGACGACTTCCGGGGCCGACGTAATTTTAAATAAAAAGGGGGTCACGGTCGTGCCGGATATCCTTGCCAACGCCGGCGGGGTAACCGTTTCCTATTTTGAATCGGTGCAAAATTTAAGCGGGCAGAAGTGGACCGAGGCGAAGGTGAATAAAGAGTTGGAAAAGCAGATGAAAAAGGCCTTTACGGCCGTGATTGAAACGAGCCAAAAGTACAACACCGATCTCCGTTCTGCCGCCTATATTTTAGCCATCTCCCGGCTTATTCCTTCGAAGAAAAAATAAGGCGCTCTAGATTTCTCCAAAGCGCCCCAGATCTTAATAACCCTTCCAAACAGCCTCTTGTCCTAATCCGGTTGGCAGGTTTTCCAAAGTCACGACCCCGGGCAAGTTTCTCACTTCCTCCCGTAAGTCGTTCTCTAGAACCACCGGACATCCTTTTCCGTCCTCTAAAGTGAACTTAGGCTGATTGGGTAGGAGGATCACGTACCCGATTCGGAGGCCTTTTTGGTGAAGAAAATCAATAATGCTTAAGACATTCTTCACCCCGCCGTCAGGGTTAATAACGATCGCCGTCACCCGATTTTCCATCGCTCTCCTCTCTTTACGCCGGATTCAATTCTAAGTTTCCTAAGCAACTTTAACTCATAGTGACTAAATTAACATTTGTATGTTAAAATAGTCGTATGCTAGGCAAAAAGAAAATAATAAGTAACGGTGATTGGTCGAAATCTCTCCACGGGTTGGGTTTAACTGCGCAGGAGGCACGGCTCTATCTTTACCTGCTTAAAAAGAAGGAGGTCTCGGCGGAAACGATCCGTCGGGATTTAAGAATTCCGATTCAGTCCGTTTACCGCAGTGCTCGCAACCTTAAAGGCCGGGATTTAATCAGCGAAATACCGGAGTGGCCGTTAATGTTTATCGCGAAACCGCCAAAGATTGCCTTAGCGGACTTAGTACAAAATAAGACACGAGAGATGCAATTGTTGATCGAAGCGCTGACGGGCGCCAAACCACGGGTGCACCGACAAAAACCGGTCGGTCCAACCAAGGTCAACCTCATTTTCAATCCGCAAGAACTGTTCTTAAGCTCGGCGGCGGCAATCAACAAAGCGAAAAGAGAAATTCTTGTTATCTCCATCGGCGAAGAACTGCCGGAAGAATTGGTTTTGGCCCAACGGCGTGCGATTGAGCGGGGAGTAACCAGTCGAATGGTGGCGCACCGCTATGACTCCAGTAACCGGGAGATATTGCACAACTTTAAACGGAATGGAATTGACGTCCGTCACTATCCCGATTGGGGTTTTCATCTTGTGGTCGTGGACGAGGAGTGCGCGATCTTAGCCGCCAATAATCCGAAAAAGACTTCCGAGCGGGTCGGAATAGAATTTTTCAGTATTGGGTTGGCAAAAGCGTTACGGGATTATTTTTATTCGGTGTGGAATAGGGCGAAAGTAATATTATAATTAATTACCAACTATAGGTTGACAATAGATGGGATTTGGGTTAGAATACTCTCGCCTTTTAGTTCGACAATCGTTTTTTGGAGGTGGAGAATGGACGAGGAAAGATGGGTTTTAGTTGTGGGTGGGTACTATTTCGTTTCGGAGTTCAAACCGGACATTGTCGCCGACGCGTACATCTTTAATAGTGGGTGCACGCGCTATCAAAGAGTAGGTTCGCTAACGAAGTGCAACACTAGGTAAAATCACAGGGTTAGGAGGTG
>JBBTUG010000016.1:1766-6433 GCA_038063895.1 Patescibacteria group bacterium | reverse complement strand
TTACGAAAACTGAGATGTCAAAGAATTACGAAAATTGAGATGTTGCTTTACAGTTTATGTAAATTGAGGAAGAATACACCAATCTTATGGTGGGCCTGCCAGGGATCGAACCTGGGACCTTTCGGACCCGCCTGCCATCGCCTGGTGAGCCCGGTAGGATTCGAACCTACGACACCTTGGATGTAAACCAAGTGCTCTACCAACTGAGCTACGGGCTCTGGTCTTCGGCGGGCAGGTCTACCTCAGCCAAAGGCTGATCCGCCTCTGGCGGAAGCTGAGCTACAGACCCAATGGTGCGGACGAGAGGACTTGGTCACGGATTGAAACCTGCTGGTTTCATCCGCGACCCCGGCTCGTCGCCGCCACTCCTGCGCCATTCAAGTCCTTTAGGACTAATGGTGCGGACGAGAGGACTTGAACCTCCACAGCCTTTCGGCTATACGCACCTCAAGCGTACGCGTATACCAATTCCGCCACGTCCGCAAACACCAATGGTGGGCTGGAGAGGACTTGGTCACGCGTTCTCGTCAGCTGACGAGCCGCTCGACCCCGCCTCCCCCTCGACAAGCCTTCGAGGCCGTGAGCCCTCAGGCCGAATCGGCTCGGGGTCCGGCATTCAAATCCTCTCAAACCTATGGTGGGCTGGAGAGGACTTGAACCTCCACGGCCTTACGGCCATACGCTTCTGAAACGTACGCGTATACCAATTCCGCCACCAGCCCCTATATTTTACTCTTTTATAATTTACCACATTTTCAGCGAAAAGTTTGAGATTAAGTCAGGATTATTGTTTGGATGGGTCTGTTGGAAAACTCTTATTTAAATATTGTTTCAACCGCGAGGCCAGCATTCGGACGATTTCCTGCCGGTGGTTTATCTTATCGTGCTCCTGATCGGATAAGTCCTGATAGAGTTTATTAAATTGCGGCAGGAAAAGAATGGCCCGGAAGGGAAAGCCTTTTATTTTTATTAGTCCCGGTTTCTCCGGAATAACTCCGCCAGTTTGTCCCTCTTCTTTTGCAATAATCTCTCCATCCGGACCGACAATGACAACAGCGACCCGAAGCTTGGCGGTCCGATTTTCGTAAGGTACACCTATAAGCTTTTCCATTGCAATACTTACTAATTCCTCATCGGACGCTTCGTATCCTGGCCAACGTCGGGAAAGGACGCCCGGTTGTCCGTCGAGAGCGTCAATCTCAAACCCCCCATCATCGGCTAAGGTTAGGCATCGGCTGATTTTAGCGTATTCCCGCGCTTTTATTAAGGCATTTTCCTCAAAGGTTGCGCCGTTTTCTTCCGGTTCAAAGTTGATATGGAAATCATTGAGGTTTTTTAATGATAGTTCGGGAAGGAAGAGCTTGAAGTACTTTTCGAACTCGGTAATCTTTGCGGGATTACGGGTTGCGATGAGAAGTTGATTAAGCTCATTCACATGTTGATGTTCTCACCAAGATATTTTCTTTGCAAGGCCTACAGCGGGATGATAAAATATTCCTGTTAGCCGAGGTAGCCAAGCCCCGAAGGGGCCCTTTCAGGGGTGGTCGCGGTACTTTATAATTGAGAGTGTACACAGTTTATGTGCTAAAAAGTACTAAAGACAACAAGTTGTATATCGGCTGTTCAAAAGACGTTCTCAAAAGGTTACTTGAGCATAATTCTGGTAAAAACAAATCAACCAGATACCGTAGGCCATTTAATCTTGTTTTTAAAGAAGACTATGAAATAAAGTCGGATGCTTTTAAGAGAGAGTGGTATTTCAAACATACAGCCGAAGGAAATATTCTTATGAGGAAGTTAAGTTCTGCCACGAATTTGCCGAGGTAGCCAAGGTGGTCACGGCGCGCGTCTGAAAAACGTGAGATGTCAGTTCGACTCTGACCCTCGGCACCATCGCGTGCAATCAAACAAAATATTGATTAAGATTGCAGGGTTTCGGTTCCTTTACGATTCTTCCGCCGGACAACTTTTAGCTCCAATAATGACCGGCGGAGCGAGGCCTCGGCGGCGGCGAAGTCTTCCTTGGTTTTACTTTCCTTCATAATTGTCTCTGCCCGTTCTTTCGCCTCTAAAACCGCCTGTTCACTGATTTGGTCGCTCCTACGAGCGGTCTCGGTCAGGACAGTAACTTTATTGTCTTTGACATCAAGAAAGCCTCCATTGATCGCAAAATATTCGGTCTGTCCTTCCCGCTTAATTTGGAGTTCCCCTATCTTAAGACGGGAAAATAGAGGTATATGGCGGGGCAATATTCCGACGTCCCCACCCACTGCCGGCGCGATTACCATGTCGGCTGAGCCGCTGAAAATTATTTTCTCGGGAGTAACAACTTCGATGGTGAGTTTCATTTGAGGGAGTTGGCTTTTTCGACGGCTTCTTCAATCGTGCCGATCATGTAAAAGGCCTGCTCAGGCAAACTGTCGTGCTTGCCTTCAATAATTTCCCTAAAACCCTTGACCGTTTCTTCAATTTTTACATACCGCCCCGGAATTCCCGTAAATTGTTCGGCGACGAACATCGGTTGGGTTAGGAAACGCTGCAATTTCCTGGCCCGGCCAACAATCGCTTTGTCCTCATCAGTTAGCTCGTCAATTCCTAAGATGGCGATAATATCCTGCAATTCTTTATAACGTTGAAGGACTTTTTGGACTCCCCGGGCGGTATCGTAGTGGTCTTTCCCGACGACGTTGGGATCGAGAATCCGGGAGTTGGAAGAAAGGGGGTCCACTGCCGGATAAAAGCCCTGTTCGGCGATTGAGCGTTCAAGAACAATAGTTGAGTCCAGGTGGGCGAAGGTGGCGACGGGCGCGGGGTCCGTGTAGTCATCGGCCGGGACGTAAACTGCCTGAACTGAGGTAATTGAACCCTTTTTGGTTGAGGTAATCCTTTCCTGAAGTTCTCCCATCTCAGCGGCAAGCGTCGGCTGATAACCTACGGCGGAAGGCAACCGGCCAAGAAGCGCGGACACCTCCGCGCCGGCAAGAGAAAACCGGAAAATGTTGTCGATAAACAATAAGACATCTTCCTCTTTCTCATCACGGAAGTACTCAGCCATTGTTAGCGCGGAGAGGGCGACCCGAAGACGGGCCCCCGGCGGCTCGTTCATCTGGCCGAAAACCAGAACTGTTTTATCCAAAACATTTGCTTCTTTCATTTCGTAATAAAGGTCATTGCCTTCCCGGGTCCGTTCCCCGACTCCGGCGAAAATCGAATGTCCCTGGTGCTCCATTGCGATATTGCGGATAAGTTCTTTGACGACCACAGTTTTCCCGACGCCGGCGCCCCCGAAAGCCGCGATTTTTCCGCCCCGGGCGAAAGGTGCGATTAGGTCAATTACTTTCATTCCGGTTTCCAATACTTCGATTCTGGTTTCCTGATCGGTAAACTTCGGTGCCGGACGATGAATTGGCCATCTTTCCGTGTTTGCTACCGGACCGAGATTATCAATCGGCTTGCCGGTAACTTCAAACATCCGGCCCAGTGTTTTTTCACCGACCGGAACAGAAATCGGGGCGAAGGTTCGTTCCACTGTCTGACCCCGTCTTAATCCTTCAGTGGCGGAGAGGGCGACCGCGCGAACTTCGTTGTGACCAAGATAGGATTGGACTTCCAGGTACAACTCACCGATGGTTAACGCTTCGAATATTCCCGGCAAATTGCCGTCGAAACGGACATCGACGACCGGACCGAGGACACTAATAACCGTACCGAATTTTGCCTGAGGGTCTATTTTGTTGTTTGATTCGTTCATAGTTTTCGTCCCTGAGCTTCTCACTTCGTTCGAAGAGTTACTGATAGCTACCTACTCTCTATCTTCACCAGATCAGCAATCTCGCTCGTAATTTCCTGTTGCCGGGCTTTATTATAGAACAAAGTCAGCTCGTCAATAATCCCATCCGCGTTGTCAGTGGCGTTCTTCATCGAAACCATCCTGGCGCTCTGCTCCGAAGCGTAAGCCTCTAAAAGAATTTGGTAGAACTGAACTTCGAGGTAATGCTTAAGCACGTCCTCCAAAAGTTCCTCAACCGACGGTTCGAAAATATACTGGGCAAAGGCTTCTTTTCCGGCTTTACTCTCCGCCGGCGTCTCAACCGGGATAATTACTTTTTCTAAGGCAGTCTGCTTTAAAGTGTTAATAAAATGAGTGTAAATGACTGTTACTTTGCTGATTTTTCCCTGGCGGAAACCGTCGGAGACCAACTGAACTATCGGCAAGGCAGTCAGGTAAATTGGCTGGTTTAGGCCTAGGGTAAAATCGGCGTAAAGTTTCCTCTGAGCACGGAGAACTATCTGACGGGCTTTAGTTCCGACGCTGATGAACAGCCCGTTTCTGTTGCCGACAAGCCGTTCGAGGCTAGTAATTAGGCCTCCACAAAGCCCTTTTTCCGGGGCGACAATAATTGTTAACTCTTCTCCGGTGCCCTTCGAATTACTGAGTAAAGACGCCGATGCATCTCGGTCGGACCCGGTCAGATGTTGGGTGACGGCCAATAAACTTTGGGCGTAGGGGCGGCCGCTTAGGGCTGAAGCTTGCGCTTTGGTCATTTTCGATGCGGCCACCATCTCCATTGCTTGAGTTACCTTGGCGATATTTTTTGCGCTTTTAATTTTTCGTTTAATCGTTTTTGTTGAAAGCATATTTTTAAAGACTCCTAATAAATTCCCGG
>JBBTUG010000016.1:0-1666 GCA_038063895.1 Patescibacteria group bacterium | reverse complement strand
CGTTTAATCGTTTTTGTTGAAAGCATATTTTTAAAGACTCCTAATAAATTCCCGGATCGCTTCAACAATTTCCTGCCTGACAACAGGGCTGAGTTTCTTCTCCTTTGCGATCACGGTTAGCAAATCTTTTTTGGCAGTCTCAAAATAATTCAGCATCTTATCCGATTTTTCTTTAACTTGGGCAACAGGCGTTTCGTCCCACAAGCCTTCCGTGGCGGAAAGCAATAAAATAACCTGTTTTTCGAGAGGTAGCGGCTGGAACTGCGGCTGTTTAATAACCTCCATTAACCGGGACCCGCGGTTAAGTTTTTCCTGGGTGTTTTTGTCCAAATCGGCGCCGAATTGGGCAAAGGTTGCCAGCTCGCGGAATTGGGCCAGCTCGAGTTTTAATTTCCCTGCCACCTGTTTCATCGCTTTTTCCTGGGCTGCCCCGCCGACCCGGGAAACGGAGAGACCAACATTAATAGCCGGCCGGACGCCGGCGTTAAAAAGATCGGCATCGAGAAATATTTGGCCATCAGTAATGGAAATAATATTAGTCGGAATATAGGCGGAAAGGTCACCGGCCTGGGTCTCAACTATCGGCAGGGCGGTTAAGGATCCCCCGCCCTTCCGGTCGGACATCTTCGCCGCCCGTTCCAACAAGCGGCTGTGAAGATAAAAAATATCGCCCGGGTAGGCTTCGCGGCCGCTCGGACGTTTTAAAAGTAGTGAGAGTTGGCGGTAGGCCCAGGCGTGCTTACTTAAGTCATCGTAGATAACTAGGGCGTGTTTTCCGGCTTCCATAAAATATTCCCCCAAAGCGCAGCCGGCGTAGGGGGCAATATACTGCAGAGCGGCGACTTCAGCTGCCGAAGCGCTGACGATAATGGTATTTGAAAGAACTCCTTCCTGTTCCAGCCGGGCGACAAGCTGGGCGACTTTGCTCTGTTTTTGGCCGATGGCGACGTAAATACAAACAACTCCAGTATTCTTTTGGTTAATAATTGCGTCCATGGCAATGGCCGTTTTCCCGAGGCCCCGATCTCCGATAATTAGTTCCCTCTGTCCGCGCCCGATCGGTACTAAGGCATCAATCGCCGTTAGTCCGGTTGAAAGCGACTCACTGACTGATTGCCGTTCGATCACACCCGCCGCCGCCTTCTCGAGGGGCATTTCTTTGTCACGGCGGACGGAACCTTTTCCGTCGAGCGGAATTCCCAGTGGATTAATAACCCGTCCGAGTAAATCCTCCCCCGCCCCGATAGTAAGGGTTTTTCCGGTCGTCCGGACCTCCGAGCCTTCTTTCAGTTTTTCACCGGAGCCGAGAACGATAGCACCGATCCGGTCCGGTTCCAGATTCATTACCAATCCCTTGAGCCCGTCGGAAAAGTCCAAAATCTCCCCGTATCCGGCTTCGGTCAGCCCGTCGATAAAACAAACTCCATCGGACAGGGTTAAAATTCGCCCGATGTTGGCGGGTTCGGTTTTAACTTTAAAATCCAGAATCGTCTTTTCTAGTTCTTTTGTTATTTGGCTGATATCTATATTTGTTGACATACGTGCACCACGTCATTGCGAGGAGTTTGGTAAGATCCCTCGCTAGCGCTCGGGACAGGCTCCGCAATCTCGGATTGCCGCGCTCCGCTCGCAATGACAAATTAGTTTGGACAATTAATCTCAAATG
>JBBTUG010000015.1:0-26345 GCA_038063895.1 Patescibacteria group bacterium | reverse complement strand
CCATATCTTTAGTTCCGTGCATCGGAAATAGCTTGGCATGGACGTGGTCGACGCCAAAGCCTTCGAAGATTAAACCCGTCCGCCCAACATCGCTAAGCTTACTGTCCAGGAGTTTCGCTACCTTCTTTGCCGCGATTATCAGATCTTTAAGTATTTCGTCGGGAAGGTCAAAGGCGTAACTCGAATAGTGCTCTTTGGTAATTACGACACTAAAGCCTTCAGTGTTGGGAAAAATTGACAGGAACGCCAAGTGTTTCCCGTCTTCGTAGATCCGGTGGGCCGGTAGTTCTCCTTTTACGATTTTGCAGAAAATGCAGTCCTTAGCCACCTTACTATTATACAGTAAATTTGCGTTAAGAGGAGATAATTTGTATGATAAGCGTGTTCGCGGGTGTGGTTCAATGGTAGAACATTGCCTTGCCATGGCAAAGACGGGAGTTCGATTCTCCTCACCCGCTCCATCACGTGCGATTCCGCTAAGTTGCGGAATCAAACGTGATTAGAATAGGTAGAGAATCGAATGCCGCAGGAGCGGCGGCGACGAGGCGGGGTCGCGCGGCTCGTCAGCAGACGGGAACGCGTGACCGATTCTCCTCACCCGCTCCAATCCTAAAAGTTACATTTCAAGAAGTTGAATCATCTTGGTAGGCCACTTTGTATTACCCTTTTCGATCTCACTTCGAAAATATTTAAGCATCATATCAAGGGGTTCTGTTGAAATAGGAGAATAGACAATTAAAGGCCAAGTCTTTTTGTACCACAGCCCTATGTTATCGTGGTTTAAATCACAAGCTCCACCATTCGGATCTTTCTGTATATAAAATATTTTATTGATATGATTAGTTACTGAGGCCCCTAAGCACTGGATACATGGTTCCAGTGTCGAATAAAGGGAGATTTCTTTCTTGTTTTCCCAGGCTTCATAAAGTTGTGTTCCATTTCTAATTATTAGAGAATTTTCAGCATGGCTTACGAACGATTTTTGTTGGGAGATTTCGTTTCCGGCTTGGTCTACAATTTGACCGTTTATAGCTAAAACTGCGCCGACCGGGTAGTTGCCTTTAATGTAAGTTTTTCTCGCTATATTAATGGCTGCATGTAGGCATTCCTCATCATTACTTCTTAATATCTCGTCCATAAGTTTATTTTAGTACGATTTCTTTTTATCTAAAAGGAGTTGGGTCGCAGTTGTTGTTCTCGGGTCTGCACCCTACCCTTATCCAGTCGTAAAACGTTTTTGGTTTACCGTCGAGGGCGTAAATCACCCGATTAATTTGTCTATTACTCCCGAGCGTTTCCCTAATTTCGGAAAGAAGCTCCGCGGTGCCGCAACTTGAGCCTACACTGGGAAGGAGACGACGAATATCCTTTAAGTTTACGTAGGCGGTGCCCTCTTCAATTTTTATTCCTAGATAACTGTCCTTGGTTTTTACCGAAAAAAGCGAAGTAAATCCCCTACTCTTTTCCTCCGTCGAGGGGCCGGAGAAGAGCTGTCTTAGCGCGAAATCGGCGGAAGCTGTGGCCTCTACTGTTTCCGGCTCTGTCCACGGAGCGATTCGGTCAACCGGAAAAACCAGCCCGCAGCCGTCGGTATCCTTCGGGACCCGGCTTTCGTTGTGAAAGAATACTGCGACGGTCGGCTGTTTATCTTTAATTATCGCTGGTTGAGTACTTTCGGGAGAACTCGGTGCCGCATCAATAATAGTTAAACCGGATACGGAAGCTTCCCTTTGGGGTGAGACAGGGAAAGTATAGCCGGTATTCCCGATGAAAACGTAAAGACTGAAAACGAGGGCACTGAGGAGAATTACGGATCCAAGGCTAAGAATAATTTTCATTCCAAGGCATATTATACCAGTCGGCATCTTTCCGGCGCTGGTGTTATACTTTTTCCGTTATGTTGATTGACGAAGTTACAATTAAAATTAATGCCGGCAACGGCGGCAAGGGGGTTGTGGCTTTCAATAAAAGTATCCGGATGCGGGGGCCGACCGGGGGCAATGGCGGACGGGGCGGGAATGTTTATTTCGAAGGGATCTCCGATTTAGGGGCGCTAAATCAATTCCGTTATAAAAAGAAACTCGCGGCCAAAAACGGGAAGGACGGAATGACGAAATTAATGGACGGCGCGTCGGGCGAAGATTTAATTGTTAAAATTCCTCTCGGCACCGTCGTTAATAATTTATCGACGGGAAGAAACTTCGAAATTACCAAGGTCGGTGAGAAAACCTTAGTCGCAAAGGGAGGAATCGGGGGCAAGGGGAATTATTTTTTCCGTTCCTCAACGAACACGACTCCGTTGCAGTCCCAGCCTGGCCGCCACGGCGACCAGTATGACTTCCGGCTGGAGATGAAACTGATTGCGGATATCGGTTTTATCGGGCTGCCGAATGTCGGTAAGAGTAGTCTGCTTAACGGGTTAACCAACGCCAGAAGCAAGGTAGCCAACTACCCGTTCACGACGCTGGAGCCTTCTTTAGGGGTTTATTATGAGCTGATTTTAGCCGATATCCCGGGACTGATCGAGGGAGCTTCAAAAGGGAAAGGCTTAGGGATTAAATTTTTAAGGCACGTAGAGCGCACCGGAACCCTGTTTCACTTTATCAGCGCGGAGTCTTCTGACCCGAGGGCGGATTACGAAACGGTAAGAAACGAAATCGGAAAATATAATAAACATCTTTTGGAAAAAGAAGAATATTTAATCTTAAGTAAAAAGGACTTATGTACTCAGGCGGAAGTTGAAAGTAAGCTTATGGCGCTGAAAGAACTTAATCCGCGGGTTTTAGCGATTTCCATTTACGATCCGGACAGTTTAAAAGAGGTGACTAAGATTCTTAACCTTCTGGCCAAGAAAAAACGGGTTTGAGTCAAAATTAGAGTGTTACCCTTCGACCCTCCAATTCGGAGGGGAGAAGTTCTCGGTCTGACGATCTCGAACAGTAATCACTTTTCACGTTTTAAGATGGCGAGTGTTTCCTCAATAGTCGTAACGGCCATCAGTTTTATCCGTAGTGCTTTTCCCGCCGGGTGTCCCGAGAGATAGTACTTATAGAATTTTTTCAGGTTATTAAAGTTTCTGTCTTTTCCCCACGTCTGTTCCGACAATTTTAGGTGTTTTTCCAAAAGTTCCAGCTTTTCGTTGATTTCGGGAACATACGGACTTTTACCGAAAACCCAGTAATTATTCAATATTCCCCGTCCGATCATTATCCCGTCAATCCCGTATTGCCGGCATTTCTCGAGACCTTCAACCCGGGTTTTTACATCGCCGTTACCGATAAGCAAAATCTTGCTTTTCATTTGTTTCCGCAACGCAACTATTTTCCCCATCTCCTCCCAGTGGGCCGGCACTTTAGACAGTTCCGCGACGGTTCGGAGGTGGACCGTTAGGGCGTCAATCGGGAGTCCGAGTAGGAAGCCGAGCCACTCTTCCGTTTCCACCTGCTTAAATCCCAGACGGGTTTTAATACTTAGTCCGAGACTAGGAGCGCCCTTTCGGACGGCCGCAACGATTTCGGAAACTTTTTCCGGGTCTTTTATTAAGGCCCCGCCTGCGCCTTTTTTCAGCACCGCTTTATCGGGACAACCTAAATTAATATCAATTCCGTCGTAACCTAACTCCGCAATAAGTTTTGCGGATTTAAAAAATAATTCCGGTTCCGTACCCCAAACTTGCGCGACAATCGGCCGTTCGATTTCAGTGAATTTTAGTTTTTGAAGGGCCTTACTCTTTCCGGCGGAGTACAGAGCGTCAACGCAGGTAAATTCCGAAAAATAGACATCGGGCGGAGCGCAGGCAGCAATAATTTGCCGGAAAACGGTGTCGGTAACGTCGTCCATCGGCGCTTGGACAAAGAATGGTCTTTTAATAGTTTGCCAGAAATTTTTCATAGGCCTTTGGGAATAAAAAGTAAGTTGTGGCTAGTAATAAGGCTGCCACAGCAAGAGTACTGTGCTGTGTGGCTGGTGACTGTGGAAGCTACTGGAACTTATATATGGTAATCCAGCCAATTGATGTTGTTCCTTGTTAAGCATATCAAATAATTTTAGATACTTTATTGGAAAATGATTTTCTTCATTTCTTCGACATCAGAATTTAATGTAATTAGGTTACGTTTTAAAAAATCAGTGATTATTCCAGCCCATTGGTTGTTGAAACCTGCAGAGGTTACTACACTATAAATATCGGATTCGGCCAATCGTTTAACTGATTCTTCGGCAAATGCGAGCTCTTGTCTAAAATTTTCGATGCTATTCACATAATGCCAGGCTTTATTACCCGGTGTAATAACATTTCTTGCGCGTTCAGTAGTTATTGTTTCCGAGACCTCTTTTACCCTCCAAGAGGGTGGGTGACCATAGTCAGGACTATCTTTAAAGAATAATGTCGAGTGAATCCAATTATTCTCAGCAAGAAAGGCAATATGAAAATCATAAAATACGGGAATACCTGCAGTAATGTACTCTCTATTATCCGCGTGCGTATCTCTTCTTCTAATCCAAACCGAATAAACTAATTCAGTAGCAACAGCTTTTTCAATAGTCTGACAAGGTAATTCCTCCAGTTTATGAGAAGAAGCAATTCGCACCAGAAAAGTATTGGTTATGCAAGAATCTATAGGCAGCGAAAGTAACGTTTTGAGTTCAGTTACTTCTTCATTTGATAACAGACTTGTTTCAGCTATGTTGCAGATGCTTCTGCCAAGAAGGTAACCCAAGTAAGGTCTTAGTATATCTGAAGAAGTTTTTACATACCAGCACTTACTGTCTCGGATAACTACTTTTAGATTTGACGTTGGGCTAATCTCTAAGATTTCTTCAGAAGTTGGTATTTTAAAAGACATATTTTTCCGTTTCCATTTTTGCGTGGCTGATACGGTGCAGACATACTCCGGATACAATAACTTGGGGCATAGAGTTAAGTGTGACTGGAGACGTGGATTCGGTTAGGCGTAGAAACCGGCTGGTTTCGTCCCCGATCCCAGTCACCCCCCCCCCCGATTCGCAACGCTCGCTCAGGGTCAGGCATTCGTATCCACCCTGATAATAAAAAAACTACGTCTTCGTCTCCGTATCTTTTATTAATTGGATTATTTTATCCGGGTAATCTTTTAACGCTCCCATCAGCTTTTCGATCTCTTCGCCGTTTCTCGTCTTATCTACTTGTTCCGGGATACGTTGGAACACTTGCGTTAATGAATTCAAAGCTCCGTGCACTATTGATGTCTTCTCCTTCGAATTAAGATGATAGATCCAACCAGAAAATAGCAGGAGTAGTAAACTCGACAAAATAAATACGTACCCTTTCTGCGGCTCAATCTTATAATCAACTTGGTTCAGAGCATTAAGAGCGTAGAGAGCACCTATAAACGTTACTGTACCTGGAATTCCAAGCCTCTCGATGGTTTTGACTAATAATTTCTCTGTTACAAAATCCCAAATTCCAGCTAAAAGATTACTAATTTGCTTCGTCATACTAATAGTATTTTACTACTTTAACGCTGAACTTTCAGTCCGGTCTAGATCCTTCCAAGCGCTTTTTCTTTTGAAAAGACTTTCGTGTCGAAAGCCTGTATTCCAATATAAGGATCCCCGGGAACCAGACCAGTGTTTCCAATATAAAAACCTCCTGAAGCCAAAACAGTGTTTGTCTCCTTTAGGTTCCTAATTATGATAGTATCCCCACTTTGCCAGTAATTCCCCGTTGTATAGTTGATACCTGGTCCGAACCTTTTATCAAGAAACTTATCCAATTTTCGAAGCAACTGTTTACGATGGAATTCAGAAACAAATTTTGGGACATATTTTGGGTAACCAATATTTATAGTTGCCTTCCCAACATTGCCATTTGGTAGATAGAAAACGCATAACACGTTGGTTGGGATGATGTTTGGTCTGAAAAAAAGATCGGCACTCACACTGTTGACGTCTGGTAACTCTCTTAAGTGAAAATCCCTTAGTAAATCCCGCGTTTGCTCCTTATTAAGATTTTTACAAACAACGTCGAAGAGACTCTCAAAAGTATTATCTATTTTATTAAATAGTCTTTTCATATTGAACTAAATATAGCACCTCGGTCTATATATATTTCATGTTGAGTCTGGCTGGTGAACGTGAATTTCGGTCACGCGTCAGTTAAGTGTTCGCCATTCAGAACAAATCGTCACGTGATCGGGCAGGTTTCTCTTTTCTTTTCGAACTAATTCCCCTCCCCAGAACAAGATCTCTAGCCAAAGCTACTGAAACCAGCCTCTTGTAGGAGAATGCCTTACCCGAACCGGACTTCAAATAGCCTTCAAACTCTCTTGCCTCCTTCTCCGTTAAAAACCCTGCGTACCAAACCAGTTGCCAAGGCAGATATGACCTCGTTGACCATACTTTCCCTTTGTTATGTAGAGTTACTCTATTTTTAAGATCATTGGTTGAACCGTAATAGAAGAGGTGATGCTTTGGACTTAGAAGTATATAGGAGTAATACATTATATTGTCCTCCTTCGCTAACCATCCTTCGCTCATGCTACGGAGTGGGGTAGCTACGGAAGGACACACCTTCTCTCTAATCTCGCTTCGGTTAGCGGTGAAACCATCCCGAAGCTCAAAGAGCGAAGGGTGGCTGGGGGACGTGGATTCGGACCACGGTTCACAGCTCCAAAGGCTGTTGTCCTACCGCTAGACGATCCCCCAATATAATTGACTAGACGTGGAAATTATATCACTAAAAAGAAAAGTGACTAAGCCTACTACTTAGTCACAAAAGATTTTGGGGCATCACTTTTTCGTTTTTTACCGGATCGGTGCCAAGGATTGGCAAGTAGGCCCCGGCAGAAGCTCAACCCATTTTAGTCACAGCTGGGTTGGTTCATGCTCCTTTCTCGGTCGGATGTCTTCATCTCCGTGTCAAGCTTCCCGGCGATGGAAGCACTCTACTCCGAAGACACTCCCCTTCCGAAATTTGTCTCGCCGCGCGATGGTCTAGATCAAGATGACGAGCGCTGAATTGCTATTCAACTGTTTCACCTTGTCTTCACCTCCTCTCTTTCCCTAGTTGGGATATTTTGGCCCCACGGCCACCGAACCGGGAAAGTCAAGTTCCATCTCTCACTTTGTAGGTTTATTCTATACCAGTAACTATATTTGTCAATTTCGTTAATCAATTATTCGATCATTGTATTTTTAACGCGATCACATTATAAATACAAGATTCATTTAATTAATAATTAAATGATAAATATCGAAAATAAAAAACGCCCTCGGAATAAATTCCAAGAGCGTTTGTAAAATAAGGTCCTTCTCTATTTCCCGAGCGTTGGAACGGCAGGAGGGGCCGTGGGGCCAGGCATTGTGAAATAAGGTAGCGATTGCGGCAGTTCTTTGACTTTAAGATATTCCGCAATTCTGCCGACAGCGTCACCTGGAATCTTATTCCTTTCCACGTTGTACGATCGAACTGCTTCATTCCAGTCCTTCACACACGCGAACGCCTGATTTGTACTTTCGCTCACCTGTCGCTGTGCATTGATGATAGGTTGAGGGTTAAGCGGGGGCAGTGGCGCTTCATTGAAGGTCGTTGCATAGACCTGCAGTGTCAGTGCCATATTCGCCGGGGTTGCATTCTTATTCACAAGATCTGCCAAATCAATCTTGGTCGGATCCAGTGGTTTACCGGCCGAATCTTTGTATGCCGCCGCTTGCTCTGCAAGGGTCTTTTCTTGCGTTGCGATTTTCGACCCAAACTGGCGCAAGGGTTCGCGGTACGCTTCCGTTTGCTTCGCCACACCATCCATATAGTTGTTGGCGAGGACTGCAGAGTTGGTCATCGCGGAGAACGAAAGAACGATGCAGGACTGACCGTTCGCCGCCGCCATTTGCCCGTTTTGATATGCGGTGATCAGTGCGTGGTATTCATCAATCACACTCCGACCAACGTTGGTAATTGTGTTGCAGGCGGTTGCCGTCAACACCAAAACGATGAGCATAACCAGCGTAATGGCTTTCATTAACGGTAATTGGGTTTTCATTAAAAACCACCTTTCTTCCCTTTCGGGGATTTTTGATTTGGGAAGAGGATTAAACATCTAATCCCCTTCCCATTTAGAACTAAGGTTTGACAACTTCACGTAATTTTTCGTCCGCTTCGCGTGCGAGTAGTTCTAAAGCTTCGTTGAACTGGCCGTAGCGGGCGTAACCGGCCGCCGATTCCATTGTGTCCCAGTAGTCGAGTGCCGTGTAGGTATAGTTCCAAACACTGCGTTCGACAATGACAATGTCTCTGCCAACCGGTGCGTCGGGGATAATCAGGAAAACCAATCCGCGACGGTCTTTCTTGTCACCGAGACGAGCGTAGTTTCCCCACTGCATCGCCCAGATTTTGCCGTTGTCGTAGGGGCCGTTGTCCTTAACGCCCTTTTGACAAACGACGGCAACCTCGGCAATGTGATCTCTCTTCAAACCTTCAAACAAATCGTTGGCGAACCTGATCGTCTCGTCACTGAAACGGCAGGCATTGTCCGGATCAACCACCCAAGTTGTTCCCAACTTTGGGAACGCCGGCTGGCCTTTTTCCGGCACGACTGACGCGTCGTAAGGAGCTGCTGGGTCGTTAACGGGTTTTCCCGAAGACGGCGTCGTGCCACCGCATGAGACGGCAAGCAAAACCAGCAGACACAAAACCGCCGGAATTTTACTTTTCATTCTCGCCTTCTCCCAAGCGTTGGCGTTTCCGGTTTTTCAGAAACAAGCTGACGTCAAAGCCCAGACGTTTTCCGCAGCCGGCTCGTCCGCCGCCCGCGCAACCGCTGGCACAGCCGCCGCCGCCGGAAGAACCGCCGCCACCACCGCTAAATCCACCACCGCCGCCACCAAAGATGGAACCACCTCCACTTCCACCACCACCACCACCAAAGATGGAACCGCCACCGCTACCGCTGTAGCCACCAATTGAACCACCGTAGCCGCCGCCTCCTGACAGCTCATCTAACATTGCCAGAAGGAAGAACGCGACGATGATCACGACTATGACGATGACAATGATGAGCAGGGTGTTATCCCCACCACCACTATCAGCAGTTGGTGTTGCTCCCGGTGCTGACGGGGGCGGAGCCTCGATCACCTTCAGATTGTCGAAGGCTTTCTTGGCCACATAGATTGTGACAGTGAACTTCGCGTTGGGCGCGAGGTTCGTCGTCTCCCACACTACTTGGCCTTCACTTTGTTTGATCGGCGGCGGACTAAGCTTGCTGATCAGACTCGCGTCCGTGGGAACAGCCCATACGATCCGTAGCAGTTTGATTTCAGCGAAATCAAACCAGCCAGGTATGAACACGAATGTAGCGTCATCACCAAGCGAGTACGCCATCGAAGCCTGCTTGATCGTGAAGTTCAGCTTGAAATTCTCACCGGCCTTTGGCAGGTGATCGAATTCCAGCCGCACCCACGACCCACCCGAGGTCTTCGCGAAGGCAGTCTTAACAAAAGGTTTGGGTCCGAAATCTTGGATCGTGAAATCCTTGTTCGGGACGCCAACCTCCAAGTACGCGCCTCCGGACGGAAAGTCCGTCACCGCGGTGTAATCGAACTCGTACTGCATGACGAGTGTGCCGTCAGACTGCGGCGTGACTGTCACGACGTAACTGTTGATCGTATCCGGCGGACCGGCCGCGATCACCGCATTTGCCGGCGCGAAAAGCGCGCTGGCCGCGAGAACCAAAACCAACATGAATATTCTTTTTATGGTTCTCATTTGGCACCTCGCTCTCCCAACGGGCAAACGTTCTTGCCAGCGGAACTTTTGCGCGTGCCTTTGCACTTCGCGCTGTTCCAGATCCTGGACCACTTGTCCCCTAAGAAATCTCCAAGTACGTCGGCTTTCCGAAGGGAACTTTGGCAGGGAACAACCATACCGCGCGGGCTAATTGCCATATTCTCCAGGCAGGCCCCACAAACTGGAACTTGCATCCCCAACTCCACCAACTGTTGGTTGGTGAGGATTCCCGGGCTGGTGAAGTTCAACTCCATACCCAGCTCACGAGCTACCGCTAAGGCACCAGCGAGAGCCTGAAACATCTGTTCCTGGTTCATGGCCGCGCCGTTTGCGGTTTGCTTTGTCGCGCCGCCGGTTGGGATAAGCCCGCTGCAACTAACGTAACGGATACCCAAACCGGCAAGAAAACGTAGGGTCGCCGCGTAATCGCGATTCGCCAGCAACAACGGCGTGTTGACGCTGGTCAAAAGATTCGCGGCCAAAGCATTTCCAATCCCGGCCACAGTTAACCCCCACGCGCCAGGCTTACCAACGAGGCCGTCGTGAATCCCAGATTGGCCGCTGTACAAGGTAATCTGGATTGCGTCCAGATTCGCTTTAAACAGCGCTAACGCGAGTTCCTGCGTCAACAGAACACCGGAAGTGTTCAATCGCGTCAAGTGCCATTGTGCGTAGGCAACGAGCTTAACAATGTCTTCGCGCGTCAACGGTTCTCCGCCCGTAAAGGTCAGCTCAGGCACCCCTATTCTTCCCAGGATCCGAATTGCCTGGATCCAGTAACTGTAATCCATTGGCGCCACGTCCATCAGCGGTTGGTCTTCCGCGTAACAGGCGCCACAATGCAGTGGACAAGCACGCTTCCCACCATTACGCATTGAACTGACCATGAGGTCCATTCGCAACGGCGCATTCAGGTACTGCGCGTAATCCTCCAAGGTTTTGCCCTGGAAAACTGTCGGCGGCACGTCTTGCCCGCGCGCCACGGCCAGAATTATGGACACAAGTTCGTCCAAATCCTTCTCGAAGGTTGCGCGCGGCGTTTTGGGATAGAACCCCGCCATCTTCGCGGCTGTTGCCTTAACGATGGCCACCAGAGTGTCTGGCGCGATCTCCATCCCAACTGTCGCCTTCTCATTCAGTTCCTCGATAAAGATCCGCAGCAGTCTCGCCCAAGACGGACTGACGGTTACCGTCCATTGGTTAATGAGCAACAAACTGTCGCGCGACCCGAGTCCGGGTTTTGGGGGAATAAGAAAAATTCGCGCCACCCCCGGCCCCTTTGGGTCAAAATTTACACTGACCATCCGATCTTCTCGGCTTTCCATCAGTTGTCTAGCACGTGCTAAAGGATGTTGCATAAACGCCCTCCTTTCTATTTTCACCCGTAATGGGTGTAACCTACTCCCTTAATAGGAGTTAGGAGTAAAAAGCTTTAGTTGTCAAAGGACAATAAAAAGCGCACTGTGCGCTATGGAAAATGGCTATTTATAGGGCTAATTTAGTTTAGGGGCAAGGCTACAAACCGATTGTATTATATATATGAATAGGAGTTTAAGTCAAATGCTACAGGTACTGGTGCCCTCGGCAGGACTCGAACCTGCGATCTTCACCTTAGAAGGGTGCCGCTCTATCCAACTGAGCTACGAGGGCGTGGAGCGGGTGAGGGGAATCGAACCCCTGTTCTCAGTTTGGAAAACTGACGTTCTACCATTGAACTACACCCGCTTAAGCCACAAACTGGTCGGGGTAGCCCGGCTCGAACGGGCGACCTCACGCTCCCAAAGCGTGCGCTCTAGCCAACTGAGCTATACCCCGACTTGGTGCCGCGGGGGAGGATCGGTCACGAGTTGAAATCTGGTGATTTCACTCTCGACCCCGCCTCGTCGCCGACGCTCCTGCGGCATTCGATCCTTTGGTGCCGCGGGGGAGGATCGAACTCCCACGATGGGTTAACCACCACAGGATTTTAAGTCCTGCGCGTCTGCCAGTTCCGCCACCGCGGCCCATCCGTATTCTATCAAAATCGTCCTATACCGTAAACGGGACACTTAATTGAGGTTTTGTTTGGTTTTGGGTATTATTAAGTTGTCAGATGATCTACGACACGATAAAGGACTTTCCAAAGCAGTTTGAGTTCGAGCCAAAGATAGAAAATGCCGTTAATTTAAGGGTAAAAAATAAGTTCGTCGTTTGCGGAATGGGGGGATCGAACAACGCCTCAATGATTATTAAATCATGGAAACCGGAAACGACACTAGTGATCCACAAAGACTACGGTCTTCCCGTAGAAGCCTCCTCCCCTGACTATCTGACGATCTGCAGTTCCTATTCCGGAACTACTGAGGAAACAATTGATTCTTTAAAGGAAGCGCTGAAGAACAATCTTCCCGTAGCGGTTATCGCCACCGGCGGAACAATAATCGAAATTGCAAAAGAAAATAATGTTCCCTATGTTTTAATTCCGAAAACCGGTATTCAGCCGCGCACAGCACTGGGTTACAGTTTAAAATCATTTCTAAAATTAATGTTTCCGGAGCAAGAATTCCCGGAAGTCGTCGAATTAAGCCGTTCACTGAATTCGGCTCCTTTAGAAAAGGAAGGAAAAAAACTCGGAGAAACTTTAAAGGGTTTTGTTCCGATCGTATACGCTTCTAACAAAAATCTCTCAATTGCTTATAATTGGAAAATAAAAATGAACGAAACCGGCAAGGTTCCGACATTCTATAATTTAATTCCGGAACTCAACCACAACGAAATGAACGGTTTTGACGTTAAGGAGGCGACAAAAGAGTTATCAAATCACTTTTACTTTTTACTGCTTAGTGATTCCGAGGACAGTCCGAAAATAAGGCGTCGGATGGCCGTTTTAGAGCAGCTTTATAAAGACCGCGATCTTAAAGTTATTGTTCTAAATCTTCACGGGGATACCCGTTTACTGCGCATTTTTAATTCAATTCTTTTAGCCGACTGGGTTTCATTTTATACTTCTCAATCTCTTGGTCTCGAATCTGAGCAGGTGCCGATGGTTGAGGAATTTAAGAAACTGATCTAGTCGAAAAGATTTACGCTGATTTAACTCACTGATTTCCGCAGATCCAATTCCCACTTTTTTGTATTGACTTCCCGATGCAATTTGCTATAAATTCAATGAGACGCGAAAAACTCAGAAGAGTTTTTCGTCAGTCGAATTAATCCCGAGAGAAATCGAGGGAGCCAGATAAAAATAAAATGGAGAAAAAAATTAAGTTTCCGACTCACCCCGTTGCCCCCGTCGATGAGGAAGAACCCGCAAGTAAAAATTACTTAAAAAAAATAGAAGTGACCGGCCAAGTTAGGAAAGACGGTTTTTATATCGGTATCCACCAAGGCCGGAAAATTAAATCCCTGAAAATTACCTATCCCCCCTCCATTTGGGCCCGCTACCCCAAGCCGCTGAAGCAGTTGCTACTCGATAATGTCGCCTTTTTAGCCACCTACCACCTTCCGTTCGTGGCCGGCACCCCAATGAAAATAGAGTATTCAACGGCTTACCCGCAAATCCAAGCACCGGTTTTAAAAAACATGACCCTCTCCATCCCTTTTTATAACTTTCTTAAGAAAGTTCCGGTTGAGAAAATGCTGAAAATTATTCTGAACAGCCAGTATGAGTTCAAGGGTTATACCAATCGTGACAGCCGGTTAAATTATAAAGTGTTTAAATCCTACTCGAATCGGGTAGTCGTTCCCTTTACTTTCGGAAAGGATAGTTTGCTGACTACAGCATTAAGTAAAGCTCTAAAAATGAAGCCGACATTAATTTTTGTTGAAGAGTCTGAGGAACTATTTGAAACTATCCAAAAGAAAAAGTTAAGGGCCAGGTATGAGCGGGAATTTAAGGATAAAATCGAATTCTTAAAAAGTCCTCTCGACTCACTTCGGGAAAGCGGGGTGGACGGCTGGTTCGGCTGGGAATTGCAACTGACTTCAATGGCGCTGCTTTTAATCCCCTTCGCTTACGCGTATAAATCGCGGTACATTTTTTTCAGTAACGAAAAGAGTTGCGACAGTTTTACCTTTGACCGCAATGGGTTTAAACTTTTCCCCGATTTTGAGCAAAGCCGGGAGTGGACCAGGGAATTGAGCTTAATCGCGGAAGGCCTAACCGGGGGCAGGGTCCAGGTCAGGAATCTTCTCGAATCGGTTGACGATCTCGCCATAATTAAAATCCTCTACGGTCTGTTCCCGGAGTACGCTAAGTACCAATCCTCCTGCTTTTCCGAGCACCGCCGGGCAAAAACCCGCCGGTGGTGCGGCCGCTGTTCGAAATGCGCCCGAATATACATTTTACTTAAAGCCAATAAGATCGACCCGAAAATAGTCGGTTTTAATGAAAACCTTATGCAAGGAAAGTTTAAAAGATTGTACTCCGCCTTCGGACAGCAAAAAACACACGATTCCGCTTACGAAATCAGTCAGGTCGGCCGTCTGGAGGAACTCCTCTCTTTTTATTTAGCCTACAAAAATGGCTGCCGGGGCGACTTAATCGATCTGTTTAAAAAACGCCATTTAAAAACTATCGCTCCAAGGGCGGAAAAACTGATAAAGCGTTTTTACTCTTTAACTACATTCGACTTAGCTCCGGCGAAATACCGGAAGAAATTGAAGAAACTTTTTTTAAAAGGACTTCGGGCGTGAAGGTTTACGTTAATGGAATACTGTTAAAAAAAGGGCTTGAAATCAAGATTGAAGGGCAGAAAAGTTATCGTCCCTTCAACTTGGAATATCCGAAGAGGGTTTGGGAGATGTATCCCGCGCAAAACAGAAAAGCGCTGCTAGATAACCTCAGCTTTGTTTCGACGTGCCACCTGCCTTTCCAAAATCCTAAAATCGCGGAAATCAATTTTAACGGTTACCGGCCGGTAGTCGAAGCTTCTTATTTTAAGAATCTTTTTTATACCATTCCTTTTGATGCGTATATGAATAAGCAAAAAAGCGCCGATCTCTACCGGATTTTACTCAACACTGACTTCCATTTCCGAAAAGAACGGAAATTACTTGATTTACCTCCCGCGCGAATAAAACTCAACCGCGAAAAGGCCATCATCCCTTTTACTTTCGGAAAGGACAGTCTGCTAACTTACGCGATGAGTATAAAGCTGGGTATTTCTCCCCGCCTTATGTTTATTATTGAGCCAAAGGAGCTGTACGCCGATAAGCACAAGCGGGAGATGTTAAAACAATTTAATGCCGAGTTTGGCCAGGACGTAACTTTTTTTCTCAATCCGTCGGGGATACTGCGGGACGACAGCGCCGGCAACGGTTGGTTCGGTTGGGAATTACTGTTAACTTCTTTCACTCTTTTTTCCCTGCCCTTCGCTTATTACGACAAGGCAAAATACATTCTGTTTTCCAACGAAGCTTCCTGCAACGAGTCGATTAAGAATGAAGAAGGAATAATCTTTAATCCCGTCTACGAACAATCGGAAAACTGGACCCGGGAAGAAAGTTTAATTGCCCAAGCCGTATCGGGGCAGGATATTAAAGTGGCCAGCATTGTCGGACCCTTGCACGAAATCGCCATCGTCAAAATATTACATACCCAATTCCCCGAGATTGGGAAATACCAGATGTCCTGTTTTGCCGACCGGCCGGAAGCGGAAAATAAACGCTGGTGCGCCGCTTGCTGTAAATGCGCCCGTAATTATATCTTCCTGCTCGCCAACGGCATTGACCCGAAAACGGTGGGCTTCACGGATGATCTTCTTCAGGAACGGTACAAATCCCTTTATTCAATTTTTGAGGATACCGACGGGAAGGAGGGCTACGATGCGACCGAATTAGGGCGGGATGAGCAGATGCTGGCTTTTCTAATGGCCTACCAAAAAGGTTCCCGGGGTCCCCTAATGAGTGAATTTAAAAAGAAATATTATGCTCAAGCTCGGAAAAAGGAACCCCAATTAAGAAGGAAATACCTTCGAGTCCAGCCCTCCGGCGTCCTGCCGGACGAGTTCCAAAAAGCCATAATCAGCTATTTTGAAAGGGTAATTACTCAATGATAAATCTGATCTATATCTACAACCTCGCCGAGGACGCGGAAACTTTGGTGGCTGGAATGTCCGATAAGGCCCAAAAGAAGGTGGAAATCGAAGAAGACCTGGGTTTAGCCGACCACGAATTTTTTCTTGGGAAAAATAATAAGATAATTATTTCCTCGAATCCGGTAAGTGGCGAATTTATCGGATATGTTCGGAGTGTTACCGGACACCGCCAAATTACGAATCTGTCGCCAAAATCGGAAAACCCGAATTTATGCCGGGCAATTAGTGAAGACCGTAAATTCTTCCGCAATTTAGTTGCCCTTGTCCGATCCTGCGAAAAGCCGCCAAAAATAATCAGCTACGCCACCACCCCGTACTTTATCGAGCTGGTAAATCATCTCCGTAAGTTCAACCTGAAGTTTATAACCCCGGATTTAGGAGAGCCAAGCAGTGTTTGGACCCGGGATTATTTCGGCAGTAAATCCGGTTTCCGTCAGTTTATCAACCTATATTTTCCCCACGATCGGTTGGTAAAGATGCCGGAAGGTTTTGTGGCTTCAAACCCAGCCGAGGCGGCCAAAATCGCGGCTGACATCTACTTAAAAAACAAAGGAGTTGTAATTAAAATAAACCGCGGCCACGCCGGAGCGGGGCTCAAAATATTCACGCCCGGCTCCCTTCCCGGCAATTATGAAAAAATTACCAAATTATTGCTGAAGCTTTTTGGCCGGGATAGTTACTGGCGGAGAGAACCGGTGGTCGTAGAAAAACTGGTCCCTGTTGACTGGAAGATCGGCGGGGGTTCACCGAATATCGAGTTAATTGTTAAGCCCGGGGGGCGGGTCGAAAAATTGTACGCTTGCGGAATGCGGGTTACTCCGGAAGGGGTTTTTAAAGGAGTTGAGGCGGGGCGGAGGGCCTTGCCGTTTTCTCTCGAACGCAAACTGGAAAAGATCGGTTTTTCGATTGGTAAAAGGTACGCTAAAGCCGGTTACCGCGGCTCTTTTGAGGTCGATTTGGTTATTAATAAAAAAGGCGGGCTTTATTGCACCGAAAGCAACTTAAGGAAAACCGGAGGAACATTCGTTTACGATCTTGGAATCAACCTATTCGGAAAAGGGTTTTTAAATAGTAAGTTTTGCCTCTCCCACAATCTTTTTTTCCACGACAAGCTAAAAAAGATGGATTTTGCTCGGTTGTATCGTGTTTTAGCCCCGGTTCTCTATCCGATAGGAGAAAGCACTGAAGGTTTAGTTATCTCCGGTGTTAGCCTACTTAAAACCGGACGTTTCGGGTATGTAATTTTCGCGGATAGTAAAAAGAGGGCCTATTCGATTGAGGCGAAGATGACTAAGTTACTGTCTACTTCATTCGGTCTTCAACCGCTAAAGTAATAAGATTGCTGCCCGGGAAACTGACCGATTGGTCGGAAAGAGAAAGAACCAAACCCCGCTGCGGACTTTTTATCGTTTCCACCGTCCGGCCCAACGCGTTTTTTATTTTGGCGATCATTTGACCCTTTCGGACGACCTGGCCCGGGGTCACCCGATAATTAACAATTCCGCTTTTTTCGCTTCGGACTTCCTCAAAGAAACGGAGCGGTTTCCGGAGCGTGTGGGGGCGGAAAAAAGGGCTGACCGGCAAGACGCTGTAGCGGACCATATTAAAATGGCTAAGAAGGTATCGGACAATAAGAACGCCTTTCTCAACAAAGAACGGATTGATGACATAGGGTCCACCGAGCTCAACAGTTACGGCCGGGATGCCGTTTGTGACTAATGCTCCGGAAAGGCTTTTTTCCAGCGGATAGCCGGCGTGGTCCTCGTAGTCGTAAGCCCAGGGTAGCCCCAATTTCTCCGTAATGGCCACAGTCTTTTTAAGAATTGCGTCATCTTTCGGCTTTTTAAGTTTATCAACGATGGTATAAGCAACGGATAAGCTTGAATCCGTATGTAGATCTAAGACGAAATCAGGCTTGGTTTTCGCGATCGTCGAATAGATTAAGGCCGCCATCCGTTCGGCGGTGCTTCCCCGCGGGTTACCGATAAACTGGCGGTTGAGGTCTTCTTCGTCGTAAGGGTTGTCCCGGGAAATCATTTCAAACCCAAGTGGATTCATTACCGGGATGGCATAAACGCTTCCCCGGGTTAACGAACCAGCTTCAAGGAAATCGAAAACCCGATGAATAACTTCGATGCCGGTGACTTCATCGCCGTGAATCGCCCCGCACAGCCAGATAACGGGACCTGATTTCGGACTTTTAAGAATCATCAGCGGGGTCCGTCTTTTCGAGAGATCAACTCCTTCGAATATTTTTAAAAACTTAATTTCGCGTTTTAATTTGCGCATAATTTAATTCTGAATAACCGGCAAATAAAGAAAATCTGTCCGAAGGCGGCTTAGGCGGGTTTATTGGAAGTCGCAGTACTGGTCCCAAGAAATTTATTTACTTCATCCGCGACCTGGAGCGGGGTTAACGCCGGTTTGATTAAATAGCCCAGCGCCCCGTTCTCCATCGCCTCTTTAATCGTCTGGTCGTTGCGGATATTGGTTAAAAGAACAATCGGAACCTTTTGGATAAACGGATCGGAAGCGGCTTTTTTCGTGAACTCCAGCCCGTCCATTCCCGGCATTGCGACATCGAGCAAAATTAAATCCGGGATCTCGGAAGTGGCCTTTGACAGCCCCTTAATTCCGTCGGAAGCGGTAAAGACTAAATAACCGGCCTTCTGTAGGGCATCAGAGTATAAGTCGCAGGCGAATTCGTCGTCGTCAACAATTAGTATTTTTCGCATATTCCTTAATTTCCGGTGGCAGAACTGGCTGGGACACTAAAGGAAAAGGTGCTGCCGGCGCCTTCCTTGCTCTCCACCCATATCTTACCATGATGCGCTTCAACAATCAATTTGGCTATATAGAGCCCTAAACCGGTGCCTTTGATGCTTTTGGTATTACTTAACCGGGAATATTTTATAAATAACTTTGATAACTTGTCCTCCGGGATGCCGATGCCGCTGTCCGTGACGGAAACAATGACTTTATTTTTTTCCACGGAGGACTTAATCGTAACAGTCCCCTTCTCGGTATATTTCACTGCATTACTGATCAGGTTTTCAATTACTTCCCGGATCCGGTCGCTGTCGATTAGGACTTCGGGGAGGGTATTTTCCGGATGCTGATAGAAAAGACCGATTCCCTTATCCGTGACCAGTTTTTTATAATTTTCGATAACCTGGCCAAGAACCGGTTTAATACTTTGAGATTTAATAAATATTTTCATTTTTCCCTGTTCGAAATGGGCGGCGGTTAGAAGGTTGTTAACCAGTTTTATCAATTGTTCAACCGAGGCCTGGGAGTGTTCCAATAGGTGGAGGGACGAGCTGGAGAGGGATTCTTTTCCGCTGTGGACAACGGAGTCTAGTGCGCCTTTGATATTTCCCAACGGGGCGTTAAGTTCGTGCGCGGTAAAGGAGAGAATCTCGTTGCTTACTGCCCCATTTCCGTTTTCCGGCTCCGTTTCCAAAAGCAAATCGTTGATATACTTCCCTAGGATAATTATGGTGAGGAGCAATAAGGCGATTATGGCCAAAAGGTAGAGTGGTTGACCTGTCAAAAGAAAGATAAAGATTGAGGCAGTTAAGAAGAAAATGGCGAGAAAAACGGCAGAGAGAAAAACCAGGTTATTGGTCAGGGATTTGTTTATGTTTGGGACAGATATTTTAACCACGCCTACCTTATTCTCAATTTATTTCCCCACCCTGTCAATTACTCATTGTTGGTGGGTCGACTGGGAATCGGTCACCGGTTGAAACCCACTGGTTTCCCCGTCGACCCCGGCTCGTCGCCGCCGCTCCTGCGCCATTCGATTCCCTCTTATCATAATCGCGCTTGTTTCACCGAAAGGTGAAACGCACGCGATGGGGTCCCTTGTGGGACGAAGTACAGGAATATTTTACCACCGCAGATCCGAAAGAAATACTGGAGTTAAAATGCCTTTTGGTAGATTAGTACCCTCCCGATATTTGGAATGATTATAAAGCTTGAGTTTAAACTACTGCTTGATCATCACCAATAAGCACTTGACTCTGGATGTTTTTCCACAAAAGAAAAGCTACACTCCTTTGTTCAAGAGAGGACTGGCTTGAGATCATAGAGCGTAGGTTACGCAACATACCTTCTTGTGACTTACGATAGGCTTTAGAAACAGTGTTCCCCTTTATAAGTGAGATAGGAATAAGATTAGAAGGTTCAAGAAATAGCTTGATCAGCCCATCTTGTAGGGGTCGTGTTGCCTTTCCACTAGACGAAGCAAATGAAAATTTGTCTTTGTATCCTATAAAAGCGATAGTTCCGTTTTTAACGCAACTCTCACCAAAAATTGAGGCTGCATTACAGCTTCTAGCATAGATAACCTTTCCACTTAATAAGCCCTCGTCTTTATCTGTTCTGACCAGAGCCTCATTGTCGTTTCCTGTAATCGTGTTTTCGTTACCGTGTCCATTAAAAAACACCAACTTCGGGGTATTCTTTTTAATATAACTATCAAAATCTAATTTGTTAGCCTTTTTCTCTCCTAAGTCCAAGACTGTAAATCCTTTCTTCGTGGCCTTTTCTATAACTATGCTCGACCAGTAATACAAACAATTTGTTGTGAAATCGTGTCTCGGCCTTGTTATCAAGACACATTTTTTCATTCATTTTCCTGATAAACTTTCCCCTCGGTCACAGCTCTTAGAAAGTCCATTTGCATTCTAATGAACTGCTGACCAGCGTCATCCCCTATTTCTACACTCTTCATAATTTGCTCCTTTGTGTAATCGGAATCGCCGCCGATAGAGATGTTGATATTATCGGGCATAGTCCTGATCCTCTCGATTACGAGTTGTCGTATCTCTTTTTCAATCTCTGTATTAACGTATTTGGATGACTCACCGGCTCCTTGCATAGTAGTCACTTTAATATATCTAACTGCACCAACTTATCTAGTATTTCGTTTCCTTTTTGGGTGTTACTGTCAACCTCAAGTTTTGCTGCTCTCCACGTTAAAGGCTCGTTGTCGATTACCACTATAATTTCATCCCGCACACCGAGCGGTAGATTGGCATAAATTTGATAGAAGCGTGTTTTTTTATCCATGAGAGAGGAATTAGTTGTTGTCATTATTCAGTATAGAGCGCTTATAAAATAGATGCAACCACCCGCTCAATTCTCCGTAGAAATCCGACAGTCTGTCTCCTCTGAACGAACGGGCGGTGTCCTCATTATTAGTCCCTTGTGGGACGATGTACTAGAGTATTTTACCACGGCGGAACCGAGCGAAATACTGGAATTAAGATGTCTTCTGGTAGATGTTGGAGCTTAATAGAGGCCTGACTTTTAACACCGCACAAACTTATTAAGTAGTAAAATAGGGATATGACTGATAAACAACACAATCTGATAGGAATCATCAATGAACGAATCAACTCAATGGTAGGGGACTGTAATACATTCTTACTGGCGAAACAGGAGGTAAACAATTTTGATAAAACAGAGTCGGTTGGCGGTGGCAACTTTCTTGGAGCGTTAGGTGCATTATCGGCTATTCTCTTTCTGGCTAGACTTTATTGCAAGTTAATTAAAAGCGAAGAGCATGGTGACGGGATGTTTCTCAAGCTAGTTAGGGACTTTCCTGATCATCTAGGGTTATGTGGAAGCGATAAAGATATAAAGGATCTATGGAGGAATTACAGAGTTGCCCTTGCTCATATGATATCGCCGAAAAGGCCAGTTGCCGCATTTACAAAGTGGGAAGGCCACACTTTCGAGGAATATTTAACCAAGATCAACAGTTCTACCACTTCGGCTTTTCAAATCGACATCCCTGAAAAAGGGAGTACTTTTATCGAATTTGAATTCTTAGTTAGAGATGTTACACGGATCACAAACTGGCTTACTGATAAAATAAGTAATGGAGACTTTGACGAGCAAACCGTTTTAAATGTTCTAAATTGGGCTAAATCAAAATGCTCATAACAACCACAGATACTTTACCTTCGTGCGATTCCATATACCGTTAGTAATGATTATAAAGTAGCCTAAATTATTTACCGCAACCAGACTTGTTGCATATCTCGCTACAGATGTTTAATCCCAGGTCGGATGTTTTGCAGTCTCGGCCACATTCAAATCCCTCTTTAGCGAACTTGTCTGCACCTTCCAGCAGGCACTCTTTAGCGGATTTGAATCCGGGAATCTCGTAGGAGTTGTCGTAGCACTCGGACGCGTTAAGTTTCCCATCGCAAACCATCAACGTCCATTCTTGAGGTTTTATGTAGTTATATATTAAATATGCGGCAACGACAGCGAGGATGATTAGTAAGTAACGCATACAAGACAGTCGATTAATGATATAAAAATACCACACAAAGCGTCAAAATAAATGACAATACAATCAGAATTACAACTGCAGCCCAAGATTCTTTCGGTTCTTTCAACAACTTTCGTAATGGTTCTTCTAGGGTATGGAGAAGACCATAGATTAAAAATGTACCGAAACAAACTCCTAGCAATTTGTAAAGGAAATATTTCATCTCCTCCATAATTACCCCGCTTTTATTAGTTTAACTCTCAGGAATTTGGCCATCTTTCTAGCGCCATCTTTTGGATCATCAAACGAAAACCCGTAATCCTTCCCATCATTGTGAATGTCCGCAAAACCGTCTTGAATATCGATTTTGTTCCGCCATTTTTCTACCATGCCCGGTCCAAGAATCCTTATTAGATACTGAAAGAACGTGTTGGCCTTTTCGCCCATATAACCTATCCTCGCATAGCTACGTAGTCTGTCAATACCCCAGTAATTACTTGTAATGGCGACATCTAGCGTATATAAGTGAAGGTACTTGACTATGCGGCGACCGCCGAGCAGCGGTTTGCCAAAAGCGGTTTTGAAGGTAAGAAGCGTCTGCTGCGGGTCATCGGATCGAACATGTTTCTGAAAGACAGAAGCCTTGCAATATAGGTCGGGAAGCCGTTTAACTTTATCGAAGCCCGTTTGGGGCAAGCTAGAACAAATAACTGGATCGAACCTAAGGATTTTATTGAGATAACGCCAGAAAACCCCAACTTTGCCACTACTAAATCCCATTGGGGTGGGTGATGGGAATTGAACCCACAACCTTCTGCTCCACAGGCAGACGCTCTAACCATTTGAGCTACACCCACCATACACGGCTGATAACACACTCATTATAGCTTGGATTAGACTGCGCTACAAAGGCCTATTAGGGTTGGGTAAAAAGCATATAAATCATTATGCCGGAAGCGAGAGAAAGAAATAGGAGGGTAATATACCCTAAAAGGCCCACGTAGCGGTTGGTGGTATGTTTTCCGACCACTCTTCGATCATTCGATAATTTAATAATCACGGCGATTAACGGAACCGAGGTTACGCCATTAATTATAGCGGCGTAGTAAAGGGCCCGGACAGGATTAATTCCCAACAGATTTAAGGTTGCGCCGATAATCATTGAGGCCACAATAATTCCGTAGAAAGCTTTGGCTTCGGAAAATTTCTTTGAAAGTCCCTCGCGGAAATTAAAAGCTTCAGCGATGGCGTACGCGACCCCGCTCGAGAGAACCGGAACGGATTGAAGACCGATGGCAATAATTCCTAAAGTAAAAAGGATATAGGCAAAGTCCCCAGCTAAGGGCCGCAGCGCCTGAGCCACCTGTTGCGGGGTTTCTATATCAACTATCCCACTGAAATTAAGCGTGGCCGCGGTAGTTAGAACAATGAAGAAAGCGACGATATTGGAAAAGGACATTCCGATAATCGTATCTTTTTGCATCTTTTTAATATCAGCTTTATCTACCGGAGGAGTGGATTTAAAATCAGCAATTCTTCCCTTCCGGATCTCTTCTTCGACCTCCTCCGAAGCCTGCCAGAAAAACAAATACGGCGAGATTGTTGTCCCAATAAACCCAACCATTATTAGCAGATAACCGAGGTTAAATTCGATGTGCGGAATTAGGGTTTGGAAAGCCACGCTTTTCCAATCCTGTTTAACGACAAGCGCGGTGACAATATAAACTAAAAGAGAGAGTCCCAACCATTTCAAATAACGGGAGTAGCGGCTATAGGGGATAAAAACTTCCAGCCCGACGGTTAGGAGGGTGATAGCCGCTAACCAAAAGAAAAAAGGTAGTGGAATAAGCATCCGCAAAGAGGCGGCCATAAAACCGAGATCGGCGCCGATGTTGATCGTATTGGCAATTATTAAAAGTAGGATGGAGCTGATTAGAATCTTCCGTGAATAGTACTTTTTTATTGCGCCCGAAAGGCCCATTCCCGAACACATCCCGATCCGAGCAGCCATTTCCTGGACAGCGAACATCAATGGCGTTAAAAAGAGGCATAACCAGGTGAGTTTATATCCGAACTGAGCGCCGGCGATTGAATAAGTGGCAATTCCTGAAGGATCATCGTCGGCAGCGCCGGTGATGAATCCGGGACCGAGCAGCTTGAATTTTCTGGCCAACCAGGTTAAATGGTAGCGAAGTGGCATTCCATAATAGTGTAGTTAGCCAAGGGCACCAATATCAATAGGGATTTGGTATAATTTCCTGTAGTACGGATTGGCCGATGTAGCTTAACTGGATAGAGCACCCGCCTTCGAAGCGGACGGTTGGGGGTTCGAATCCCTCCATCGGCACCAAAAGAGAGCCTTCTGACATTTTGGAAATATTTTGATGGGCGGCCGCCACGGCCGCCCACTGCTCTGACGCCGCAAACCCCGCCTTTTCTCCAACGGCTTTTTCTGACAAACAGAGGTTCGAGCCGAAGATTTTGAGGAGTTCGCTTTTCTTCAAAACCAGATCGTTCCCGGTGGCGATTTTTGGCAGCTCTGCTGCTTCTTTTATCCACTTGGTCATCGGTTCGAGCCAGCCAGTTTGCTTTTGGGCAAGAGAGACTAAATGTTCTTCGATTGATTTTTTGGAACTTAATAACTCGGACTTTTTTCGAAGGTAAGTTTCACGTTCAAAATCTTGATTAAGGTAGGAATCTAAAAGGACTTCCAGCTTTTGAGTAGTTTTTAGAATCTCTTGTTTTGATTCTTGCACAAAAGCAGAGTTAGTTTGGGAACTGACAGAAGATTGTTCTTCTGACATAAGTTTTAGAAGCCCTTGTTCCCAAACTGGTTCCAAAGAAAATTTTTGGAGAATTGACGACAATTGTTCGTCGAGCTTTTCCTGTCGGACACAAGGTGCGATGTGTTTTAGCATTTTGTTTTTACGGGTACAGTGGTAATAGACATAGTCGTGCGTATTGCCATTTTTCTGATGCTTCACCTTGTGTTCGGCAGTAATGGCCATGCCGCAAGTAGCGCACTTCATAAGTCCGCAATAGGCTTGGGGGTGGTCGGGATGAAAATGTCTGGGATTACTGCGGGCTTTTAAAACCTCTTGAACCTGATCAAAAATTTTCTTGGGAACCACTGGCTGGTGAATCCCTTCGTGGACTTCTCCGTTATAGCGAAAGAGCCCAGTATAGAAAGGGTTGTTTAGGATAAAAGAAATTCTGTTGCGGTGTAACGGTTTGTTTCCCCGGCTCACGAGGCCGTTTTGCGCCAAAAAGTCAGCTAGGCCCTCATAAGATGTATTACCTTGGGCATAGAGTTCGAAGGCCCGGCGGACAATTGGCCCTTTTCTTTTATCTATCACAATTGTTTTGCTCCGCAGGTCGTTTATGTAGCCAGTGGGAGCTGGGCCGGGATATTCTCCTCGCCTGACTTTTTGGCGCAGCCCTCTTTTCGTGTTTTCCGAAAGGGCGTCAATATAGTATTTGCTTTGGCCAAAGGCGATGGAGAGCATAAACTTTCCTTGAGAAGTATTATCAATGTTGTATGTAGGAAACTTTAAGGCCACGATATGCCCGCAATCTAGCAGGTAGATAATTTTCCCCCCATCCACTGAATTGCGCGCCAAACGGTCAGGATGCCAGGAAAGTATGGCATTGGCTTCTCCAGCTTCAATTCTTTCGAGCATTTTGTTAAAGAGTGGACGGCCGGGAGTTTTAGCCGACTTTTTCTCGATTATTTCTTCAATTATGTTTAGACCTTCGTTCCTGGCAAAAGCGCGCAATTCGGTGATTTGGGCTTCAATTGACAAAACTTGTTTATCTTCCACGTCAGTTGACTTGCGGGCATACAAAAAGAATTTTGGTGAGATTTGGGGCATTTCCATAGTTACAAAGATAATACGAACAAGTTAATTATTGTTTTTTCCCGAAAGATTTCAAGAGCCAAAATTTCTTTTTCTTTGGCCAAACAAATACTCACCGAAACAGAATTCTCAAACCAAAAATCGCCGCTACGCCTAAAGCCAAGGATAAAAATTTGTCAGAAAAAACGGTCGGGCCGGCGGCGGGGTTTGTGCCGTCAGAGCAATGGGCGGCCGTGGCGGCCGCCCATCAAAATATTTCCAAAATGTCAGAAGGCTCTCTTTTGGTGCGCATTTTTAACGCCGCTCGCACCTATTTTACTAAAAATCTTTGACGTCGTCTTGGTCTAATTTTGAAATTCGCT
>JBBTUG010000014.1:0-33071 GCA_038063895.1 Patescibacteria group bacterium | reverse complement strand
CTAAGTTGAAGTCAACTTAAATGTCAGGTGTTGCACTTCCACTGCGAATGTACCAAGCCTTATGCACCTGAAATCGGGAAAAGCAGGGCACCCATGCGGAACAGGCACTGAGGTGTCACCGGGAATGGAGAGCGTGCAACTCCTGCACAACCCCAATTTCACCGCCGACGCGCTGTACTAGTTTTATACGACAAAAAAGCAGTCCGTCTTGGCCTTTATCGCCGAGCCGGACTGTTTTTCTTTTTCCGTGGCCACCTTCCAGGTGGTTTCCGATACCTCCGCCCCGCGGTTTATATTTTTAGCCATTTCCCGCCTCCCCCCCCCCGAAGAGTTACTTAATTTGACAAAGTTTGAAATATGTCTTATAATATAAAGAGAGAAGGCAATTCACGGATTTTTCGCCGTAACTATGGGAAAAAACATTAAGTTAATATCTCTAGCCTCTTTCCTCACATTCCTTTTGGGCATGGCCTTAGTCGGGACGGCTCGAGCTCAAGAGTCTTACCCGGTCAGCTGGATAACTTCTTACGCTTCGCTGGAAGCCAGTGATTTAGTTATCAAAATCAGCGGTCAAAACTATCACGGCGAGGCAGGAAGTCTCCGGTTGCATAGCGATCCCGGTAACAACACCTATACGACTTTAGAGGCGGAGTGGTACGAAAACGGACGCCCGATGCGCCTCTATTTTTACTTTTCCCAAAACGACACCGATTGGAAGGTCACGGAAGTCCGGACGTATGACGGCTCGGAAAGAGGGGAGTGGCTTTTCTACAACGGTTTTTCCGGCTCCAAGAAAAACACCCGCTACTATAATCAACTTCAGGTTCTAACTTCAAAGGACGGGCGTGGCGAAATCAGCTTTAGCGATTTTAACCTCGTGGCTTTTCCGGTTCGCCCTCTACCGCCTTATTCCGAGAAAGGCTATTCCCTCGAGCCTTTGAATATCAGCCAGAACATAAAAATCATTTTTCGGGATGACCTCCCACCTTGGCAGTATAGCTACGGTGTCAATGTTCTTTTGCGCTCCGCCAAGGATGGGCAGACGGTTACTGATCAAAGTAATATTATCTACCGATGGTTGACCGAGGACCCCCGGATCGCTTCCGTTGAGGCAGGGCCTCTTTGCGCCTACGGTATTAAGCCTCCCTGTCCGAATATCAATGGTCAAATTAGGGCTTACGCAACCGGCCGGACGCGGATAACTGCGCAGGCTGAGGATCGGGAGACACAGGAAGTCTTGGCCACTGCTGTAATCCCTGTAATAATTGCCCGGGCGACAGTAGTTAATCCGCCGCAACCGGTGGTAACGGTTACGCCCACTCCAACTCCCGTTGCTTGTTTCGCGGTGAACCGAGCCATTCCGGCCGTCAACCCTTTGGGTTTAACCTGTTGCACCGGTTTAACATTAGTTCCACCGACAGACGATAACATTGGCAGTGCGGGAGTTTGCCGCCAGTGGTGCGGCAGCGACAGTGACTGCAGGGTGGAGGAAGTTTGTGCGTCGGAGCCGATTACGGGGCAAGGTCTTTTTTGCGAATCGCAGTCTTTAGTTAAAATGCGGGCTTTAGAAAAGGATTTATCTGCGACGAAAAAAGATCTGGAGCAGTTGAAAACGGGCGTCCAAAAGCAGGAAGCGACGCAAAACCAGCTCGTCCGCATCGTAAACAATATCCTTAGTTTCCTCAAAAACCTCTTCGGTTTCCGCTCCAATTGACAAGTTTTCGATACACCTGGAAGGTATAAGTAGAGTAAGATGAAAAGGATGTTGAATCCTTATGGTCTGATTATCGCGTTCGCCATCTTAGCCGGAACCGGCTGGACCGCGCGGGAGTTTAAGAAGGCTGGGCGGGATCCTAACAGGGTCTGGGAAGCTTTGCCGTGGGTCTTGGTTTTCGGGGTGATTGGGGCCCGTCTTTACCATGTAGTTCATCTTTGGGCTTACTATTCCGTGGATCTAATCCGCGTGCTGGAAGTTTGGAATGGGGGGTTGGGGATTTATGGCGGGTTGGCCGGGGGGATTATTGGCCTTATTGTCTTCTTGTGTTGGCGGCTCGGGTTCGACCTTAAAAGTACCGCGACTCTCCCGTTTGGGAGTAATCTCAAAGGACGATTCTCGGGTCGGTCGCTAGACGCTCAGCGCACACCAACCGCCGACTTAAAAGGATGCAACGGTATTAGTGCGCCTCCGCGACTTACTTTTGAGGTTCTCACCCTGCGCCGCCGTGTCCGGAACGAATTGTGTATCTGGTTGAATCTGGCGGCTCCCGGCCTGGCGCTTGGGCAGGCTATCGGGAGGGTCGGGAATCTCGTGAACCGCGAACTTTTACCTTTCGCAGGGTTTGAGATGGTTTGGGATTTGGTGGTCTTTGTCTTATTGGTCAACTGCAAAAAAGGAAGTAACGCCACTAATCTTCTCCACAAATTAACCCCGAATGGGAAGATTATTTGTGGACTATTCGTGAAGGAAATTCGTGGCGTTAGTTCCACTTTCGTCCTTTACCTGTTTCTCTACGCCCTCGGGCGGTTCTTTCTGGAGTTTCTTAGAACCGACAATGTTTGGCGGTTTGGGGTTTTAACCGTGGCTCAAGCGGTTTCTTTAGGGATAATTACTATCACTCTAATCTTAGTGGTGCTAAGGAAGCGGCCTTTTTACCCCCTTGCGGACAAGTAAAAATGAACTTATCATATTAATGAATTATGGCCCAGTTTATTGTCCACAAAGAAACGGAAGAAAGAAAACGCCCGGCCCGCAAAGCCAGTGAAAATGGCGCCTCTTCTTTTTGGGTGCCTTTCGCGATCGTTATCGCCGGGGCGCTGATTGCCGGGGCCATTATTTTCCGGGACCAGCTTAAGCCCGGAACGATTGTGAATAAAGATATTGAGTTAGTGGGTAGCCCCGCTCTGACCTCCGTCCCAGTCCGCCCCTCAGTGGCCGCGAAGGTTGAAATCCCTCTCGGCGACAGTCCTTTTCTCGGTGAGGCCACCGCTTCTGTTACTGTTACCGAGTTTATGGACTTTCAATGTCCGGCGTGTAGCGCTTATTTTGCCAACGTTTTCCCGCAGGTTAAAGCCGAATATATTGATAAAGGGGTCATTAAGTACGTGGCGAAGAACTTCCCGCTCCGGAATATCCATCCGAACGCCCAGCCGGCTTCGGAAGCGGCAATGTGCGCGAACGACCAAAAATCTTTCCCAAAGTACCACGATACTTTATTCATGAAACAAACCGATTGGGCCTCAATGAGTGACCCGACGGAGACGTTTGTTGGATACGCGACGCAACTGGGGCTAAACGGCGCGACTTTCCGGAGTTGTTTAACGGGCGCGAAAGCGAAGGAGCAGGTTGAAAAGGACGTTCAGCTTGGCATCGGGATCGGTGTTTCCGGAACCCCGACGGTATTCGTCAACGGAATTTTAGCCGGTCAGCCGGGCTTTATCCCCACTTTCGCCCAGATTAAAGAGTTAGTTGATCAGGAAATTAAAAAATAGGTGTAAACGCCGACGAATCTCCTCCACAAATCGACCACAAATGGGAACTGAAGAGGCTAAGAAAGTCATTCATAAAGAGCTGAGTTATAAGATCGTCGGTGCTCTTTATGAAGTTTACAACCGTCTCGGTTTTGGTTACCAGGAGAAAATTTATCAAAGAGCTGTTGAAGAGGAATTATTTCGCTTAGGAGTCCCTTTCAAAAGAGAAAGCTTTTCGCGGGTTAATTACAAAGGTAAGGTTGTTGGATTTTATTTTCAAGATTTTCTGATCGAGGACAAAATAGTTTTGGAGATGAAAGTCGGGGACAACCTCTATCAAAGAAACATTAACCAGGTGTTGTCTTACCTCAAGGATTCCGGCAAGAAGTTGGGAATAGTCGCCGTTTTCACGCGCCACGGTGTCATTATTCGGCGTGTTTTAAACTAATTTTACATTTGTGGTTTATTCGTGAAGGGAATTTGTGGCGTTAGTTCCTTTTATTCTTTTTGGTAGCGGGTGACGGTTTGGATAGCGGAATTGGGGACGATAATCACGTTGTTGTTTTCATCCCGCAGCGCGGTCATCCGCAAACTAATCCGCTCCACCCGTCCTTTAACACCAGCTACTCCGATCGTATCTCCCTGGTTATACTGATTTTCCAAAATGATGAAAAGTCCGGCGACCAGATCTTTTATCAGGGTTTGGGAGCCCAGTCCGACCGCGATGCCTAAAAGTCCCGCGCCCGTTAGAAGCGGAGTCACGTTAATATCCCAGCCGGAAAGGATAGTCAGGCCGGAAATAAACCAGAGAATGAGACTGAGAAAGTGATAGAGTGTGTCGACAACGGTAACAATCCGCTGTCGCCGACCGCCACTTCCAGCCTCAAGCGTCTGGCGAAAGGCTAAAGAGAGTGCTTTCCGGGCGAAATAAAGGACAACTACAGTGGTGACTAAGACTACGAATGTTTTCCCAATTCGGGGGAGCAGTTGGCTAATTTGTCCGTCCGTTAGGAATGAGGCGAGGAAATTTTCCCAATTCATCTTAGCCTGAGTTTAGCACGAAAGAGTGGAAGATGCTTTATTACCGTCCGAGCTTTAGGGAGCGGCCTTCCGTAAGGAGCATTAGGAGCATTAAGGAGTAGTTGGCGAGATCAAGGGCGGTATCGGGAATACGTTCATCTTTAACTTTTTGCTTATAACCCCGCGTTGTTAATTGCTGCAGACGGAAAATCTTATCCCCGAGTCGGACGAGAAGACCCGCAATTCCCCAAAAACGGAAAGAGTTGCCGTAGTCGCGGTTTTTCTTTCGAAACAAAATTGTCATCTGCCGGAGACACTTTTGAAATTTGTCCTCTTTTGTTAATCCGAAAAAGTTGGGTTCGAAAAAATTTAGATGGAATAAGACACTGTAGTAGGCGAGCGAAGCCGCTGCCTCGGAAACCCTTCGGCGGTATTCAGCCTTTTCGGCTACTTGGGCATTGATAAGAGTATTGGAGATTTGGTTGTAGGCCTTATCTATTTCCGGGAAGGAGGCGCCTGTTCCCCTCGAGCTTGCGGTGGCCACCTTATACTTAGCCACAACTCCGGCCGCCGCACGAAAGCCTTTGTAATTCGCCTCCGGCGAGACTTTCATTTTAGCTTTTAAGTCTTCGAATTTTCCCATGCTTGAGGATTTTACCACACGGCCGGATTTTACAGCCTGACTGAAAATTGGTACCATACCTCCATTGTGACCGGATTTACGCACATGCTGATTGGAGGCGCGATTGGGGCGGCTAGTGGCAACCCGTTCCTGACGGCTCCCGCCGCTTTCGCCGCCCATTTTGTTTTTGACCTCATTCCCCACAACGACTATATTTACTATTACTGGAACCGATGGAAGTTCATTTACCTGAGCCCATTAGCGCTGCTGCAGCTATTTTCCGGCGGTGTTGTCATCCTACTTTTTGGCTTGACCCATCCAAACGGTCTGGCAATTCTCACTGGAGGCTTTTTCGGGCTTTTACCGGATTTAATCACGGGCAGTTTGGTGATTTTCGGCCACCGGAACAACTTTTTTAACACGTTGCACCACCGGTTGCACTTCCATGGTGATTTAGGGGAACGGTTTTATCTCCGGTTCGCGGGCGGACAGCTGCTGGATAAGAATAAGGAAAACGGCAATTGCCGGGAAAATTGGCGGCGAATAAAGTCGACGGGGTGGGGAAATCTCGGCTGGGGGATTGAACTCTCCATTGAATTGGTAATTGTTTTTCTATTTCTCCGTTTCCTCTTGGGTTGACACCAATTTAAACGGATTAAAAAGGGAGAAAAAAGAACTCCGCTAACCAAAGGAAAGCGGAGTCGGAAGTTCTCTCCTTCGACAAGCTCAGGATCGAACGGTAAGACATAAAACCGGGTCAACGAGAGTGGTGCGCCGGAGTAGTTGCTGCTCTTGCAATTTCTCCTGCCAAATCTTCAATAGAGTCCGTTTTTGGACTGTAACCTACAGCGCCTGCAAACATTGCAGAGCGAGCTTCCCGGAAGTTCGGTTGTGGGGAAATCACCACAACCCTCAAATCCTGGTGCCACAGCCGGGAGATAGTGTGTTCCCAGCTTTGGCCAGTCAGGTCGGTGAGGTCTAAAAAAATCAGGTCATAACTGCCCGACCCGTGGAACAGCGCCTCGGTTTCACTAACTGCGGCCTCCAGCGGAACGCCCAAAGCTTTGGCTAAAACCGCATGGGCCCAGCCACTGTCCGAGCCTAAATACAGAGCGTGCATTGGTTCCCTCCTTCCTTACCGCCAATCTCTGCGAATAAGATACCTTATCTTATAGGTTCTGGCAAGTTGGGTGGAGGTTCTGCTACAATACTCATATGGTTTACGATCTGATCATTCTCGGCGCCGGGGCCGGCGGGCTGACGGCCTCAATCTATTCTTCCCGCTATAAACTCAACCATCTGGTTTTCGGGGAAAAACCCGGCGGCCAATGCGTCGACGCCCACATTATCGAAAATTATCCCGGCTTTAAGTCGATTACCGGAATGGAGTTGACGGAAAAGTTTGTTGATCACGCGCAAAGTTACGGGATCAAGATAATTACCGAAAGTATCGGTTTAATTAAAAAGATTGACGGTCCGGAAGAAAGTACTTTTGAAGTGGCGTCAAAGTCGGGACAGAGTTACCAGGCCCGCAGTTTAATTTTAGCGATGGGCGCGCGCCATCGAGCTTTAAACGTGCCGGGCGAAACGGATTATCTTGGCCGGGGGGTTTCCTATTGCGCCACGTGCGACGCGCCGTTGTATAAGGGCAAAACGGTGGCAATCGTCGGGGGCGGGGATAGCGCCGTAACGGCGGCCCTACTTTTAGCCGAGTACGCAACTAAAGTGTACTTAATCCACCGCCGGAACGATTTTAAGGCGGAGCCGGTGTGGCTTGAAAAGATGCGCGCCACGGCCAATATTGAGGAAGTATTGGGGAACGAGATTGTTAAAATTCTGGGAACTGGATCCCGGATCAAGTCCGGGATGACACAAGAAGAGATTGCTTCGTCGCAGACTCCCCTGCCTCGCCGGCAGGCAGGTCGCAATGACGGGAATGGTGAAAGAAAAATGGTTGGGGCGGTAGAGCTTAAAGAGGCGCACAGAGGCGACAAAACGTTAGCGGTCGACGGTGTTTTTGTCGAGGTGGGATTAATCCCCGCCGCCTCGTTGGCCGTCGCGCTGGGAGTAACCGTGACTCCGGATGGCTACGTCGAGACGACGGCGGACAGTCGGACAAATATCGCGGGTGTCTTCGCCGCCGGGGATATGTGTCGGATCCCGGGTACTGCTCCTCTTCGCCAAATAATCACTTCTGCCGCCGCCGGCGCGCTGGCCGCTGCCTCCGCTTATTCTTATCTCACGAAGAAAGCTCCCGCGCCGAGTTGGGGGTAATAACTAAATTTTTAATTTTTAATTTGAAATCAATCACCGAAATTGCTAAAAAATTGAAGCTGACTGAAGAGGATCTTTATCACTACGGTCCCTTTATGGCTAAGTTGTTGCCGTCTGTTTGGGAAAAGGTTAAGGACCGTCCGGATGGAAAGTTGATTCTAGTCACGGCGATGACGCCAACCCCGGCGGGGGAAGGCAAGACAGTGACGACCATAGGATTGGCGCAAGGTTTAGCGAAAATCGGGGAAAAGGTTGTAGTGGCGCTGCGCGAGCCCTCCTTAGGCCCGGTTTTTGGTCTTAAGGGCGGGGCTGTAGGTGGAGGTCTTGCCAAGGTAGAACCGGCTGAGGAGATTGATTTACACTTCACCGGCGATTTTCACGCCCTGACCTCCGCCCAGAACCTCCTCGCGGCCTTAGTTGACAATCACATCCATTTTGGGTTTCAAGGGGGAGACTCCCGGAGTCAGGGCTCTCCGACTCCGGGAGTCAATTTACTCCCGCTGGATCCCGCGCGGATTGTTTGGCCCCGGGCCCTTGACGTCAACGACCGGGCACTGCGGAATGTCACCGTGGCCGTCGGACAAAAAGGGGAACGGTCGAGTAGGTTTGTAATTACCGCCGCCAGTGAGCTGATGGCGATTTTATGTTTAGCAAACGATTACACGGATTTAAGAGACCGATTGACACGGATAATTATTGGGTACGATGGGAATGGAAAATTGATCACGGCGGGTCAACTGAAAGCCGTGGGAGCGATGATGAAACTATTGAAACAGGCCTTTATGCCCAATTTAGTCCAAACCACGGAAGGGGTTCCGGCCCTTATTCACGGCGGCCCGTTTGCCAATATTGCCCATGGCTGTAATTCGCTTTTAGCCACCCGTTACGCCCTAAAATTAGCTGATTTCGTCGTGACTGAGGCCGGGTTCGGGGCGGATTTAGGGGCGGAAAAGTTTTTCGATATTAAATGCCGGGTTGGGGGCCTAACCCCGTCTTTGGCGGTGGTGGTGGCGACGGTTCGGGCTTTAAGATATCTTGGGGAGGGGAAAGAGAAAGGGGGAATTAGGAATTGCGAATTAGGAATTAGGGAGGGCTTGGTAAATTTAAAAAAGCATGTGGAGAATGTACAAAAGTTCGGAGTGCCGGTGGTGGTGGCAGTCAACCGGTTTGCGGAAGACACCGATGTAGAGGTCAAGACAATATTGCAGGCGTGCGCTGAGTGGAATATTCGGGCGGCGGTAAGTGAGGGGTTTGATAAGGGGGGAGAGGGATGTAAGGAGTTGGCGGAGTTAGTTAGGGAAAAAGTCAAAAGTGACACGAAGGGTGACGCAACTGGTTTCCGCCCGCTGTATTCGCTGGAAATGCCGATTAAGCAGAAGATTGAGACGGTGGCAAGGGAGATTTACGGGGCGGACGGGGTGGACTACTCAGAGGAGGCGGAAAGGGATATTAAAGAGCTAGAAAACGTCATTCTGGGGAGCAACGCGACTCCAGAATCGGGGATTGCTTCGGATGCACTCGCAATGACGGAAGGGAAGATGCTGGATAAAACCAGCATGACGGAGAGTCGCATGGGTCCGGATTTGCTCCACTTACCAATCTGTATCGCCAAGACGCAATACTCCTTTTCTGATGACCCGAAAAAAATCAACGTGACGGGGGGCTTTCGGATTTCCGTCCGGAGTGTTTATCCCGCGTTTGGAGCCGGATTTATCGTGGTTTTAACCGGGGACATAATGACGATGCCGGGTTTACCACGGCGACCTTTAGCGGAAAAAATGGAAGGATAAGAAAGGGGGCAGGATGAGTGGTATAAGGCAATCTCAGCCGGGGGCGATTACGGATTTAATGTCCTGTGCGCAGATTATTACCGGTCAACTCCAACCCGACAGCCTGTTTTTTACGGTTCGGGGCGAGCAACTTCATTTCTTGGGGATTAGTCAGGGGGTTGGAACGTGCGCCCGCGGACGGACTGTGCCGGTGGCTGTTTTTGGTTTGGATCAGCCAAATACTTTTCGCGCCGGGCGGGACGTACTTCCGGGCTGCGCTTTTGTTGTTTTGGCCCGTGGCCTTACTCCTACCGAAACCGAGCAAGGAAGGCAACGATTCGGGACCCCGTGTTTAGAAGCGGTGGAGCTGCTACGTTTTGTTGAGCCATTCAGTCGGGGAATACGGATTGTTTTTCAACCGACGGGGATAGTGAATATTTTTGTGGTGACAATTTGAAAGATGGTTTTCGGGTGGCGTGATTAATTTCATGCCACCTTTTTTTATTCAACACGAATTTTCACAAATTCCGTAGAAGGGGTTCATTGGTATCACGAATCAACACGAATGGGGGGAATTGAGGATTTCGTTTCAGGCTTCCATTACAAAGTGAAAGACTCAAACGAGCGAAGAAGGGAGGGAGAGCATAACCCAACCTTCTTCGCGAAAAACTTACAAAATCTCGACCTTCTGAACGATGGTGGTGATCCAGTATCTAGTGTTTTGCACCAGTGGAACAAGCACCATCCTCTCTCCTATCCGAACAATATGATTTGAAGGAGGAAAAGAAACATTTTCTTCCTCCGTCGATCCGATGATTGTCGCTCTGGCTGAAGGAAAAATATCCATTCCCGCGCCAACAAACGAAACCGCGACATCACGATATTGATTGAGATCCGGTTTGCTGAAATACCAGAGTTGACCATCAACCATTTTGACCACCATTGGCCTAGGCATATCCGGATTAAATGTGACGGTTGACGCGGGGGTGGTAACCCTCTGGTCCTCTTCCGTCTCGACCGCTCCTTTAATCTCGACGATCATTTGGTCCCTCGCCGCAAGGCCAGACCACTCGCCCACCAAGTAAAGGCAAGTGGCGCAAAAAGAGTATTCTAGCGGCGTCGCGTCGCTGAAACCCTCAAGCCGGTTCTGGAACAGAAGCTGTTGCGCAAAACGCTCGGCTTCCCCTTGGCTTTTCGCGGTCACCGCCGCGGTGAAAGCCAGGTGAACCTCATTCCGAGAGATCTTACCTTCTTGGAAGAGTTTGACCAACTCAAGGGCGCCGGCGCGGTAATCGGAAGCGCTGAATTTCAAGATCAGTTGGGCTTCCGCGACGGTGATGCAGGCATCCATCAGCAGCTTCACGAAAAGACGGCTGAAGTCTTCGACGCCCACGATCAGCCGGTGCCGGGCCAGGTGCCCGACCGCGCGTTGGTACTCCGGCGCGTGTTCCGGATGCTTACCAAGAATCTCCAGGAAGTTAGCAGCGCTCTTTTCCGCTTCCGTTCGCGAACTGCAGCTGCGCGCAAAACGAATTCCTTTCAGGAACTCGTCCGCCGTGATTCGACCGGCTCGGCGCATGCCGAGCAAATAGAGTAACCGATCTGAATAATTTGTGCTCACCATGTCCTCCTTGTGCCCGGGGGAGTTAAATTTTTGGCTCCGGTGGGCGAGTGACGTGCCTTCGATAATAAAGGTGCTACGAACAATAACTTCTCTTATTCATCTCCTTTCCCGCAGCAAGGCGGAAGTTGGCTTCATGCTTGGGACAATTATTGTCCGGCGCGAAACCAAAAAACAGGTCGAACTGACCCTTCAACTTTTATTATAACACAAATTAGGCCGGGGCGCAACTGCTATAGGTAGGTATGAAGTACGAATTAGGAATTATGAATTAGGGGATTTGTGGGGTTTGGGGGAGTTGAGGGGGGTCAACACTTACGCTGAAAGCCGGAGGGCGGCGAGGAACATATTTAATTTCTTCTTACAGAAGTTGGAGGAGTTTGGCGAGGTCGGTTTTGAGATAGAGGTAGCGCTTCAATGTCCGGTTGCTCGTCCAAAAAGCGTTCTCGTCGGCTCGGCGGGATTGCCAGAGGGTGTTGAGTTTTGCGCCGGTTTCGTTGACTAAGGTGGTGAGAGCAAGACGGTCCTGGGTAATTAACGCCAGTTTCGTAGCGGTAACGGCCGCGGCAAATCCGTCGAGAAGAGCGAGATTTTTTTCGGCCACGGTATTTAAGGCAAACGGCAGATCTTTTCCCGCTTCCGCTAATGTCGTTTTAGTTTTTTCAAGGGCGGTTTGCGTCTCTTTCAATTGGTTCGGATCAGTGTCGCTGTTGACCAGACCGTTGTTAATGACCTCGGCTAAATTAAGACTTAGAGTGGCCAAGGATGCATCAGCGGCGTAGGTCCGAGCAAGATACGCAAACGTTTTGTAGGCTTCGTCGGTGAAACTTTCCCCGGAGAGGGTGAGACTTTTTACCTGATCGAATGCACTTGATGAGGGGGGAGTAAGGCCGGAAATTGAGGGGTTGTTTAAGATAGTTTTAATTGCCGAAAGGGTTTGCGTAGCGCGGATGGCTTCGGTTTTCCCCGTGTAACTAAGCTTTTCCTGACGGGTTAGGCGCTGCGCGAGCGTTAGTTCCCGGCTGTTACCCGTCATCTGGAGGGAGGTGAGCGCAGTATCAACACTTTCTAAGCCGGTTGCCAACTTGCCCAGATTTGTTTTTAATTCTGCGCGCAAGCTGTTGAGTTCCATTGAGCGTTGAGCGAGAACCAGTCCGTACCCGGCGAAGCCGATTAGCGATAGTATGAAAAGGATGGTCACAAAGATACGAAGGGAATGGTTGGGTTTAGACTGGAGGGTCGTTTGTTCCGGATCGGTTTCCTCCGGAAAAGCGTCCCTATAGCCGACCGGAGGGAGGGTAGAATTCGGGTCCATCCCCTCGAGGCTGGAAAGGGAGTACTCCGTTTCCTCTTCCGTGTTTAATAAAGGTTCGTTTTCAGGCAGCATTTATTCTTAATAATACGTTACCATGCGCGGACGATGGCTGTCATCAGGCTGTTAGCTAGAGGTCTAGCTGTATTAACTAAGTCACTCAACGAAATTAAATATGGTTGGTCCAGTATATTTCCTATAGCTCTTCTGTTGTATACATTTTGTGCTCTTTATATCTTAGCCACAATATTTCTTGAAACTTGGCCGTCATCTTGTAATATTTAACCTGTTAATGGTTTGTGTACCACATCGGGTGATAACGGTTACCAACTGGGACTAGCTTCTCAAGGGACTGAATTGGCGTATTTTGTGACTTATATTCAGTACCCTGTAGTCGGCGGTTATCGATGTGCCTGCCCACAAAGGCTAAGCAGAGTGGTGCCCATTCTTCTTGTATATAGGTCGTCTCAGGCAATTAGAATAACAGCCTTCGATACTCTAATAGGGGACCTGTGACTAAGTTAAGGATCCGCCATATTTTAAAGAAGCGGCCCACACATATTTTCTGCGACTAAGAGAATCTAGTTCTTCCGGTATCTCAGAAAACTATAGTCTTCTATAAACAACTCACGATCGACGTTAAAAAATTGATAAATTTATCTATAAAAAGACGTCGATCGTATGGCTATTTATTGATAGCTTCCTTTTGGCAAGATATCTTGTTTGATCGTCTCATTGACTCCTTGTTCCCTTGTTAATAAGTATACTGATTTAAGAGAAAGCTAGGGTTGAGGCTGAAAATGGCAGATGACTAAAAGTGTAACCAGCGTATCATATTGTGTCTTCGAAGGTTTTTGCTAATAAGGTTCCTAATCTCTAGATAAGCCATAATAACGCCGCAAACAGGCGACTTTAGGAAATAATATTTCTTAGGCATTAGAAACCGTGACGAAAATGACTGAAATATAATAAATAAAATGGTAAATGCAAAATATGCTAAATACTGTCGGAACGATTACCTGGAATCCCTGGGTGGTAACGCTTCAGCGCAAGAACTTCTCACTTACGGATCGGAGGGCCGAAGGGTAGACTGGCCCGGGGATGCTTGCACCTTTTGGACCACTAAAAAGTATCGCGACTAAGAGATAGAGGAAGGAGTTAGCAGCTGACAGATATTTGCTTCATAATTGACTTATAACACTATCATATATGTTAGGTAGCCTGACCCCTAGTCTCACGATGAAATAGATGAAATAAAGGGGCTGCGGGGATGCGGTTCTGTACTTGGGAACTTGTAAGTGACTGTCGGAAAGGACAACAACCCTACCGGGTTTGGAGCCAGTATTTTGAATGAAGATATCTGTTTTAATAACGTATACATTATTTATACATTACCTGTTTGAACAAAAAGTATTAACTGCAGGTGAAATTACAGATAAATGATTAATCTGGAAAAGAATGGAGTGCTATGATGCGACTTTGTGATTGATTATTAAGTTGTTGCCTGAGTTTCCGGGTTATGAACTTCTCCCCTCCGAATCGGAGGGTCGAAGGGTAAGAAGTAAATCAGGGCCGAGTATCTTTAGGCAAAGATAGCAGCGGAAAAAAATGAAAAAGTAAAAAATATAAACTTATAGATTTATCAAGAAGCAGTGTACGACACCATATAGTATATAAGACCGCGGATATAGTCCTAAAATATGAAATATATGGGTTGACAGGACACGAAAGAGGCATAATAATGGTGCCAGTTTAGTCTGCCCTCATCCAGAGGAGCGGAGGGATCGGCCCGATGATGCTCCGGCAACCCGCCTCACCGGCGGGTGCCAAATCCGACAATCTCCCGATTCGGGGGATTGGAAGATGAGATTAGCCGTGAGTTTTCACGTTTAACTCCTCTTCTACTTTTCACGAATCGAAGCTAATTACCGCATTAACATGAAACGAAACATTACAATATCCGAAACGACCACCACAAAAATAAATGAGTTGCCGGTCGAAATTGTCGAGCGCAAGGGCTTAGGGCACCCCGATTCACTTTGCGACGGGATTGCCGCCGAAATCTCCCGCGAATACTCGCGCTGGTGCCAGAAAAATCTCGGAGTTCTCCTGCACCACAATTTCGACAAGGTGCAGCTGGTCGCCGGGGAATCGAAAGTTAGTTTTGGCGAAGGGGCGATGATTAAGCCGATTCGGATCCAAATTGCCGGCCGGGGAACACGGGAATACAACGGCCGAGCGGTGCCAGTAGATACTCTCGCCATCGTGACTGCCCGTAATTATCTTAAAAAAACCGTCCGCAATCTTGATATCGACCGTCACGTCGTCGTTGACTGCTTCGCCGGCCACGGTTCCTCCGACTTAACGAACACCGTAAATCGGGTCAAAGCCAACGACACCAGTTTCGGCGTTGCTCACTGGCCCCAATCAGTCCTCGAACATCTTGTTTACGAAACCAGCCAATACCTCAACACCAACCTCCTTTACCTGTACCCAATCGGGGAAGATACGAAGGTCATGGGTTGCCGGCGGGGAGTGAATATTTCGTTAACCTGCGCCATTCCTTTCATCGGACCTGAACTTAAAACCGCCGCCCATTATTTAGCGGTGAAAAAAGAACTGACGGAGAAACTCACGGCCTTTGCCAAAGAAAATGTCCCGGCGGAAATTACGGTCAGCATTGAGATCAACCACGCCGACAATCCGGCAAACGGTGATTACTACCTAACGCTTACTGGAACTTCCGCGGAGTGCGGGGACGATGGGCAGGTCGGCCGCGGGAACCGGGTCACGGGATTTATCGCTCCTTTCCGGCCGAGCTCTCTGGAGGCCACTTGCGGTAAAAACGCTATCTCTCACGTCGGATTAATCTACAATGTTTTGGCCCTGACGACAGCGAAAAGATTGGTAGCGGAAATTCCTGAAGTTGAAGAAGCGAGCGTTTATCTCCTTTCCCAAATCGGTTCCCCGGTGTCCGAACCGTTAATGGCCAATGCGGTGGTCCGCCTAAAAGACAAGCAGCTGCGGGGGAAGGTGGAGAATAAAATTCACGAAGTAGTTGACCGATCCTTAGCCGAAGTCCACAAAGTTACCCGCGATATCCTCGACGGTAAAATTACCTTGTTTTAAAAAGCCCGATGCCAAGTTGCCAAGTTGCCAAGGATAGTCCTTGGTAAGGATAGTCCTTGGTAAGGAGAATCCTTTCTGAATCCTTTCTGACTTTATTATCTTTTTGATCTCTGCCAAAGAGGGAAAAGAAAACCCACCGTTGCTTTTGGCAAAAGTGGGTTTCGGTTGGTCAGATGTCCTTATAATATTCAAGTGGGCCGCGAATGAATATGTACTTCGTCCTAGCGTCCACCTCACTTAGGAGATCCGGGTGGTAATCCTGAAACTCCCGAATAACCCGCTCGACCTTCCGCCACCAGACGTCACACTGGCCATCACGGATCGTGTAGAAGTTGTAACCAGCTAACTCCATACGCAAGAGCCAGCGAAGATCCTCCTTGAAGCCAGCGCTTTGATCGGGGAAACCACCGATAAATCCTTCCTTGTGCGGGGCTTCAGGAAACATTCTCGCGGTCCACTTAAGGGCAAGAACAAACTCCAAGAGTTCTAAACTAAATTTTTGTCGTGCCATTGCGAACCTCCTTTTGGGTTGTTGAATTAGTTACCTGGTCTTTGCAGATAACTTAGTAGTTTATACTACAAGTTAATTATATATCGAAAAATCGTAACTGTCAATAGTTTTTAACACTAAACTTGACAAATACCTGTTTTTGCCTTATATATAGTTAATAAATACTGTTGTAAATGTACAACAACGCAATGAATGAACTTTTTGCCCGTTTCGGCCTAAATCAAAAGGAAACCACGGCTTTTCTTGAGTTGGTGCAGCTGGGGGCAAAGCCGATTAGCATTTGGGCTGGGCACGCCGGCATTAACCGTTCGTCGATGTATGTTGTCTTTGAGCGGCTGGAAAAGGCCGGACTAGTCACGACCTTTCTCTACAAAGGCGTAAAGTACGCGCAGGCCCTTCCGGTAATTGAACTGCCCGCACTGCTTAAAACTAAAGAAGAGTTGATCGCCAATACCCGGGCGCTTTTACAAAGCAGCCTGCCGGAGTTACAAAAATTGGAAAAGACTCACGGGATTACGCCTGAGATTCGTTTTTACGAAGGGGTGCATCGGGTTGGGGCGATGTACGAAGAAGTCCTTAAAGAAGCGTCATTCAAGGCGTTTTTTCACCCCGGGCGGGTAAAAAATATAATGCCGGAATTTTTTCACAAAATTCCTCTGACGCTTCGGGAACGAGGCGGGCGAGCGCAAGAATTACTGGTCCGTTGCCCCGAAGCCACGGAATATATTAAAGCCTATCGGACCGAAAGACATCAGATCGCGCTGTTACCGAAAGAGGTTACTTTTTCTTCGGATACGATCATTACCAAACAGAAAATTTATTTGGTCGGCTACGGGCCGGAGGTGATAGTGGGGACGGAGATTTGGAATGAGGAGCTGGCTCAGACCCAGGCGGTGCTTTTTGATTTAGTTTGGGCGTCAGCCTGGAGATAGGCTCGGATAAGACTGCAGGACATATTCTATAGTGTTATAATCGGAGCGTGGTTGATTAACCCGCCGGTAAGGTTCCGGCCGATATTGAATAAATCGGGAGGGATGAATGATCAACAGCTGGCTGTTGTTTTTCCTAGTGGCGGTGGTGGAGTGGGTGATTGCGATTCTGTCCTCACGTTTAATCGCGAAGGGGAAGATGTGGGCGACGGTCTTTATTATCTTTTTTGAGCAGCTCTTAGGATTTTGGGTGCTGTTCGCGTTTGTCGACGCGGTCAACCGTTGGGATTTGGCGGTGGCTTATTCACTCGGGGCGGCCGTCGGCAGTGGGATCTCGATGTTTCTGACTCGGGATCTTCAAGACGGCGGGACACCCGATCCGGGCCAATCTCTGCCGAAAGTCGGAAAAGATCCGAAAGCGAGTCCCCGGGCACAGCGGGTTGACAAAAAGTAGGTCGTATACCTATAATATTTGGCGTTTTGAGTTAGATTGGGAAGTTTAGATTGGAGCACAAAGGAGGACACGATGGCCAATGTAGCGCCGTTCGTTCTGCCCGATGCCAACTCTTGGTTGGCGCGGATTTACATTTATGGGTTGAAAAAGACCTACACGCGGGTTCCAGAGCAGGAAAATTTTTGTCACTTTTGGCGCGTCATTCTTTTTTGGGCGCCGATCGAGTGGCTTTATCAAACCCAGCGTGGGTGGAGGGGCCTTCTCCGGCCTTTTCAGGTTTTCTCCCTTCTTATCTTTGCGGCAGCGCTGTTTGTGCTGACCCTCATTGCCGCGGAGGGCACCGGCGGAGGATTTGTGGTTCTTGTCTGTTATGGGTTGGTTGGGATATTTGGAGCCACCGCCTTTTGGGAAGACGAACTCGAACAAAGAACAAGCGGCCTCCGGTTTGGTCTTCTCTTTTCCTGGGTTTGGGGCTCCTTGCTCTTGGCAATTGTGGTGCTTGTGCTCCTTGTAATGGCGATTGGCCACCTTCTGAAGATGACCTTTCCCGGCAGGGAGTCAAGAGTCAAGAAGGCCGATAAACCATCAAAGACTTGGGAATTTGTCGGAAGGCTGATTGCCCAGCTTCACGAGCGCGTTTGCCCGCCCGTTATTTTCGAGTTTAACCTTTACGAGGCGGTGTGGGGAAGAAAAGAACCTTTGCCGTATCGTGAACTAGAAGAAGATAGCGAATAGACATTTCAACCGGGTGGTATTAATTTACCCCCGGTTCTTTTTTTGTTTGGGAGGCGACTGATTATTGCTGATTAAAGAGCGGATTTCCACTGATTCAGAGCTGATTTACGCGGATAAAAATCCGCTCGGGTCGTGGTTTTTGTATATAGTTAACCACTCGGGCTCATCTCCAAAGAAACAGCAACATTGTTGCGCTGAAAATCTTCTCGGCTCAACGTGTCCGGCTCGCCTCGCTGAAGCTTTGGCGAAGCGGGCATCCACTCCTGCCTTCGCAGGCAGGCTTTCAAGACCAGTCGCGTTTGCGACCGGTTCCCGGCAAAAGAGTGTTCCGACACGTCTGCGCCTCGGCTTTTCAGCTTGGAGATTTCATCCTGCACGGAGGAGGATATCAACAAAATACTCGTTTGGCTTCCGATCGGAAGGGAAAGGAGTATTTGGGGGCTGGGGAATAAGGAAAGAAAGGTGAAATTAGGAGTTAACGGGCTTGGAAGGCCGTCACGACAATGGACGACTCCCGGAGTGGGTATCGAGATCTTTTGGGGAAAAGGAAAGACCGAGGCTCGGGATGAGCTTCGGTCTATAAAGTGAGATTGCCACAGTCGCTTTGCTCCTTCGCAATGACGAGTGTTGTTTAGTGCTCGCTGGGCAGAAGTGGCAGGCCGGCGCGAAATGCCTCGGTAACAGCTTTCCGAACCTTTGCGTCTGCCACCCGTTTTGCTTTTGATAGGTAGTTAACCGCATAATTTTTGAACGCGGTTACTGTGCGTCGGCAGTTGGCCCGGCGGTCAACGACGATGACTTTCAGATCACAGTCTTTCCGCAAGTGCGCCACGTTCTTAGGCCAAATTTTTGGCTCTAAGCCTTCGATGTCGAAGAGAACCACGTCGGGGACTTCCGAAACTTTCGACCCATCTCCCAACCAATAAATAACCGGGATCACCATCACCGTGGTGACACCGTCGTTGTAAATCCGGCGGATCCGTCGGATAAACTTTCGGTCGCGGCTGGAAAGTAAGATGTACACTTCGGTTCCTCCTTCCGTAGAAAAAGATTACCACAGATTGAAAACACCGATTTACGCAGATAACTCTTTCAGCATATTATCCGCGGTGTTGAAAAACCCGCGGACTTGGTCGGCTTCCCAGGTTCGGGGCAACAGAACAACCCGATACCAAGCGCCGGCAAAGGTGTCAATCAACTCGCCCGATTTTTCCACTTCGTCGTAAATAACGACAACGATGTTGTCCTGGTCAGTGTAGTGCGTGACCATTTCCAGCCAGTCAACCGGCCAGCCGGCGGTGTCGAAAAAGACGACGCTGTTTTGCCAGGCATAAAAGCCGTGGTCGAATTCCGGAAGCTCTTTAACCCCGCTGGGTCGCAAAGCTTCTAACAGAAATTTTCCGTAGCAGGCAACGCCAAAAAGGGCATTTTTCCGGTTAAACATGTACATCGTGCTCATAAGGTCCCTCCTTTCCTCCAGGTACGAATAGACGCGAATAACAAGGAGTCAGTCTCCTGGTATCGCGAATATTCACGAATAAATAAAGCGTGCGGGGATAGTTTAGGGGGTTTATAGGTTATTGTCAAAAAGAAATCTCCAGTCGTAGGCAACGGCTGGAGATTGAGAGAGAACTTCTCACGACGTTCGAAGGGTATTCACACAACACGCACAGACTGGACTTCCTACCCTTCGAGCGCAGCGAGAAGTTCTCAGCCTGACGGCCTCGAACGGTAACATTTAGTCCAATCTGAGAATGTTTTCCGTATACCTGCCTGCCGGCAGGCCTAAACTCTAATTGAGTTCTCTATAAGAGGGAGGAGGTGGAGGAGGTGGGGGGAGTTGGGGTCCGCCACCGCGGGGTCCGATTCCCGCGGGTTAGATAAATAAGTGAGGAGTAAAAAATCGCCTCCGTGGGGAAACAGAGGCGAAAGAAAATTGGGCGCTGGTAAACCTAATCCTAACCTAGGATTTAAGGAATACGTCTGCGCCGTAGTCGCGTTGGATTGCTAAGAGCTCGGTAGTTAGAGCGCGAGACTCCCCCTCGAGTTCTGCCAATTGCGCCCCGGTCATAATAACGAGGACCTGGCCCGGATCCCGCTGTTCACCGAGTACTCCCCACAGGTGCCGGGGTACGTAAACCGCCGGTTGTCCACTCGCCCTAATAATTCCCAACACTTTGGGGAACGTGTAACCGTGGTCGTCCGTAAAAACAAAGGGTGCTGACGACATTTTAATTCCTCCTTTCGCCTGTCTCCAGGATTTTTGTAGGTCTCACCACCCTATCACGTTATAGGGTGGTTGACAAGGGGGTGGAAGTGTGGTACAGTTCCTTGTCCCAATCGGGGCGGCATATGTAAAACAGTTAGACAATAAGTCTAATTAGTCTGCAAAAGCAAAGTATTGCGCCGCGATGGGGGCGCATTCGTTTTATTGATAGAGATCCCTCGGATGCACTCGGGATTAATTCGGCTACCGAATCCGTCAAGAGATGGCTTCGAGCCTCATTGAACTTTGACAATTTAATAACGTGCTTAAATGCTTAGAAGCGGGAAGAAAAATGGTAGCTGGTGACTGTGTCCGGTGTCACGTCGTGAGATTGGATGCTTGGACTAGTCATTAGTTACTTATATGAGAGTTTGATCCTGGCTCAGGGTTAACGCTGGCGGTGTGCCTAAGGTATGCAAGTCGAGCGGATCTTGTGCGCAGCACAGGGAATTTAAGTCAAAAGTGACGCAACAGCGTCATCGCGAGACCGTCGACAGACGGACGTGGCGATCTCAATGAGATTGCTTCGGTCGCCTGGGGCGACACTCGCAATGACGTCAGCCCCTTTTGAATTTTGAATTTCCCGCGCTGTGCGCGAGGTTAGCGGCGAACGGCTGAGTAACACGTGAGAACCAACCTCCAACACAGACACAACCGGCCGAAAGGCTGGCTAATATCTGATGGTCTCGCCTTAACGGCGAGTAAAGGTGCAAACCGGTCGGAGACGGGCTCGCGGCCTATCAGCTAGTTGGTAGGGTAACGGCCTACCAAGGCTATGACGGGTAGCTGGTCTTAATAGGACGGACAGCCAGAGGGGGACTGAGACACGGCCCTCACATCTACGGATGGCAGCAATCGGGAATCTTGCACAATGGACGAAAGTCTGATGCAGCGACACCGCGTGTGGGATGAAGGTCTTCGGGTCGTAAACCACTTAATTGCTTTGTCCTTCGGACTAGAGTTATTAGTTTTTTAGTAAACAGATCAAATCGGAACGAGAAATTTTCTCCGATTGCGGATCTTTAGCTTTAGATTAGTGGCTCTTGTCCGGAGGACGGGCGAGGATGAAGCCCTGGCTAACTACGTGCCAGCAGCAGCGGTAAAACGTAGAGGGCTAGCGTTACCCGGATTTATTAGGCGTAAAGCGTGTGTAGGCGGCTGATTAAGTTTCCTGTTAAATTCCAAAGCCTAACTTTGGACTGGCGGGAAATACTGGTCGGCTTAGAGGTCCAGAGGGGAAAGCGGAACCGACGGTGTAGGGGTGAAATCCGTTGATATCGTGGGGAACACCAAAGGCGAAGGCAGCTTTCTGGCTGGAAACTGACGCTGAGACACGAAAGCGTGGGGAGCGAAACGGATTAGATACCCGTGTAGTCCACGCCGTAAACTATGCTCGCTAGATAGTGGGTCCTTCGGGGTTCACTGTCGAAGCCAACGCGTTAAGCGAGCCGCCTGGGGAGTACGGCCGCAAGGCTAAAACTCAAAGGAATTGACGGGGACCCGCACAAGCGGTGGAGCATGTGGTTTAATAGGATAATGACCCTAGAACCTTACCCAGGCTTGACATGCATTCGTTTAGTCCGCCGGAAACGGTGGATGATCCGCAAGGATGATTGCACAGGTGTTACATAGCTGTCGTCAGCTCGTGTCGTGAGACGTCGGGTTAAGTCCCTTAACGAGCGCAACCCTTACTGCCAGTTGTATCACACTGGCGGGACTGCCGTGGCAACGCGGAGGAAGGCGGGGATGACGTCAAGTCAGTACGGCCTTTATGCCTGGGGCTACACACATGCTACAATCCCACTGATAATAGGCAGCCACGTCGTAAGACGGAGCAAATCCTTAAACAGTGGGCCAGTTCAGATTGGGGTCTGAAACTCGACCCCATGAAGTCGAAATCGCTAGTAACCGCCGATCAGCCATGCGGCGGTGAATACGTTCTCGGGTCTTGTACACATTTAAGAAAAGCGCGCCTGGCAGCTTTATAAACTAATCGGTTAAAATCCGATCCCGTTGTCCGAATCGGATAGCGAGGTAGCCAAAAAAATATGACAGGCCATTTTCCGCGAGGAGATGGCTGGAGGGTCTGAGGCAAAAGACAGGCTTGATAGAAAAAGGCTGATCGACCCGTGCCGGTGTGTTACGGGGAAGATCTTTAAAAAAGCCTTTCAAGCATGCCCGGAAAAGCTTATAGAGTAACCCAGGGAGATCTCTAAAAGAAGAAAAGGTTAATTGCTTTTAGAGAAGTCAGCTGTTTTCATAGTAGCCGTTTGTTTTTCAAGGAAATTAAGATATAATTTTCTTGACGCAGCGGTGAAGGAAACAACCTAAGATGATATCTGCAGATTATATAGTTGGTTTAACTGATGGCGAAGGATGTTTTTACGTTAATCTCCGCCCACCCGACAAAAGTTTATTTCGGGTGAATTTCTCGGTGGAAACGCATTTTTACATTAAAATGCGGGCAGACGAGTTGAAACTTCTCGAGAAGGTTAAGAAGTTCTTTGGTTGCGGGGCGATTTATCTCCAGAAGGAGAAACGCTTGAACCACTCTGTTTGTTATCGGTTCGAGATTAATGCGCAAAGAGATATCCATGAAGTCTTAATTCCTTTCTTTGATAAACATTCTTTGCAAAGCGCCAAAAAGAAGAATTATTTAATTTTTCGCCGAATCGCGGTGCTCTTTAAAAATAGAGACCACCTTAAACCGGGGGAAGTTGTAAAAGAAATAACCAAACTAAAATCGCAGATGAATCTTGGGGCTCGCCGAGTGCGGGAAAGCCGCTCGCTCGGTGGGAACGCGAAGTAACCTTTAACTATCGCAATCCGCCCGTCAAGTAGGGAAAGTCGGAGGTACCCGAACCCCGCATCCAGCTCTATGAGAGAGACAACTCACTAAAAAATTACTCCAAAATTTTTTGTTAGCCGAGTAATTGAACAATGAGAACTTTCGTAGGGCGTGATGCGGGGGAAGGTAAATCCGATAATTAATACTAAGTCGTAACAAGGTATCCCTAGGGGAATCTGGGGATGGATCACCTCCTTTCTAAATTTTTTTCTGATTTCGAGTCTAAGGATTCGATTTCCGGAAGATAACTTGTAGGAGGCTTTAGACCCGTCGATTATATCGGCGGGGGTCCAGGTGACCGGTTAACCACCCCACCTGTTTCCAAAAGCGAAGGGGTCTCACACCCTTTGTTCGGTAAGTTCTTTACATAAGCTTTAAATGTAATAAACGGTTCTTCTCGCTTTTAAGTCACTTAAGCACGGACAATATTTACCACGGATAAAACCGTGGTTTTTTGTTGACTGATCACTTAATGAGCGGAGCGAATTTAATGAGCACCCGCTTCGCCGAAGCTTCAGCGAGGCGAGTCAATCCGCCTTTGGCGGATGGCGAAGCCGATTTTACATGGATAAAAAGAAAACTGTATTGGAAGTTCCAATACAGTTTTTTTGTTTACTAAAATTACCGCATCGAGCCGGGCACTGTGCTTTTTCGCTCGATTTCCCGCAACTCATCCAAAAGCGGTGGCGGGGGTAAGAGCAAGTTGCCGCCAACTTTGCGGGCGAAGTACAGGATGAGAGTGCTTCGGAGAAGGTTCTCCAAATCCTGGACTGTAGCCAGCCGGCCGCGTTCGAAAACCCCGACGAGAAGGTAGCGGCTCGGGTTGTGGGAGACATAAGTTGAAAGCGCCCCAGCGATGCCCTGCGCTGTCGTGATCCGGTACTCATGTCTATTCGCCGGTTGGCCAAAACGGAGGAAGGCAATCAATCGGTTGGGCACGGTCCGGACGGTCAATACCGCCACGCAGAAAGGCATCCGCCCACCCAACTCCTTATTGCTAGCCGCCCGTTCAGCCAAGGACTGCTTTTTGAACCGAAGACTTTGTTCGACGGTGATGCCCATAGCCACGGCCCACACGAATAGTGCCACAAAGCGCCCTGCCCCCTCTGGCATCAGGAACGAAATCGCCAAGAAAGCAATTAACAATCCGATTGCCAGTCCCATAAGCTTGTAAGCGGTTCCGGCTAGTTTGATCTCCAGCTCTTGGCGTTTATTCCCCCAATTTAGGTCTTCCGCCACTCCCATCTGCTGGGCGATGTCACTAACAGTCGAGTTGTACATTAATTAATTCCTCCTTTCAGATAACTAGGTCTAAAGTGCCGATTAACTCGATAACCACCCATAGTGTACACCTAGAAACGTCTTTTGACAAGGCCGAGAATAGCTGGCTGGGCAGTGGCGGTAGACAGCGGTGAATAGGTCTTACGCCGATGAAAAGCTCAATCCCTAAGTCTGCATACGTAAACCTATAGAATTGACAAAAAGGGGAAAAAGTGGTATAATAGAAGGGTAAAGGGGTAATTTAGTGGCAAGCTATCACCATGTTATACTTTTCCTGTGGACTCCCAAGCGGGATATAAGTATCTTCTTACTTACCAATATTCTCTTGTAATTTGTGATTTTACGGCGGAATTTTGTGCCCAATTTTTATCCGGGCGGGAATTATTGCGGCAGCGGGAAGTCAACGCCATCAACCACTCCGGGAGTCGGGGTCTATCATGGCGGCCTTCCGAGGCCGTTAACTTCATTTTTTCGGAACTACAACCTCTCCATCAAATACTCATCAAAATACAGTTTTTTGTTGTTGATGGTAAAATCGGAGGGTTGGGACTGAACAATTTTGAAATGACTTCCGAATAGACGATCGATGTCTGTTTTGTCGAAGGCATAGGTGATCTCCTTCGTCGTATCCGAGCGGAAAAAGCCGAGTGTGTGGTTCGGGTCGCGTTTGCTGAAGACGTGGAGGAAAAGTTGGGAAGCAATGCCACTTCGTCCGGGATCCGATTCTGGAGTCGCGGACTCCCCAGAATGACGGGTTGATGGAGGTTTGGTCAGGCGGAAGATTTCATTCAGATAATCGGTCCGCACGTCTTCGGAGATAATGTGAAATGTTGAGAAGTCGAGGACAAAGGTAAAGGGTTTTTTAAGAATGACTAAATTGGCGGCGTCAGCCATTCGGAACTCAACGGTCGCGCCAGCTCTTTGCGCTAATGCTTTAGCCTCCCGCAGGGCGGTGAGGGAGATGTCAACGCCGGTGACGGAGAAGCCGTTTTTCGCCAAATAGACGGATTTATCGCCGGCCCCGCAACCGAGGTCCAACGCGGTTCCTTTCCGGATGGTTCCGTCGGTGATCAGTTGTCGCAGCCAATCGTCGGGGTGCTCCAGCCAGCCGATCGCCCAAACCGGCTTTTCGCGGTAGAAAGTTTCCCAGTGGGCGTGGGTCTCGGAAGTGGGCATCAACGTAAGAGTACAATATCAAATATTAAATATCAAAGATCAAAAATCGACGGTGGGTGATAGATGATGGAAGATAGAAGTGGAAGATGGAGAATAGAAGTTGGATTCTACCTTCAACCTTCAACCTTCAACCACTATTCTCAATCCTCTATTCTCCATCGTCTTTTTACGTTAAAAAAAGGATATCCTTTTGGGATATCCTCGTAAGTTGAACTAATTTCTAATTGGTCATATCGCGCCAGGCCCACTTACTGCCGGAGCGGTAGAAATAGAAAAGACGGACTTCCAGGCCAATATAGTTGGCGCTGCGAATTTCCGCCCGTGCTCGGAACAAATCATTTTCCACCGCGCCACCAGCACAATCTTCGTGGACAGTGAGAATGATTTTCCGGACTCCGTGTTTGTTAAACGCCACCTTCAGGTGCGCCAATACCTCCGCTACGTTTTTTGCCCCGCCGGCAATCCGCAGCTCATCGTAATCAGTCCGTTCCGGTCTGAGACCAAAAGTCCCTAAAAACCGGACCCAGACGTCGTTTAACCGGTGATCCATACACCGGACGAATAAAAACCCGCAGTCACTGTTGGACAGTAGCTCCTCCTCTCTGAACTGTGTGAGGTCAAAAGCAAAGACCAAAGGGAGTTTTAGCAGATTATAAGCCTCGTGTCAAACTCTTTTTCGATTTATTACTACAGTCTTCAATTATTTCCCGTCGATCGACGAGTTATTTGTGAAATTAAAATGGCGGGGTTAAGGTGTAAATTGATAACCTCGCGAGGAAACTATAGGGAAGGGTTTAGTGGAATTGGGAAAGGGACGGTAAATTAGGGCTGATGGACTATTTTAGAGGACCTTCAGAACTATTTTGTTACGGCGACGGAGGATATTTATATTCCCGATTTGGTTACCAGCTTAGTACTAAGTTCCCCGTTAGGTTCGGTGTTAAGTAATTAATTACTTTTATTATAAAAAAAGAAAGCTCCGATTCCTTGCGAAATCAGAGCCTTTAGTTCAAAAAACTGCTTTACGTTACCCAAAAGCGGCGAAACGCAGCGAGCCTAAGCTTTCTTTTCTTCATCGCGCACACTCCTCGTCGAGAAATCTTTCCACAAACCCTATGAGCTCTACGAATTTGGTGTCGGTGAAGTGAACTTCGTCGCCACCAAGATACGAGATCTCGTAAGGTTCCCTGTAGCAACTTCCCCCCTTGACGCTTATTGTGACTTTGCTCGTCAAGGGCACATGGTGCCAATCTTCGAGATCAGTATTGGGGTAACCCCCAAGTTCTTTCAGTTCTCGCATCGCCTCGAGAAGTTTGGTTGCCCCGTCTCGATTAAAGGTGGCATCGAGAATATCTTTAACTCGGCCACCTACCCTGTCCCGACTGAGGTGCAGACGCAAAACACCATCAGACGATGTCAAGGCTAGGTGTTTCCCATGATCGTCGATCTTAAACTCCTCCGAAACATGTGCTCCCATTACAATTTCCTCCTTCAGTGTGCTGCTGGAACTAACTGCCAGCAATTGGTTTGGAAACGATTTATTTTGATTTGACTGTTTCTGACCGAAAGCTAAGCTACTTATGAAGCACAGGTTTCGACCTCTAAACAAAACCTGCCCATTAGAAAGGCATAAATCGATCTTTCTCTCTTGGTGCTCAGGCAGCTATTGTACTTCTAAACTAAAGGAATGTCAAACTATGGGGTGTGGTGGTGGGCTGTCGTGGGATCGAACCACGGACCTCGACATTATCAGTGTCGCGCTCTAACCAACTGAGCTAACAGCCCTCGAAGCTCCTAAAGTTTACCATAATTTTATTTTGATTCAATCAGTGGTGGTATTGCATTATAACTTGTTCTATAATATCTCTGCGAAGAATGATTACACCTGCCCTAGTTGAGTACATCCGCGCGCAACTCCAAAACGGAGCGCTTGCTCCCGAAGTTAAAAGTGTCCTAATCGCTAAGGGCTGGAATGTTGCTGATGTCGAAGAAGCGTTCGCCGTTCTGGAGACACCCCCCGTTGTAAATCCGAGTCCACCGATAAGTGCCGAGCCGGCCAAAATTCAACAATGGAGCGAAGAAACCCGCCAGCCGTCCGGAAACCCTGTGCTTGGCGCTTCAGCGACACCGCTTAGTTCTGTTCCGGCAGAGACGGCTTCCGTCACCCCGACAATAACTTCCACCGGAATCCCTTCCGGAGTGGCGCAGAGGATAAATATTAAATCTATTGCGGGAAAAAAGATCGTAGCGGTGCTGATTATTGTTTTAGTACTTCTCGTGGCGGTTCTCGGGGGGGTTTTCGCTTACGGCCAATTGACGCATAAGCCCCAAAATGTTTTACAACTCACCGGAGAAAAAATAACGGCGGCGAAATCGTATCAATTCTACGGCCGTTTAGAAACCGAGATTCCACCAGCTCTGTTATCCGCTATGCCTAGCCCTCTCCGCCAACTCCTTCCGGTTCCGGCCGATCCGTCCGCCCCGAGAAAATTAGCCATTGAGATTACCGGTTCTATGGTGGACGGGGATAACGCGACCAGCCGCCGCGGTTCACTTTTCTTCACGCTGAACAACGCTCCGGGGGCGAAAGATGTTCCAAGCACGGCCAGTCCGCTCACCGGGGATTTACTATTTTCGACTACCAATCTGTATCTTCAGTTAACTAATTATCCCGGTCTGGAGGCCACCGGCACCGGGCAGCTGAAAAACCGCTGGCTGAAATCGGGGTATCCCGGCAGTTTTAATATTCTTAACGAAATCGTAGGTTTACTTAAAATCGGCGGGAAGAAAACGGAAGTATTGCTGGACGGGATAAAGACCGACCGCTATCCAATTACATTAGATAGTACGGCCGTAGCTAAGGTTAATAATGACGATCCGCTCCGGGCCAGTATTACCCGGCTAAAAAACTTAAGCGGGGAACTGTACCTTGGTCGGGAGGACAGTCTTCCGTACCGAATAACTTTCACGGGTGAGCGGGAGGGGAGTAACGGGAGTACGTTTATTGACCTTAACTTCCGTAAGTTTGGTGAGCTGGCGGGTGTGGTTGAGCCGGTGGATGCGGTTACGCTAGACCAGTTACTTACACCAACCCCAACCCCCGGTGAACCAACTATCACGCCCAGTGTGACACCAAAACCGACGGCCGCTCCTACCCCGCCGCCGACCGCCCCTCCCGGTTTAACCCCCCCACCCGATCCGAACCTCGACCGTGATAATGATGGGTTGCCAGATTTTCTCGAAACAACTTATGGAACCGATCCTTTGAAAGCCGATACGGACGGGGACGGTTATAAGGATGGGAGTGAGATTTGCGACGGATATAATCCGATTGGTGCTGGTTTGATGCCGGAAGAAATGAAGCTTTTCCCGAAACCCAACTGTCCTTGAAGCCAATGATTTACGCAAATTTAGGAAGCCCTCTCGGGTCGTGGTTTTCGTGGCCGCGGTTGCGTGGTTCGGTACTAATCCCAAGCTTGGTTCTCCGCACCGCTAAACCTCGCTCCGAGACGGCCGTTATCTTAAAAGCGAAGTCTTGAACAGCCTCGGAGCTGCGGGTTGCCACGAGAAACCACTTACCCTGCGAGGGATAGAGAACTCCTCTTTTTTGACTTTTCCAGCCGATAAGAATTATAGTATTCCCACACCGGACATTTAGTGATTTCGGGTAGAAAGGGGGAAGAATGTTCCAACCCGGAGAAGAAGTACTGAGTTGGGATTATTTAATCGGATACGCCGTATCGGATGGGTGTATGTGGCGGAAGTCCCTAAAGACAATGCAGGATAGGCTCGCCCTGTGTGGTCGGGTATCAACTGTAAGCGTGTTGACTTCTCCGGTCCTAATCGGCGGGATTTATTTACTGTTTTGGCCAGTTCCTTTGGCAAAAGAATTAACCGCCCACTATCTTATTATTTTAGTGGCGTTAATCCTGTATCTGGCGGTTATCGCCGGGTGCCGTTTATTGATCGAGCGTCGCCTGAGGCAGAAAATTGCCCGGCACCGGGAAAAGACCATGGCGTTGTGGGTCGTGCAATTTGGCTCCGTGCCTGGCAACGTTCTTCTGCTATGGCAGTTTTACAGCCAGACGGAATTGGGCTGGAACTTTGTTCCTTTTGAGGGGGCATACGGTTGGCTCTCACGCTACATTGGCGATGGCCACATCCTTTTAGCCAACGGGGAAAGAGAGGCGCTTTCCGTAATGGCGTTCCTGAAAGAGTGGAAAGATAGTCCGGGGGCGTTAAAGATGGCAGCGGCTTTAGACGAAGAGATAGCATCAGTTACCGAAGAGTGCCGCCAAACACTTTATTGGACCGAATTCTGGCAGAGGTTTAAAGAACAGGGACAATAAAAAAATAAAACCGTCTCGCTAAATGCGACACGGTTTTTTTGTTTCTGACCCTTCGAACGAGGTGAGAAGGTCCGAGAAGAGGTTCTCGCTACGCCTGCCTGCGCAGGCAGGCTCGAACGGTAAATATCCAGTTTACATTTACACGAGGCGACCTCGTGGAAGGTTGATTCTAAGCCCGAACGGAAAGACTGTTCGGTTCCGGTTCCCAAAAATACGCTTCGCCTTGCGTTGTCCGCCTAAAGTCCAAACTGCGGAAAAACTTATCCCGCGAGGTAACTGCCATTAGCTCCTTCACCCCGCGTTTTAACGCCCGGTCTTTTAGAGCGTTTACGAGGGCATGGCCGAAGCCTTTGGAACTTTCCTCGGACGCGACCACAAGGGATCTAATTTCCGCCAAATCCGGCTGAAGCTCCGTCTCCGGCGCGTACACCTCAAGAAATGCCGTTCCGACGACCTCACCCAGCCCATTGACAGCCACGACCGCCTCTCCCAAATGCTGTTCCACGGATAAAATTGACCGCGGCCGCAGGAGCCTGTGGTCGGCGGCTTTTTCAATCAGCGCCCAAATGGCGATGATGTCCTCTTTGACGGCCGCGCGGAGGTGGGAATCGGCTTGGAAACTGAATTCCCTTGGGGTCCAAAAAAATGGCAGCCTTTCCGTCGGCGTGGCCAACCGGAAGTCTACCCGCTTCACTAATTTCTTTTCCTTAGTGACAATTAGAACTCGGGCGATCCTTAACCGAACCGCGTCTTCCTGGCACGCCCTCAGCAGTAGCGGCTCATACCCCTTTTTCTGATGGTTGGCTGGGACGAAGAAGCTGAGAATTTCCCCCAGTCTCGGGCTGTACGGCATAAACCGCGCCATCCCGGTAACCACTCCATTCGCGACTGTTACCCAGTATTGGTCACGGTTGCGCCGGACCACCGTCTGTTCCTTAAGCTCCAGCTCGCCCACGCCGGCGGCTTGTTCCATCATCCGGTGGATATAAACTATATCTCCGGGAATTGCGCGTCTGATCATCCCTTTCTCCTTTTCTTGTCGTGCCTAATCAATTTGACAAAGCCGGGTTAGGATAGCAGGGGGAGCGGGTTGATGCAAGCACTTCGTTTGCCGAGCGGGTGCGGATATGATATAAGTCTAATAACATAACCCAAGATTAGGGTGAAGGAGGTTGAGATGGCAACCATTACAGATAGTGGCGAATCCTTTGCCGTGTCGGCTTTACGGGAAGCCAAGATTCCTTATCGTCCGGATTGGACAATGAGCCGGGAGAGGGTTCTTCAGGCAATGGCTGATGATCGTCGGCTTTGGTGGACGTTGGTTATCCTGGTCGCCGCGATCGAGGTAATGCTTGTTTTGGCGGCGGGGGTTTTCGGAATGGCTGAATGGCGGATGTTGGGGATTTACATCCTAATTCCGCTCCTTATCTTGATCGGAACGGCGGTTATCACTTGGCCGTACTTCCGGAATTTGCGCCGGCAGTTGGCGGATCTTGACGGAGCTGACGGCTTAACTCCGGCCGTTTTGGCAGTCTTTCACTCCCTTGGATCGGACAGCCGGCTGGTTTGCCTGAAACGCAGGGGAAAGGCGTGGGAAGTCCGACTGATTCCGCGGGAAAAATTAGCTGCGGAGCTGGCTTTGGCCCTGATGGCGACGTCTTTCAAAGTGATTGATCTTTGGGAGGCAGTTTTGTGTGGGCAGTTGCCGCTGGAGGATTTGGAAATCGGGGGACTTTGTATCTGGGCGGAAAATAAGCTGAATGAGCCGCCGGCACCGGTGCCCTTCACGACTTTTCAAAAGCCGGAAGTTGTCGTTTAGGCCAGGCAAGACTGATGATCATTTTATAACCGCTGGGATTTTTTTCCAGCGGTTTCTTTTTTTATTGGGAACTGATTTTCAGGGATAGGGAACACGGATTTACACTGATTTAGAAAGGAATTTGATTTTGGGAAAGGGGCGTGGTATACAAGGCAGGGACGGGGTTTTAGCGTTTTTCGGCCCTGTTACTAACAGAAGGTAGGAGGGTAGAGATGAAAAGGCGATTGTTTTACGTTTTGGTTCTAGTCCTGGCGCTGGTGGCCGTTTTGCCTTTCTCGGCGGCGGCCGAGCGTGGGGTTGAGCCGGATTCTGAGTGGTACTTGGCGGGAACGCCGAGTCCGGACATTGCCGCGGAACTTTACGAAGGCAACACCTTATTTTTCGTGCAGCGCGCGTTTCCGGTGGTGGACGATGAACTTGTTTCCAACCACGCTCGGGTGGTTTACGGACCGATGCTGAACCCCGGGACGGTTTTCCGGGTGAATGGTCCCAGCGCAATTACGGGCGATAACCGCTGGGTCACGGGCTGGTTTGACAACATTGGCGGTGAGCACTGGCTCTTTCCGGCGGACCGGTTGGGGATTGAATACCTTGACCCTAATTTGCCGGGTGAAAAAGACTGTACCGGACAATCGATAAAAGCCGACTGGTTCCGGACCGGCGGGGTGAATCGCGCAATCCGCCTCGGTTCGGGCGAGGATAAAGTCACGGCGTTTCTCGCAACGGTCTATCCGCTGATCGACGCCGGGTTGTTCCAAAATGGTCGGCGGTCCTGCATTGTTAACTTGGCGAAAGGTACTGCGGTCACAGTGCGCACTGTCCTTCGCGATTCCGATCGTTTTTCTACGGTTTCCGGACGGTGGGCGTACGTGCGGCTAATTAACGGGCAGGAAGGGTTAATCCCGACCAATCGGTTGCGCCTCGACCTGCCTCCGCAGGAAGGTCTAGCCGCCGGCGGGCCAAGGTATTACACGGTTTTGGGCGGGGATACGATGGGGGCGATCGCGAAGCGGTACGGGATTAAACTTCCGGCTCTGATCAGCGCCAACCAGGATGTCATCACCGATCCGAACTATATCCGGCCCGGCTGGTCGCTGGTTCTGCCGTGAGCTTTGGCTTTATTGGAAAATATTATTAACCGCGTTGATGGCAGCCTTAGCGCGGTTTTTTTTGTTTTGGGAACTAATTCACGCGGATAGAGAAGCTGATTATCTCGGATATTAAAAGATATTAAAGCTTTTACTCTTGATCAAGAGCAAAAGCTTTAATTGCTAAATTGCAAATACTCGTTTGGCTTCCGATCGGAAGGGAAATGAGTATTTGGGGGAAAAGGGGGGAGGATGGTAAGGATGTGAGGGGGAAGAGAGGGGAAAGTGAGAAAAGGAAAGAACCAAGTTTTGGGTGAACTTGGTTCTGTCGTGATCAAATCATTTTGGTTTAAGTAAAGTTATCTGTTGGTTTCTGGAGTAAATTTGGGGAATTCTTTCA
>JBBTUG010000013.1:0-2051 GCA_038063895.1 Patescibacteria group bacterium | reverse complement strand
GAAAATTGGGAAATTTTCCAAGAAAAAAGGAGGTTTTCCAGGAAAGTTGGGCTAAGATTTTTCCGTCTTTCCCCTCGTGCAAAACCCGCAACAACAGTGGTAGCGTGTCTTTGGGGTGAAAATCCTTGATTTCGCTGTAACTGTAGGCGTTCTTGTCCAGATCGATGCCGAGGGTTTTTAACTTCGACTTTGCGATCTCCGCCAGGCGAAATTGAATGAGCGCCTGCTTTTTCTTCTTTCCCAAACTGGTTAGAATCGCGGCGGCATCTTCCAGCGCAGCGGTTCTCCCGATAAGCACGATTTGCCGATCACCAACGCTTTCTACTCCCATCCCTTTCAAGGCTTCTTTCGCGGTTTCCGGTTTCATTTCGCCAAGCAACAGTTCCTTTCGTTGTTTCCTGGCTTGTTGATCCAGTTTTTGAAGAATGACTAACAATCTCCCTCGGTCGGCAATTGGCCCTTCAATGAGAATTGAACCGGTTCCCCCGAGGTCGCCGATAATCGTCCGCCCTTTCGCGGCTTCGGCAGCCTTGAATACTTTTTGGGAATCCAGATGTTCTGGGGTGAAAACCTCGCTTCCCCAAGTGTTTATTTTCCGCCACTGCGAAACACGTTCCTGAAATTTCTGAACCGCCTCTTGAGCGCCTTTCCAGGTCAAGCCCCCGCTGTTGCTCTCCGTTTCAAGGTCTTCATTTTTCAGTTCCTTGGTGATCAACTTGGCTTCAGCTTCCGACATGGCAAGGCTTTTTTGCTTGGTCTGCAGTTCCGGCAATTTCTTTGATAAATCTTCGACCTTGCTCATGTCATTTGCCGGGCCAAACAGCATAATTGCTCGTTGGTCTCCGGGGGCCGTGGCGGTCTTTAAACCCGGTACCAGACTATTGATGATTCCCAAGAACCACTTCGCATCGATCCCGATGGGGGTTCGAAAAATGGCGGGTTTCATTTCCGGCCGGTATCGTTGCGCCCGATCCGGCGGGTACAAAAGCAGCGTGTTCGAACCGATCAAGCAACTTTCCAACCCGATAGTTTTCTGAACGATGCCGAAAGCCTGTTCAATATTCATGTCTTGCAGATGAACGGTGATTTTTCGTTGTTGCTGAACCGCTTCGTCAACAAACACGTTCCTCCCGGTGGCTTTTGAATAAAGCTCGATGATTTGACTCAACGGGGCTTCCGAGAGCTTTAAAACCTCCGCTTTCGCGGGGGTCCCCACGATCAAGCTGGTCATGAAAAGAAACCCTATCGAGATTTTTCTAAAGATATTTTCCATTCTTGTCCCATTCCGGTAGTGGCACGAACCACAAGAATTTCCGGCGTAATAGATTCAATCCGTAACCCGCTCGGGGTGCGATCCCCTGGTTGAACCAACATGCTTTTTAACTGTTCCTCAATGATTCCCGTAGGCTGTCCTTTGCCTGAGTAGAAGCCCAAATACCGAATTTTGGGCGCTCCGATCGTTCGTTGTTCAGGCACGACTTCTCGCCCGAATAGATCAACACTTCCGAGGGTAAGCGGTTGAACGTGCTCCGGTAGCGGTTCAACCCGTTCCTTCGAGATGTTGGTTCCTTGCCATGGGCCGGTTCTCACGATCATTTCCAAATGGGTGTTAACCAGTAAATCATCTTGTACCAACAAAGAAAGCTTGTTTAGGAGAACGGCCCGATTTACTCCGATTTCTCGAAGCAGATTGGCAGTGGCTCGGTAATTTCCAACCCCTGAAAGAGTGATATAAACCGGGTGTTCCCCGGTCTGTGCCGTTTCCTGTAATGTGAATTTCCAAACCTTGGCCAGAGCTTGAAGACGGTTTGTAAAGCTCTTGGCGTCTTCGGCGGGCACTTCATTTAAGGCGGTTTGTCCTCTCTGCAGCCAGGCCGAGCTTTTTTCAAGTTCCGGCATTTCTTTTTCAAGGCGGTTGATTTCTTCTTTAAGCTTTTCCGGGTTTCCTTGCGGCTCATCAAACCCTGAAATCCCCCATAAAAAGAGGTTCCCCAGACACAGCAAAAGAGTGACCCAGTTTATTCGTTCCATGAACAGACCGCGAGAATCCC